>CAZFPM010000040.1:0-5523 GCA_964520965.1 uncultured Myxococcales bacterium
CGCGTGCGGCGATCGGCCGCTCGGGGAGCGCCTGGTGCTGATCTACGGCACCATCGCCGCGATGTGCCGCGAACACGAACCGACCGAGGGTGCGATCGAGGCCATCTTCCATCAGAAGAACGCCCAGAGCGCGCTGAAGCTCGGCCATGCCCGCGGCGCTGCTATGCTCGCGCTCGCCCACGCCGGACTCGAGATCTCCGACTACGCCCCGACGGTGGTCAAGAAGGCCGTCACCGGGCGCGGTCGGGCGGACAAGCTGCAGGTGCGGTCGATGGTGGAGATGCTCCTCGGCGTCACAGCAAGTGGCAGCCACGACGAGACGGACGCCCTCGCCATCGCGATCTGCCACATGCACCGCAACCCACAGCTCACGAGGAACCCACGTTGATCGCTCGGCTCAAGGGTCTCATCGCAGACAAGGGCATCGACTCGGTCGTCATCGACGTCGGGGGGGTCGGCTACGAAGTGCGCGTGTCCTTGCGTGCCCTCCAGGCGTTGCCCCCGGTGGCGGAGCCGGCCGAGGTACACGTGCACACGCACGTGCGCGAAGATGCAATCGTCCTCTACGGCTTCCAGACCCACGGCGCGAAGCGGCTCTTTCGCCGCCTGATCGGGGTGAGCGGTCTCGGCCCGAAGCTCGCGTTGAACGCGCTCAGCGTCTACACGGCCGCGGAGCTGCAGTCGGCGATTACGACGGCCGATGTGCCGCGACTGACCCGCATCGCGGGGGTGGGCAAGAAGACCGCCCAGCGTGTGGCCCTGGAGCTCGGCGACAAACTCGGCGACCTCGACCTGGGCGGTGGACCGACGACGCCCCACGCGTCGGCCACCCTGACAGACCTGCGCGGCGCCTTGCAGGACCTGGGCTTCACGCAGAAGCAATCGGACACGGTCATCACGGCGTTGGAGCCATCCGCGGCGGACGGAGCGTCCATCGAAGCTCTTCTCAAGGAAGCGTTGGCTCTGCTAAGGTCCTGAACAGGTGTTTACCGGTTCGCCGCCCACGAGAGCCTCGTCGCCGATGCCGCTCGACAGCCCAGTGTTGAATCCGGAGTCCGAAGAAGCGGACGACCGGCTCGATCCGGCGCTGCGGCCGCGGACCTTCGACGACTACACCGGCCAGACACGGGCGAAAGAGCGCCTGCGCGTCGCCGTCCGGGCGGCGAAGATGCGCGGCGAGCCCCTCGACCACGTGCTGCTCAGCGGGCCTCCCGGCCTCGGAAAGACCACCCTCGCCGGAATCCTCGCCCAGGAGCTCGACGTGCAGATGCACACGACGAGCGGCCCCGCGGTCGAGAAGAAGGGGGACCTCGCCGGAGTACTGACCGCCCTCGAGCCGGGCGACGTACTCTTCATCGACGAGATCCACCGACTCGCGTCGGTCGTCGAGGAGAACCTCTACCCGGCGATGGAGGACTTCCACATCGACATCATGATCGGCGACGGGGCCCACGCGCGGAGCCTGAAACTCGCACTCCCGCGGTTCACGCTCGTCGGCGCGACGACCCGAACGGGGTTGCTGACCTCGCCTCTGCGTGGGCGGTTCGGCATCGTCGAGAATCTCGAGTACTACGAGCCGGCTGACCTCGCGAAGATCATCCTGCGCTCGGCTCGACTCCTCGGAATGACCGTCGACGACGAGGCCGCGAACGAGATGTCCCGTCGTAGTCGTGGTACGCCGCGGATCGCCAATCGCATCCTGCGACGGGTCCGAGACTACATGGACGTCGAAGGCATGGAGTTCGTCGACTGCGAGCTCGCCTCCCACGCCCTCGAGCAGCTCGAGATCGACGCGCTCGGGTTCGACCGAATGGACCGACGGTATCTCGAGGCCGTCGTCCTCAAGTTCGACGGCGGCCCGGTCGGGCTCGACACCATCGCCGCAGCGATGGGCGAAGCGGCCCACACGGTCGAGGACGTCCTCGAACCGTTCATGATCATGGGCGGGTTCATCCAGCGCACGCCGCGCGGTCGGGTAGCGACGCCGCGGGCATTCGAGCATCTCGGTCGCGTGCCGGGACGCACGACCCCGACGATCCCCGGACTCCTCGAACCGGACCCCGGCAAGCCGTCGTGACCACCGACCCCGAAGCCCTGCTCTCGGCCTACCTCCGGGCGATCGGTGCCGACGAGACGCGAGATCCCGAGCTACGCGAGACCCCGCGTCGCGTGACCGAGATGCTGCGCGAGCGTTTTCGCACCGACGCCGACGTCCCGGAGCTGTCGCGGATGCCCGTAGCCGACGGCAGCGAGGATCTCGTCATCGTCTCCGATCTGGGCTTCCACAGCCTGTGCGCCCATCACATGACGCCGTTCTTCGGGTCGATCGACATCGCCTATCTGCCCGACCGATGGATCGCGGGCTTCGGCGGCATCAATCGCGTGGTCCAGGCCATCGCTCGCCGTCCGCAGATCCAGGAGCGACTGGTCGCGCAGGTCGCCGACGCGATGGTCGATCAGCTGGAACCCGCCGGGATCGTCGTCACGTCGACGGCGCGTCAGATGTGCATGGAGTTGACCGGCACGCCGCCGGGTTGCACGACCACGGCGATCGCGGGCCGCGGGCGCTTCGCCGGCGAGCGCGCTTGGGAGATCGCCGCCAGCCTGCTCGGCTGATGGGCGCGACGCCGACGCGGGTCCTCGTCGTCGGGGCCGGTCCCGCCGGGATCGCCGCCGCGATGTGGCTGCAGAGCCAGGAGGTCACGTTCCGCTGGTTGGAAGCGACCTCGTCGTTGGGCGGGACGCTGCGCCGGGTCGGCAACACGATCGACGAGTATCCCGGGCTGCCGCCGATGGACGGACCGACGCTCGCACGACGCTTCGCCGAGAGCGCCGACGGCGTCGGCGTGGCCCCCGAGCCCGACAGCCGCTTGAGCAGCCTCCGGCCGGGTGCGGGAGGAGTGGTCTGCGACTTGAGCGGGCCAGGTGGCGACGTGTCGGCCACGTTCGCGCGCGTCCTCCTCTGCACCGGCACGCGTCCGCGACGGCTTGGCCTACCGGACGAGGCCGCACTGACCGGGCGCGGGGTGGAGGTCTCTGTCAACCGCAACCTCGCCCGGTACGCCGGCTGCGAGGTCGCGGTCGTCGGCGGCGGCGACGCGGCCGTAGAAGGGGCACTGCTCCTCGCCGACCGGTGCTCGACGGTTCACCTGGTCCACCGCCGGGACCGGCTCCGCGCAAAGCGACGGTTCCGTGACCGCCTGGCTGCCCACCCGGCGGCGCGGCTCCGCCCGGGCCGCCGCGTCGTGGGACTGCGGTCGGACGACGGCGGGCTGGTCGGCATCGATCTCGACGACGGCAGCGCCCTGCCCGTCGTTTGCTTGTTCGTGCGGGTCGGCGTCTCAGCCGCGCTCCCGGACGGCGTGCCCGCGGAGGCTCTGGATCCCGACGGGTACGTTCTCGTCGACCGCGACGGACGAACGCGCATGCACGGCGTGTTCGCGGCCGGTGATGTCTGCTCGAGCAGCCACCAGTCCGTAGCAGCGGCGGTCGGTGGAGCGGCTCGAGCCGCCGGTGCCATCTGCGCCGAGCTCGACGTCGGCCCGTCGTCCGACGCGCCTACTCCGTAACGGCGGGGGCTTCGACGGGGGCGGCCGGCGCTTCCCCACCCGCCACATCGGCGTCGGGGTAGCGGTTCATCGCGTCGCACATCTTGAACCCCAACACGACGATCACGACGACGAGCAGCAGCACGGAGAGATACAGGAACCGGTCACTCTGCGCGGGCGCCTCCTCGGGGTCCACCTGGCGAACACCGGACTTGCCGGCTTGCGGGCGTGGACCGCCGACGGATTGGAGACCCGACCGGTCGGCGATCGACAACAGGTCGCCGGAGTCCTCGGCCCGCGGTGGCGGGGCGGACCCGTCGAGGAATTCGTACGCAGCCGGGTCGCCTTCGTCGACGACGAGCGAATCCGGCGGCGTGAGCCCGCGCTCGGCGAGCGGAACCTCCCGCGAAGCGACCGAGGGGCCTGCGCCCAGGCCGGTACCGAGCGCCAACGTCGCGTCCGGTGCGGCCCGCCCGTCTTGGGCGGCAAGCATCTCCTCGCGGGCTCGGATCGGATCGAACTCCTCGACCTCGACGAGGAAATCCAGGCTCTTCTCTGCCCGCTCTCTCACCGGGGACGACGGCCCGGATATGAGGGCCGGGTCGAGATACATCTCGACGGTCGGGTCCAGCGGCTTCTTGACCGGCTCCGGCTTCGGCACCTCTTGCTGGACCGCGTCGATCCGCGCGAGGACGTCCTGACCGTCCGCGGCGCCACCAGAGGGTGCACCCTGCGCGGCCGGGCCGACTGCGACCGGGGTCGGCGCCGCTCCGGCGCCCTGCGGGACCGCCGGAGACGCGCCCGACGGGCGACGTTTCGGCGGGCCTACCGGGATCGGCGCCCCGACAGGTCGCGGACGCGCGGGCTGGGCGGGCACCCGGACCCGATCGCCCGGCGACGCCTCGGCGGGGGCCGCGGAGCCGTTCGCTGCTGCGGGCGGCGAAGCCGCGGCGGGCGGCGGAGCCGCGGTGGGCGGCGCACTCACGGCGGCAGACGCATTCGCGGCGGGCGGCGCACTCGCGGCGGCGTTGGGGGGCGAACCGGCCGGTGCGGCACCCCGGTGCGCATCCACCCGCGGGGCGGAACGCTCGGCGGACGGCCTCTTCTTCTGGCGCTTGATGATGCCGAACCCGGGCGCCGCGCCGGCGGGCGCCGGCGTCGGAGGAGACGCGTCGGGGCGCGTCTCCGGCACGGGCGCCGGATGCGGTCGGCGCCGGTGCACCCGTCTCCGTCGCGTCGGTCGCGGCGGCATCGAACATCGCCTCGATGTCGTCGGCCCGGGTCTTCAAGTAATCGGAGATATCCTCCAGCCAGTCATCCTGCGGCGGAGTGGCCTCGACCGCCGGTGGCCCCTCTGGCAGGGCCGCGCCGTTGGGCGCCACCCCCACGAGCGTATGTTCGTCACCCGGTGCGCCGGCGCTGGGGTCGCCGGCGTGGTCGCGATCGTGCAACGGCGTCAGCACCGTGACTTCGTTCGCTGCGTAGTGCTCTCCGGTGATCCGCGCGCCGACAGCCGTGCTGTCAGCCGCCACTATCGAGCCCGGTCGGGGCTCGGACGTGTCGGGCGCCGCCGGCTGGGAGCCGGTGATCCGCGCGCCCAGCGCAGTGCTGTCCGGAGGCTCAGGCACAGGCGGAGGCCTGCGAGCGCCGGCCGCCGCGAGCTGGTCATCCGTGATCTGTGCGCCGACCATCGTGACGTCGACGTCCGGCGTGCCTGGTGCCCACGGCCCGCGCCTGACATCGACGAGCGTACCGCCAGTCGGCCGTGGCTCTTCCTCGGCCGGAGGCTTCTTGGGTCCTCCGGGCGGCATCACGAAGCCATCGTCATCGAGCACATGGATGCCAAACGACGTCTTCAGCGGTGCGAAGTGCGGGCGCTCGGGCTCGCTCGAACCCTCGAAATCGGCGGTCACCGAGGGCACACCGAACATCGTCCCGGGCGAGTTGTCGAACTCGTCCTCCGCGATCGGCTTGG
>CAZFPM010000040.1:5533-9635 GCA_964520965.1 uncultured Myxococcales bacterium
TTGGGCGGTTCCGGTGCGGCCCCCGGCATGTGGGGCTGGTCGTCGGCCGCCGCACCGCGGAGCGGGCTCCGCATCCCATATGCGGTGGGCACGTCCGGGGTGTCGGCCGCAGACCCGTCGGCTCCGGCACCCGGCGACGGGCGCCGCATTCCGTAGGCCGTCCCCTCGGGCGCGGGCGCGCGAATACCAGCGGGGATCGCCGCGCCGCAGCGAGCGCACGTCTCCTGCGCCGGATCGGTCGAGGAGTGGCAATTGGGGCAGCGGATCACTGCGATGGGACGAGGGAATCGCTGCCCCGGCGGTTGGAGCGGCGAGGCACGGAAACGATGGACACCAATTCGGCGGGAGCATGGCACGTTTTGGGTCAAGCATCAAAGCTCCGAAGATAGAAGACGGGCGGACGCGGTGGAGACGGCGGAGTGCCGTCGGGCGCGTGGAGATCGGCGTAGTTGCGAGGGGGTCACCCCCCGCGTAGACTGTTCGAGCCTCGATTCGCTTCCCTCGCGTGTATCCGGTGATCCGGCTCGCTCCACCGCAGGTCCGGTCTCTCGAAGACGCGCTGGAGCGCGCGGTGCCGGACCGTGTCCTCGCGATGTGCGATGCCGGATTCGGAGATGCCGAGTGCCTCGAGTTCTATCGCTACGCGGCACTCGCCGCCCGGCTCGAGGGGGACGACGACAGTTGCGCGGCGTTTCTGCTCGACCTGGCAAAGCGCGCCTCGCTCGCCGGAGACCTGCTTGCCGCCGTCGACGCACTGCGCCGTCTGGAAGCGGCCGGCCTCACCGCCGACGACCACTGGGAGTCCCTGTTCGAGGCCGTCGCCGAGCGCGGGTTCGGCGAGCAAGCGGTCGACGTTGCCCGCACCAACCTCACCCGGCCCGCCGATGTGAGTTCGCCGCCGCCGTCCGTCGCGGGCCTGATCGCGCGACTGACGAGCGCCGCCCTCCCGGAGCCGAGCACGTTCCTTCCGGTCGCCATCCTGGCGGAGCTTCCAGCTGACGAGCTCCGCGATTGCCTGCGCAGCTCCCAGATCCGAATCGCGCCGACCGGAAAGCCCCTCCGAACCGCCGTCGGCAACGCCGCAGGTTGGATTCTGACCGGCGCCATCACTACGCCGATGGGCGAGGTCCAAACGACCCCCGGCACGGCGTTCGTACCCCCCACCTCTCAAAAAGGTCCTGTCGCCAGCGTCCCCACGCGCTTCATCTCGCTCCCCGATGACACCTGGCACCGTCTGCGCGCCGGAGGCGGGGCACCCGCGCTCGCGTCACTCGGGCGCAGGCAACGGGTGGCGGGCGCCCTCCGACGGTCGGAGCTCTTCCGACGACTCGACGCCAAGGGACGGACCTTCTTCCTCGAAAACATGCGCTGCGTGACCGCCGCCGACTCGGCGGTCATCCACACCGGGCACAGCGTCGCCGGGTTGTTCATCGTCGTCGCCGGGGCGGTCGCGGTAATCGACCGCGAGACCCAGCCGCCCCAGGAGATCGCTCGGCTCGGAGTCGGGGAACTCTTCGGGGAGCTCGACGTCCTCACCGGGGGTGGCGCCGCATTCGACGTCGTCGCCGACGGCCCCGTGGAACTCTGCCTGATCGAGTCCCCCAGCGCGCGCGCGCTCCTCCGCTCTTCCCCGGAGGTCCGACGCTTCCTCGTCGAGCTCACCGACGAGCGTCGATCCGAGGTGCGGGTGTTGGACACCGGTGAGGTCACGCTGATCGACGACCCCACGCGGTGACCTCGAGGTCCGGGACGCTTCGTGTCCCAGCGGTCTCCGCCCCGATCCGGCGGTTGCGGACTGTCCGCCGATAGACCGTCCGCGAACTTGTACCGTTCCCCAAACGTGCGCAGATTGGATTGTCGTCGCCGTTCAGGAGCGCCATGCCACGTCCCGATTGGAAGTTCTTCGTCGTCCTGGCCGCAGCCGCAGCCTTGATCCTCGCCGTGCGCCTCGCCGCACCGACACGGACCGGCGAGCTCGCCGCGTTCGACGGCCCGGCGACGTGGCCCGGCGCCGAGACGGTCACGCTCCTCGTCGATCTCTCCGACGACCTGAACCGCCGAGAGCGCTCGGAGATCCTCGCGCTGCTTCCGGAGGGCACGGCGCCGAACAGCGTCCACTCCCTGCGCGAGGGCCTCTATCGCGTCGCGCTGCCGACCGCCGACGCGCGTGCCGTCGCCCGCGGTCTCGCCGACGACCCGCGGATCGAGTTCGTCGAACCGGAATACGTAGTTGCGCTCGACGACGACGCGATCCCCACGCATCCGGAGGCCGAGCCCCGCGCAACCCAGCCGAACGACCCCCTCTACCCCTTCCAATGGCACTTCGACCAGATCGGGGTCGAAGACGGCTGGGTCCGAGCCGACGGAAGTGGAGTGGTCGTCGCCGTCATCGACACCGGCGTCGCCTTCGCCGACGCGCCGAGCGGGCGCCTGCGCCAGGTTCGTGACCTGTCCGGTACGGAGTTCGCGCCCGGCTACGATTTCGTCGACGACGACGACGCACCGTTCGACGAGCACGGCCATGGCACTCACGTGTCCGGAACGATCGCCCAGACCACCAACAACGCCTACGGAGTCGCCGGGGTAGCCCCGCGGGTCACGATCATGCCGCTCCGCGTGCTCGATCGTCAGGGACGCGGGTCCACCGCGGACATCGCCGATGCCATTCGGTTCGCGGCGGACAACGGCGCCGACGTGATCAACATGTCGCTCGGTGGCCCACTGCCGTCCCGCGTGATGCAGGATGCCGTCACGTACGCGCACCGGCGAGGGGTGACGGTGATCGCCGCCGCCGGAAACTCGGGATGGTCACTGCCCAGCTTCCCGGCCGCCTACCGGCACGTGGTCGCCGTGTCGGCCACCCAATACGACCGGACGACGACATTCTATTCGAACTACGGGCGCTACATCGACATCGCCGCTCCGGGCGGCAACACCCGCGTCGACCAGAACGACGACGGACGCCCCGACGGCGTAATGCAGGAGACGCTCACCCGCGAGAATCCGGCCGAACACGAATTCGCCCTCTACATGGGAACGTCGATGGCGAGCCCGCATACCGCCGCTGTCGCGGCGCTGGTCCATCAGCTCGGAGTATCGCACCCGGACCGGGTCGCCGAGGTCCTCGCGGAGACCGCCTCGGTGTCGGTGCCGACCTACGACAGAGACCGTTACGGTGCCGGACTTCTCGATGCCGGAGCGGCCGCGGCCTACCCCGTGACGCACTTCCAGGCACCGCGGGCCGCGCTGGCCGTCGTTCTGGCCCTGCTCGGCATCGCGCTCGCCGGACGGAACGGCGGCGCCCGTCAGATGTCTCGCGCCGCCGTAGTCACCAGCGCCGTCGTCTGCACTACCGGCCTGTCGGTCCTCGCGCTCGTCGCCGGCCTGCTGACCGTACCGGCCGCCGGACTCGCGCGACTGTCGACGTCGGTCGTGCAGTGGCCGGCGATCTTCGGGCTCGGGAGCGTATCCACCTCGGCGTTGGCCATGAGCGCCGCGCCGGTGTTCGCGGTCTACGCTCTGTTCGGGTCCGTGCGCCGCCGATGGGTGGCCGGCGTCGTGTTCGGCGCGATGATCGGGCTCTCAGCGTACTTGATCGCCGAGGCGGTCGTCCCCCTGGCCGATGTCGGCTGGGTGCCAGGCGCCGGGATTGTCGACCGCCTCTGGCTCGGAGCCAACGGCGCCGTGGCGACCATCATCTCGTTCATCGCGGCGCGGCGCGCGCGCTGACAGTCCCCCGGAAGCACTGGCTTCGGCGGCTCAGGCCGCGGCGACGAAGAGCTGGATCCGGCGGCGGTCCTCATCGGAGATCCGGTCGAATTTCAGGCCGAGATACCGGTCGGCCAGCGACCGAATCGTCCCCGTGGCAACGATCACCTCGTCGTCGCCCGGGAGCTGGAACTCGACATCGATCTGGTCGCCGGAGGTCTCCCTCCCGTCCTGGATCCGCTGCAGGCCGATTCCGTCTTCGGAGACGTCGAGGGCGAGGCACAGCGACGACCATCCGGCCTGGAAGGCGTTGAAGAGGATGTCGATCGACGTGCGAGGTGAGGTCCGGCGTTCGGTGTCCATCGTCGTCTCGTTGGTGTAGCGCAACGTAGTC
>CAZFPM010000040.1:9645-23216 GCA_964520965.1 uncultured Myxococcales bacterium
TAGGACAACTGCCGTTCGGGGGCAAGAATCCGAAAGCCCGGGGCCGGCCTCGCTCACCATCGCATCCCGCCCGTGGCGGCATCCGACAGCCGCCGGCACTCGGGGCGACTGCCCGGCCCCCGCTTCCGCTCTCGACTCCCAGGGTCAGTCGGGCTCGGGATGACGAATCGCCAATCCTCCGAGTCCGCCGATGGTGTGGACGCTGATCGGCGCGTCCCCGCGCTCGAGGGCCTCGCGTCGCGCTGCCCGGGCCACACCCTTGTTGGAAGCCACGAGGCGATAGACCTCCTGCTCGGGCAAGACCAGCAGGCTCGACGGAGCCGCCGCGACGACCGCAACCTGCACCGGACGCCCGAGAACCGTGGACACGAAGCCGAAGAAATCTCCGCTCGACAGCAACAGGCGACCCGCGCCGCCGGTTCCGCGTCCGTCGACCACGAGCTCGCCGGTCTTCACGATGAAGAGCCGCCGGTTGATGTCTCCCTGCCGGAGGAGCACCTCGCCCTGTCCCACCGCCAACGGGAAAAACCGCTCGGCCAACTCCCCGCGCTGTTCGCCGGTGAGGGACGAGAAAACCGGCGACCGGTCGATGAGGTCGTTGACGATGCGCTCCTTGAGCAACCGCTCCACTGTGTCGTCGAGCGTCGCGTCCTCCTTCCGCATCCGATCGAGGTCGGCACGGTGGATCTCGATCACGTTCGCGGGGCCTTCGGTCTGAATCGCCACCCGCGAGGGTGCGCCCGTCAGAAACTCGAACTCACCGATCAACTCCCCGGTACGGAAACCCGCGACATCGGTCGTGTCTCCGGCGGCGGAGTCGTTCAGCACGCGGATGACGCCGTCGATGAGGAGCATCAAGCGGTCGACCGGCTCGCCGACTTCGACCAACCTGCCGTTGTCGCGATACTCGACCAGCTCCGCGCGTTCGACGAGGAGATCGCGACTCTCCTGTGGAAGATCCCGGAACAGGGCGAGCAGCGGCAGGCGCTCCGGATCGACCGCCGTCGCGACAGCGCCCATGACGTTGCGATCGGCGGGTGGGCCGGCGAGCCGCTCCGCTACGGAACGGCGCCGGTCCGGCGGCGGCTCTGCATCCTGCGCGGCCTCTACCGTGCCGGTCTGCCGCGTGATCTCGTGGCCGAACTCCTCGAAGGCCGGCACTTCGACGAGCTGGTCGACGTCGTCGATCGGAATCGCACTGTCTGCGGCGGGGTCGGCGCCAGACTCCTCGGAGGCCGACACTTCGACGAGCTGGTCGGCGTCGTCGATCGGAATCGCACTGCCCGCTGCGGGGTCGTCGCTGCCTTCTTCCTCCCCCATCGCGGGCATGAGCGGACGGGTGATCTGATCGGCCGCCTCGATGTCGATCACCGCCACCGCCTCGACCAGGTCGACCTCCTCGAGCCGGGCATCGGGCGCCAGATCGACTACCATGCACTCCCCGGTCGGCCGCGCGGCGCGTCCACTCTCGTCGGCCTCGGGCATGCGCGCGTGCAGCTGCGCCAGGAGCAGGCGGAGTTCGACGTTGTTCGGCTGGACGCTCAGCGCCATGCGACAAGCCCGCAGCGCCATCGCGAACTGGTTCTTGTGCATCTGGAGCCGAACCACCGAGCGGAGCTCCCGTACCGACGCCTCGGGCTCCCCGTCGCTGAGTAGGATCTCGGCCAGGCGCAGCCGCGCCGCGGCGTCATCGGGTCGCGCGTCGATCTGCTTTCGAAGTTCTTGGCGTTCTGCGCTCATGGGGCCTTGCTTCCCCCCGTGCGAGACGGAGGGAACGTCGGTGGGTGATCGCGGAGGTTGTGGGTCCCCGGGCGGTTACCACTCCTCGTAGTAGTAGTCATCATAGACGTACGGCTGTTCTACCGCGGATACCCTCCACGAGCCGTCCTGTCTCACCATGCGAATCGTGACCTCGCCGATGGTGACCGAGGCGGAGTCGCCGAAGACCGAGACCTCGGACCCTTCGAACTCGGTGAGCGCGTCGGTGATCGCGGCGATCTCTGATACGAATTGCGCTCGGAGGTCGTCGCTGAGCATCGCCAGGAGATCTGCGACCGCGTCACTCTGGAGAGCGGCCGCGAGCGCGCCCATGGACGAGACCGGGTCGTCGCTGCCCTCGATGAGAGGCACGTTGCGCGCGAAACGCCACCGGTCGTCCTCGTACACGAGCTCGACGGACCGCACGCGGTCGACGGGAAGCTCGGCGCTCACACGCGGCGCCGAGACGGCGAGTGCATCGCGAATCGCAACGGCCTGCGCCTGCATGAGCGCCTCGTGCCGTTGCGCGTATTCGCGGAACTCGCTGGCGGTCATCCCGCGGCGGGCATGGTCGTCGAGGAGGCGATAGGCTTCGCCCCAATCGCCGGCGACGACCGCGTCGGCATACGCTTCGGCGGTTCGTTCGGGGTTGTCGACCCGCTGCCGACCGCCACAAGCCGACACGACCACCGCGATGGTGACCAACGCCAGACGAATGCGCGACACCATCCGCACGACTTGCACTGGGGAATCGGGCACGGGGCGAACGAGCTGATTCGGGCCGAACGACGGAACGATACCCCCCGCCCGTCGGCAGTGTCAAACGGGCCGAGGCGACCGCTTGCCCCGAAGAATGACCCGCCGCAGGGCCGCCGAGATCACGTCCGAGAGGTCCGCGAATCCAGGCCCCGGCGGGGCCAACGCAGTGGTCGGCCCGGAGTTCAGCACCAGGAGCGCGACCGTGCGCTTGTTCATGCAGACGGGAATCACCAACGCCTCGCGACCGAAGCCCGCGCCGAGGCGCACGCGCAGCGGATCGTTCGTGCGTAGCGACCCGAAGAAGGCGATCCGCTGCCGCGTGACGTGGTGCCACATGCTGCCCGGCTCGCTGGCGAACGACAGTCCACGCGACCGCTCGGCTCCGTGCGCAAGCTCTGCGTCCCAGACCACGAAGTTCGGAAGGCGGGGCGAAAGCAGGACGACGTTCGGGTACACGAACGACAACGCCTCGCAGACCTGCCGCGCGACCTCGTCGCGGTCGGCGACCGACTCCAGCGAAGCCATCGCAAGCGCGACCGCACTCATGGTGGGGGCATCCGGCTCGCCCATCGCCGCGACCAACTCGCCGGCCGGGGCGAAGCGCCCCTCCGCGGCTCCGGTGGTCGCATCGCCGGCCGGCGTCAGGAATTCGGGGCGGGCGGATGCCGGAGACGAAGCCGCTTCCTCGCGGCCCGACGGAGGCACATCCCAGCCACCCGAAGGGAGTCGTTCCAAACCGCCCGCCCGACCGGCGTCATCGACGATGGGCAGGTCCGCACGCGACATCCGTTCCGGCCGAAAATCCCCGCTCGAGGTCGTACCGAGAACCGCCGGTACGGCGACCGCGGGTGTCATATCGGCATGCGCGGGACCGGGCGACGGCGCGAGATCGACGGTGGTGGCGCGGCCGGGACCGGACCAGTCGTCATCGTCGTCATCGGGCCCCTCGTGTTGTGTCGGCGGTGGCGACCAGTCGGGAGGCGAGGTGCGCGAGCCGAGCGTCTGCGTCGAGTCGCTCCGATGATCCTCGCGTGCACTGCCCGAGGCCGGATGGTCCAGGGTCGCTTCCCGCGGCTGCGCGGGTGCGGGGTGGCGTGACCCGGCCTCGTTCGGGGTCAGTTCGACGACCGGACCGTCGGCATCGGCCACGGGCTCGATCTCGATCGAGCTCGGTTCGACAGGCGGGGACTGGTGATCGGCGTCGTCGATGGCGGCGGTGAGCCGCTCCAGCTCCCCGGATTGCGATAGCTCGACGACCGGACCGTCGACCTCGTCGACGACCTCGACGTGGATGCGCTGGCTCGCCCCGCTCGACACCAGCTCGACCACCGGGCCGTCAGCCTCGTCGACGACCTCGACCTCGAGCCGCCCCGTGATCGAGCTCCGCGGCAGATCGACGGTCGGTCCGTCCGGGTCGACGCCTGGCGGGCCGTTGTGCTCGGAGGGTGCGAGGTCGATGGTCGGCCCGTCGGCGTCGACCATGGCGCCGGCCGAAGCCGTGACCTCGAAGTCGACCGCTGGGGGCAACGCGTAAGCCCCGGTCCGCCGCCGGATGTCCTGCTCGAGCGCCGGCTCGATCCGCGCCATCGTGCTGAACAGCTCCTGGAGGTCTTCGTCCATGCGTTGGCGCTCGGCAGCCAGGCGGGCCTGCACCGCGGCGATCTCGGCAGCGGGCATCTTCCAGTGCTCTCCGTGCAATCGCTCGAACGCGTGCGCCAGCTGCGACACCGTCAGCACGCGCTTCTCGAGCGTGACGCCTGCGTAGAACTGCGCTTCGTCGATGCCGGCCTCCTCGGAGGGGTCGATGACGCCCACGATCAGCCGGTCATCATCGAGGACTGCCAGCGGGAGGACTCCGGTTTCGTAGATCACCTCGAGCGGGAGGCGCTCGAACACGGCGATGTCGACCGCGGCCAACATCGCGCCGGAGACCCGTTGCATCTCGAAGTGGCCGACGAAGAACTCGGCCAGCGCCTCTTCCTCGATGATGCCGAGCAGCACGAGGTTCACCGCCAGGGAACCGCCGTGCTCTGTCTTTTCGAAGAGTGCGCGGTCCAGGTCCTGGCGGCTCACCAGGCCGCTTTGGACGAGTTCGGCGGTGAGACTGTCGATCATGCGTGGCGTCGTCGAGGGGACGGGCGACCCGAGTGCCCGATGCTACACCCCCCGCAGGACCGGGCAAGAACGCCAACGGTCGTGGGTCTCCGACCTACCTGGTCCGCGCCGGGCCTCCAGTTCAATACTCCGGTGACTGGACCCGACGCCCCTCGCGCTGTGACCGAAAGCCGTCCTCCCCTCGTCCGACACGCGCAAGCGCATGCACGGCGAAGGGGAGACCGTCGGAGTGACCTGCCGGGAGACTGTATCCGACGAAGACCGGGCGCCCGACGATCGACGACCGGGGCACCGGTCCGTGCGTGCGAGAGTCCCAGATGTCGGCCCGGTTGTCGTTCAGCAGGAAGTACGCATCCTGGTCGACCTCCCAGGCCGCCGGCCCGGCGTCGAGCGACGCTTGCGGGGTGACGACCGGGTAGACGACGTCACCGTGGGACTCGATCAGGTAGGCGACGTCGAGCTCGACCGCACCCGCGACGGAAAGCAGTGCGCTCAGCTCGTCGTTCCCGATCGGCCGCTGCAACGAAGGCGCGTCGTCGACGAAGACGGTCTCGCCTCCCACCACGACCTGACTGCCGGGCAGGGCCACGATACGGCCGAAATGCGTAGCGCCGTCGTCGCCGGGCTCCTCGTAGAGCACGATCTCGCCCACCGCCGGGGATCGCCCGCGGAATGCCGCGACATCGACCAGTACCCGGTCGCCGGCGACCAGGGTCGGATACATCGACTGATCGGCGACGGGAACGACCCGCCAGAGGTCGTGGAGCGCAACGTGATAAATGCCTCCGAGGGGCAACGCGAACGAGAACGTGAACACCGCAGCGTAGACCAGCGCGTGGTTGGTATCGCGGAGTACGTACTCGGCGCCCTCGCGTCGGGCGGCGAGTGCCGCGTCGAGCGCCGCCATCGCCACCAGCACCAGCCACCCGGCGGCGAACGCGCCAAGCGGCAACGACGGAAAGAACTTCCGGGCGGTCCAGACAGCGACGAATGCCGCCCACAGCGCCACCGCACCGAAGTTGACCAGCAGGCCGAAACCAAGCCGCCCCTGGTAGACCCAGCCGAGCCCCGGACAGATCAGTCCGAGCACGAATGCGGTCAGCGGACGCCGAGGGCTCGGCTCGCCGAGGTATTGGAGCTCCAGCTCGTTCGAATCGGTCATGCACGGTCGGGGCCGACAGTGGACGCGGAGCCTAGACCGAGGGCGAAACGCTTTCAAGCCGCGGCGACGGTCGATCCGGCGAGCGCTGGCCCCCACGAGCCTCGGCAGAGCGCCGCCCCGGCTCAGGCCACACGGGCAACGCCTCCACCTTGACAGCCCCGCCGTCCACGCACCATTTAGGGCGTCCTCGCCTCCCGAGGCCTCCGCGCCTCCGGGGGGCCGTGACCCGACGGACTGACCGCCCGATGAACCCGCAATCCGCTCGCCCGAACCGTTCGATCGCCGCCGCGGTCGTCGAAGCCGCGATCGTCGTCCTCGTGTGGACCGCTTCGCTGGCGGCGCTGTCCGGCCTTCCCCGCTACGATGTCGGCCAGACCGCGCTCGGCGCTCTCGCCGCTGCGGCCGTCATCGGCGCATGTCTCGTCGCGCTGGCACGTGGGACGACCTTGGTCCGGCGGCGTCCGGCCGCGGTCGCCCTCTCGTGGACCTGCGCGGTCGCGTTCGTCACCGTCTCCGCATTCATCGCCGGCCACGCAGAAGCATTCGACCACGTCGCGCGGTTGTCCCTGCCGCTGGCGTTCGTGTTGGCCGCGGTCGCGGCACCGCGGGGTGCCCGGATCGTCGGCGCACTCGCCGTGGGCCTCGCCGTCGCAGCGACGTTCGCGGCGGTTGCGGCGGTCGCTCAGCGAGTCGGACTGGCGGTTCCGGAGGCCATCCCGTTCTCGACGCCTTCGACCGCCGGGATGCACGCCACCTTCGACGACCCGCAGATCGCCGCGGTCTGGTTCGGCCTGACTGCGCTGGCCGGGGCCGTTCTCGCGATCGACTCACGCCGATCGATTCGAATCGCGGGGGCGTTCGCGTTGCTGCTGTCGGCCGTTGGCCTCGGTCTGACCGGCGAGTGGGTGCTGATCGGTTTCGTCGGTGCGGCGGGTGTCGCTGCATGCGCGGCGGCTCCGTCGTTCGCCACCGCCCGTGTCGCGCTCGCTGCCCCCGTGATTGCGGCCGTCCTCGCGTCGACCGTGACGCTGGACGCAGCGCCGGACGCCGACCGCGTGTTCGACGCAAACACCATCCGCGTGCCCTTTGCGCAGTCGGGTCAAGACTGGCCCTACTCGGCCGACGGCGCCATCGGATTCTATCTCGAGTCGAGTCTGGCCTATGCAATGGCCGGCCAACCCTTCGGGCACGGCGCAGCGGCGTTCCTCGGCGAGCTCCCTCGCCACCACGACTACGACTCCGCGTTCGCATTGGCGCACACCGACGGCGTCCCGACGGCACGTCGAAGCCCCTCCCCCCTGCTGCAGCTCGCCGGCGACTTCGGGTTCACGGTTCCCCTCTTCGTCCTCCTGGCGTTGGGTCTCGCGATTCGTCGCGACGAATTCGCCCCCGAGCGATCGGCGTTGGCCGGGGCGGGAGTTCTGGCGGTGGGGCTTTGTTTCGTCTTCGGCCCGGGCCTGCTGACAGCGGCCGGATTGACGGCAGCCGGCTCCTTGTTGGCATTGGCGCTGGCCGAGCGCCCGACTGCGGACGCCGACACCCCATCCGAAGACCCAGGACCCTTTGCCCTGATAGCGGTGCCCCTCGCGATCACCTGCGCGGTTGCGGTCGGGTCTCAGGTCGGCGCGCTTCGCTGGGGCATCCCCGCCGCCGCGAGCACGGTGTTCCTCGGCCACGGGATGATCGAAGAGGCCGCCGAGCAGGCCAACACCGCGAGCCGCCTCCAACAGCGGTTCGAGTCCGAGGTCAACGCTGCCGTCGCCGAGGCGCTCGTACCCGGTGCGGATCGAAGCCACGATGGCGTGACCGCCCACCTCCAGGCGGCGATCGATCTCCGGCCCGCATCTGCCGGTGCTCGCTACTTCCTGGCCAACCACTACGTGCGTCTGGCAGGCAGCGACCCGCAGGAGATCGACGAGCGGCAGGCGCGCGCTTCGCGGATGACCGCCCGGGTGGTCGACATCGACTCGAACTTCGTCCCCGCCGCGCTGTTGCACGCGGACACGTTGGTCGCCCGCGGACGGACCTCCGAGGCTGCAGAGTGGCTGGAGCGCTTTGCCGAGCGCCCTCTCCCGCCACCGATCCGAGCGCGCGTGCTCGAACGCCTCGGTACGGTCGCCGGAGACTTCCTCGAGGACCCCAACCTCGCCCTCCGGGCGTACACCGAGGCGTCCGAGCTCACGACCGATCCACACCGGAGGGCGACTCTCGACGCGTCGATCGACACGATGCAGACGTGGATCGAGACCGGGTCACGTCCGATCTCCAACGACGGGCACGGGCACGGCGACGCGCACGGACCCGCCGCCCCCGAGCCCGGTCCGGTCGGTGGGTCGCACGACGACGGCCACTGAGAGCGCGCCCCGGCCGAGCCCGGCCAGCCGATGGGACGCCCCCGGTTACTCCTTCCAGATGATCCGCCAGGGGCGACGCTTGAGCTCTCGCACGAACTCGCGGATATCTTCGAAGATCTCTTCGTCGCGAAGCAGGCGGCCGATCGAGCCCTCGCCTGCTTCGACCCGCGCGACCATGTCACGGACATCCTCCGACGCACCGACGAGGTTCGAGGAGATGACCTCGACGTTGTCGATGGCCGAGCCGATCTGCTCCTCGTTCCCGGCGAGGATGCGCTCGGCCGCGTCGGCAGCCTCTCGGATGCTCTCGACGGTCGGCTCGACCTCTCGAGCGGCGACCTCGGCGACGTCGTCGACGTTGCGAAGGATGCTCCGGATTTCGGTGCCTTCGCCGACGCCGCGGTTGAGTGAGCGTCCGAGTCGGTCGAACTCGCCGGTGGCGGACTCGACGTTGGTCAGGATGTTCGGGATCGTGTCTTCGTTGGCCTGAATCTCAGCCACGATGGAGTCGACATTGGAGAAGATCGAGTCGATCTCCTCCTGGTTCTCCACGACCCGGTCGTCGATGTTGCGAGCCAGGTCGGCGATGTTGTTGATGAAGTCGTCGATGCGGATCGGATCGTCCCCGCGCTGGTTCAGCCGATCGATCAGCTCGCGGATACCCTCGATCGTGCCGTAGGCCGACGCGAGGAGCATATCCATGCGCGGGGGATCGGTCCCCATGAAGATGGCGCCGTCCTCTGCTGCGGGCAGGCTCCGATCGGTGCTCGTGATCTCGACGTACGGCTCACCGAGGACGCCCTGGGTCGTGATGATGAACTGGGCGTCCTGGCGGACGGCCTCCCGCAGGGACTCCTCGATGAAGAGCGTGGCGCGGACGTAGACCGGCCGTGCGAGGCCCTCGGTGATCTCCTGGACCTCTCCGCCTTCGAAGCTAACGGCTCGCACCGAACCGGCCGGAATCCCGGCCAGCCGCACCGGCGCACCGGGCTTGAGCCCGGCCGCGTTCTGGAAGTCGACGTAGAGGGTGAACCCCTGGCTGAAGTTGCAGTCCCCCAGCACCATGACGAACGCGACGAACACGCCGATCGCCAGGAGGACGAGCCCTCCGACCTTGACCTCGATAGCGGTTTCCTTTCGGCGCATTGAGTCCGGTGCGTGTGGCGGCGACTCAGACGTCCATCGGGCCTTCGGGCCGGCCATTGATGAACTGGTCGACGATCGGATCGTCGGTGGTCCGGTAGGCGCTGGGAGGGCCGTCCATGACGAATTGCCCCTTGTAGAGCATGGCGATCCGGTCCGCAACGCCGAAGATAGAGCGCAGATCGTGGCTGACGACGATCGAGGTCACGCCGAGTCGTTCCGACAAGTCGGCGATCAGACGATCGACGATATTCGCCGAGATGGGGTCGATGCCCGTCGTCGGCTCGTCGAAGATGACGAACTCGGGATTCATCGTCAGGGCGCGGGCGATGGCTACCTTCTTTCGCATGCCGTCGCCGAAGTCGGCCGGATAGCGTGTAGCCTCGTCCTGCATGTCGACGAGCTCGAGCTTCTTCAGCGCCTCCTCGCGGGACCGCCGCAGACTGAGTTTCTGGTGCTTCCGGATCGGCAACGCCACGTTGTCGAGCAGGGTCATCGAGTCGAAGAGAGTCGAGTTCTGGAAAACGTACGAGCACTTCTTCCGAATACGGTAGAACGCCCGCTCGGACAGGTCGGTGATGTCCTCGCCGTCGAGGATGACGCGACCCTTGTCGGGCCGCAGCAGCCCGACGAGGTGTTTGACCAGGACCGACTTCCCGGCCCCCGACTGACCAATGATGAACATGATCTCGCCGGTGTCGACCTGGAGGTTCGCGCCGGCGAGGACGACCTTCGGTCCAAAGGCCTTGTGGATGTCGACGAACTCGATCATCGGTCAGGAGAAGAGGAAGACGTAGCCGAAGCCGCTGAGGAGGAAGTCGAGGAAGGTGATCGCCAGGCTGGCGTTGACGACCGCCTTCGTCGTCGCCCAGCCGACCCCCTCGCTGCCGCCGAAGGCGCTGAGGCCTGCTTCGGCAGCGATGATCGGGACAGTGATGCCGTAGGCCAACGCCTTCAACGTGAAGATGATCAGATCGCCCCACAGCATGAACGTCGTGTTGTGGAATGTCTGCGGATTGACTCCGAAGACGACGAACGCGACGTACATGCCGCTGAAGTAGGCGACGACGATGGCCAGCGTGCTCAGCACCAACGTCATCACCACGCTGGCGAGGAATCGCGGCACCACCAGGTATTGCACCGGATCGGCGTTGTTCAACCGCAGCGCGTCGACCTGCTCGGTGACGACCATCGAGCCGATCTCGGCGGCGATACCCGTGCCGACCCGCGTCGCGAGCATGAGGGCGGTGATGGTCGGCCCGAACTCCCGGAAGAGCATCTGCATGTACAGGGCCCCGAGGAGCTGCAGATCACCGACGATGCGCTGAGCCTGGAACCCGGACTGGTAGATCAGGATCATGCCGAGGAACCCCAGCACGAGCGCGATGAACACGACCGACCGGTTGCCGATCTCGAAGCACTGGCGCAGCACTTCGCTCCACCTGACCGGGCGCCGCACCACGTAGAACACCGTCAGGAAGAACACCTTGAAGATGTTCAGGATCTCGGTGCCCACGAAGACGAACGGGTCCCCGATGGCCCCCAACACCGACGCGAACCCCTCGGGCTCGGCGGGTGCCTCGACCACGTAGTCGTCGTCTGTGCGGGGATTGGCCACGATCTACTTGAGGATGTACGTGATCATGTAATCGAGCACGAAGATGCTGACTGCGGCGGCCACGACCGAGTTGTTCACCGCACGGCCGACACCGACGGCTCCGCCCGTCGTCGTGATGCCGAAGTGGCAGCTGACGACGGCGATGGCGATGCCGAAGAAGAACGCCTTGACCAGTCCGTTGATGAAGTCCGACAGGTTGATGTACTCGGCGATGCTCCAGTAGAAGAGCTGGGGCTCGACGCCGAGGAGGGAGCTCGCGGTCACCGCACCGCCGACCAGGGCGGTCAAGTCGCCGATAACCGTCAGGAGCACCATCATCGTCACGATGGCGATGAAGCGGGGAACCAACAGGTATTTGATCGGGTTGATCGAGAGCGCACGGAGTGCGTCGACCTGCTCGGTCACACGCATCGTCCCGAGCTCGGCGGTGTTGTTCGCGCCGACACGACCCGAGAACATCAGCCCGATCATGACCGGGCCGACCTCGCGAAGTGTGGCGAATCCGGCGCCCCAGCCGAGCAGACCATAGGCGTCGAAGTCGGCGACCAGCTGACCGGTCTGGATGACCATGATCGCACCGACCAGGATCGCGGTGACCACCACGATCGGGAAGCTCTTGACGCCGACCTTGTAGAGGTTGCGCCACGTCTCCTTGGGGTCGTAGCGGAAGATGACGAGGTAGCCGACCAGCCGCAGGATGAGGACGGTCATCCCGCCGACCGCGTCCGCCACCCCGAGGTAGGCGCCGCCTATGGCGTGCAGCAGGCGCCTCATTCGCTCTCCCCGCGCCAGAACTGTCGGACGAAGCGGATTTCGCTCGCTTCGATCTCCTCGCGGGTCCCCCGGAACACCAGCTGACCGCCGCGCAGCACGGCGAACTCGTCGCAGATGTCGCGAACGCCGAGGATGTCGTGCGTGATCACGATGGAGGTCGTGCCGGTCTCCCGCTTCCGCCGCTCGAGCAGTATGAAGATCTTGCTCGAAGTCACCGGGTCGAGCCCGGCCGTCGGGTCGTCGTAGAAGAGGATCGGCGGGTTGTGGACCACGGCGCGCGCGAAGGTCACGCGCTTCTTCATCCCGCCGGAGAGCTCGTTCGGGTAGAGGTGTTGCGTCCCCGGCAGATCGACCGCGTCCAAGAGCTCGGCGACCCGCTCGTTGATCTCCGCTTCCTCGACGTGCCCCGCCTGCCGAAGCGGGAATCCGACGTTCTCCTCGACGGTCATGAAGTCGAAGAGTGCGTAGTTCTGGAAGAGCATCCCCATCTTCTGACGGCTCTGGGCGAGCTGCACCTCGTTGAGTTCGAGGATCGCCTCGCCGTCGACGTGCACCTCGCCCGCCTCGGGCTTGACCAGCCCCGCTATCACCTTGACGAGCAGGCTCTTGCCTGCACCCCCCGGCCCGATGAGGCCGAGCTGGTGACCGGCGGGGACGTCGAGGCTGACGTCGTCGAGGACCTTGTCCCGACCGTGGAACTTGGTGATCCGATGAACGTTGATCACGGGGCCTCCCCCGCTCCCTCCGCCTCGGTCGCGGCGAGAAGCTCCTCTCCCTGCCGCACGTAGCGCGAGCGGGGGTGCTCGTCGCGGAGCCACTGCAGCGAGGCCCGCATCCCCCGGATGTCGCCCAGTCGTCGTTGGAGCTCCATCACATGGTACTGGACGTCGTCGACTCGCAGCGACAGGAAGAACGTGGTCTGGTAGCGGCGCCAGACCGCGATCGCCTCGACGAGCTCACCACGCTCCTCGTGGATCTCCGCAAGGCGAAACAGGGCCGGTACGTAGTACACCGAGTCGTAATCGGCCATGATCCAGCTGACTTCGCGCGCATCGATGAACGCCATCAGCAACCCGTACTCCTCGTCGATGCGGTCCAGGGATCGCAACGCGGAGGCCGACCGCCAGACCGCGTCGTCGACCAGTGCCGACCGGTGGAAGCGGCTGATCACGGTCCAGTAGAGTTCGAGCGCCGCTGCGGGCTCGCCGAGGTCGTCCTGAAGGACCCGCCCGGTCCAGTACACGAAGTTGTCGGCGATCTCCGTGTTCGCCAAGCTCGGGTAGTGCTCCGACGTGAACGCGACGATGCGCCGCGAAGTCCCGGATTCGCGCCAGACGTCGATCAGCTCGACGAACGCATCGTCGGCGGCCGCCGTGTTCGGGAGGGTCAGGATCAGGCCCTCGAGGAGGCGATCGCCCTCGGCCGGCATGCCGAGCGCGTCTCGGGCGATCAACGCCGAACGAAGGAGCGCTCGCCCCGCCTCCTCGTCGTAGAGCGACATCGGTGCGGCCCACAGTGACCGGTACTGGGTCAGCGCCTCGTCGTACCGCCCCTGACGCTCTCGCATCAGGCCGAGTCGAAACTGGATGTAGCGAAGCAGATCCTCGCGGTGGCTGCGCCAGGCCAGGGCCTCATAGGCCTGGTAGGCGTCCTCGTGGTGGCCGTAGTCGGCGAGGCGGTCAGCAGCGAGCAGCTCGCGCTCGAACTCCCAGGCCGAACGGGGGACGCCACACGCACCGGTGAGCAGCGCCATCGCCAACAAGACGACCAGCGCGGCCGAAGCACGCGGAGCGACCGCGTCACACGCGACCGGCAGGCCCCGGTGTGCGGCGGACAGGTGGGGAGCCGCCTGACCAATGCCCGAACCGCCTGGGCCGTGCCCGGCTCT
>CAZFPM010000040.1:23226-32238 GCA_964520965.1 uncultured Myxococcales bacterium
GCACCTCCTGGTGGCGTGGGCCGCGCGGAGGATGCACGGCGTCGCGGCGCACGGACCGCCCGCGCAGCGCGCGTTTATTCTAGTGCGCTTGATCGAGATTGACGAGCACACCGACGGCGGCCAGCCCAGCCCGAGGCCGCGCGCTCGCGCCCACTCGCGCACACGAGAGCGTTTCGGGGTTTCCCTCGGACGCACGAACGAGTAGGCAGAGGTCTGCCTTGGCACGCGGTGGGTCCCCGATGTCTCGCCTGACTCTCATACTCGCTGTCGCGGGAATCCCGGCCGCCCTGCTCCTCGCCGGGTGCTCGTTCGACGATGGTGCTCTCGGACAGAAGACGAGCTGCATCACCGACGAGGACTGTGTGTCGAGCGTCTGCGTCGACGGCGCGTGCCTCGCGGGGCCGGACCCCTCCGACGTGGAAGCTCCCGACACGGCGCCGGACGTCGGCGTCGACACACCGACTTGCGGCGGCGAGCCACCGAATGCGTGCGGAGGATGTGACGGACTCGCTGCCGAGCCGGGAGACCCGTGCAACTCGGGCTGCGGCACCTACCGCTGCGCCCCGGGCGGCGAGGCGGTGTTGTGCGACACCGACCCGCTGAACGAGTGTGGCGGATGCGGAGTCCTCGGTGCCGAACCCGGAACCCCGTGCGGCGGTTGCGGCACCTGGACGTGCGACGAAGACAGCGAGTCCGTGATCTGCCTGGAAGATGGCACGAATGCCTGTGGCGGTTGCACCGAGCTCGGCCGACAGCCCGGTGAGACCTGCGGCGAGTGCGACGGGACGTACGAGTGCGATGGCGCCGACGCGGTGGTCTGTGTCGGCGGAGACGCGAACGAGTGCGGGGGTTGCGGAGGCGATCCCGAAGCCCGGGTCGGCGCCGAGTGCGCGTGCGCGGGCCTCGGCCACCGTCACCCGGCGACCTGGCGTTGCGTCGAGGGCAGCAAACTCCCCCTCTGCGATGACGACAACGACTCGGCGCTCACGGCCGTGGATCTCGGCGAACTGGGAGACACCGACACCAGCCCGCGGGTTGTCCACGACGCCTTGCAGTTCGCGGGCGACGCGGATTGGTTCGTCGCGGACGTCACGGACAACGACGACTTCTTCGACCCGCTCATCCCCGAGATTCAGGCGTCGGATCTTCCGGCGAGCCACGACATCTGTGCGATCTGGCAGTACGACGACCGGCGGGCCTGGCCGATCTTGTGCGCCGGCGGTTCGGAGGAGTTCCTCGTCGACGGAACGCCGGGGTGCTGTGCGGTCGGAACGGGGACCACGCGCACCATCCGAATCTTGCGCGACATCGCGTCCAACGAGCGTCTCGACGACGCGTTCCGCCACGGGGAGGCCAACGGCTCCCTCTTCGTCGTGGTGTTCAGCGAGACCGACGGGGTCGCGTGCGAGGAGTTCACGCTCCACGTGCGTTTCTGATTCCCGGCGGCATCGGAGCTTGACAGGGCGGGCGACCTGCCCTAGCTGGAGCGCTCGCCTGTGATGCGACCTCGCCGCGTCCGCCAGGCCGGTCGCGTGAAATACGACTACAGGGAACGCGAGGAATAGGAGATTCCCATGAGCAAGATGATTCTCGGTCGGAAGATCGGCATGACGCAGGTGTTCGCCGACAGCGGAACCCGCGTCCCCGTCACAGTCGTCAAGGTCGGCCCGATGGTCGTCGTCGAGAAGAAGAGCGAAGCCGGCAAGAGCGGCTACTCGGCGCTGAAGCTCGGCTACGAAGACGCGGTCAAACAGGAGAAAGACGGCGACGTGCGCTGGCGAGGCCTGACGAAGGGCCAGATCGGTGTGTTCGAAACCGCCGACATCGACGTGCCCAAGCGCGTCGTGCGCGAGGTTCGGGTGCCCGAGGGAGACCTCGACAACTACGAGGTCGGACAGGTCATCGACCACACGCTCTTCGCCGAGGGTGAGTTCATCGACGTTGCCGGCACCAGCAAGGGCCGCGGGTTCACCGGCGTCATGCGCCGGCACAACTTCGCCGGGTTCAAGGCGTCGCACGGTGTCCACGAATCCTACCGCGGCGGCGGCGCGATCGGCGCATCGGCCTACCCGGCGCGCGTATTCCGCGGCCAGAAGATGGCCGGCCGACACGGCGGAGCGCGCGTCACCACACAGAACCTGCGCATCCACCAGATCGTCGGCGAGGACTCGGTCTACCTGATCGCAGGCGCGGTCCCGGGCCCGAACGGCGGCCTCGTCGAGATCCGCCCGGCCGTGAAGAAGACCGGCGACCGTCGCAGGTGAGCTGACGACCCCGACGAACCGAAGAGGCCGACCCGCGGGTCGGCCTTCGTCGTTCGTGGCTCCGGCTGTCGCTGTCGAATCGCCGGCGGACACGACGCGCGCTCAGGAGGCGGGGAGCTCGAATTCCCCGACGAAGACCCGCCTCGCCGGCCCCGTGATCCGCACCCGACCATCGACGGACACGTCGACCGACAGGGCTCCGCCCGGCAACTCGATGGTGAGCGGCACACCGGCCGGCTCGCGTTCGAGCGCCACCAACGTCGCCGCGACCGCCGCTGCACCGGTCCCGCACGCCCGCGTAACGCCGCAGCCCCGCTCCCACACGTCGACCCGGTAGCGTCGGTCGTCGACCCGGCGCACGAACTCCACGTTGGTGCGCGCCTCGAACCGACTGTCGTGCTCCAGGCTCTGCCCATGGACGGCGACCGACGCGTCGGCGGGAGGGTCCAGAAAGACCCAGTGCGGGTTGCCGATCGAGGCGATATGACCCTCTCCGACGCCAGCGGCGGCCACCGCGACCGGCCCTGTCCTACCGACACTGCCCGCACCCGCATCCCTCGGGTCGAACGACGCACGACCGATCTCCGCACTCACGCTCCACCGGTCTCCTTCGCGCTCCCACCTCGCCTCGAGTTCACCGGCGCCAGTTCGCACGACCGTTCGCCCCGACCTGGCGTTCGTCGCGCCCGCGAGCGCAGCCACGGCGCAACGCAGCCCGTTGCCGCACATCTCCGGGCGGCTTCCGTCGGCATTGAACACGGTCATCGTCGGCGGGTCGGAGCCCACGACCAGGATGCCGTCGGCGCCGACGCCCAGATGCCGGTCGCAGACAGCCGGCGCCAGACCGGCCCAACCCGCAGCAGGGGGAGACGCGTCGACGACGACGACGAAATCGTTCCCCAGGCCGTGCCACTTCTCGAACCGCACGAGCGCCTCCTTGCGTCGAGCTGGTCCGGCAATCTCAGCCCTACCGGGTCCGACTTGCAAGGCCCCAACGAAAGACGACCGGCGACGACGGCGTCCGGGCCGGCGATATCATCGGGGCGTGTGCCGTTCCGTCAGGCGCGCGCGAGCGCTCCGCGCAGCCGCAGCCGGTCGATCGGTTCGATGTCGACGAACTCAATCCCCATGCCGGAACCCGAGCGCGTGCGATCTCCGCTCTCGATGCGGACGATCTGTCCGGCCGCCTCGAAGTTCGAGCCATCGGGAAGCGCGAAGGTGCAGGCGACCGGCGTGCCCTCATCGAGCAGGATCGGCGCCTCGACGAAAAGCCCGTCCTGGCTGACGTCGGCGCTCTCCAGGACGATGGTGCGGTCGGAACCCGCTGTCCGGAGCGCCACGTCGACCCGGTAGTCGAACCGGCGAGAGGCACGCATGCGCCCGCTCTGGAGCGGAAGATTGACGGACTCGTACGCGATCTCCACGGTACACCTCGGGGCGTGTAGGTGAACCACAGCGTAACGCGGCAAGACCGCAGAGCAAAAAAGCTGCGGCCGGCGCCGGCCGCTCTCAGACGAACCGATCGTCGTAGAGGCCGTCCAAGAGCGCGCGGTACTTCTCGGTGACGAACCTGCGGCGCGTCTGCCAGGTCGCGGTCAGCTCCCCGGACTCGAGGGTGAAGTCTGCTCTGAGCACCGCGAAGCGCTTGACGGCCTCGACCCGCGGGAGGTCGCGGTTGACCTCCTCGATCGCGTCGTCGACCTGGCGGTACACCTCGGGATGTTGGCAGAGCTGGTCGAAAGGCAGGTCGCCGAGCCCGCTGGACTTCGCCCAGGTCGTCACTTCGTTCTCGTTGAGCGTGATCAGTGCCGCCAGGTGCGGACGGCCGTCGCCGTAGACGACGGCGTGGTCGATCAGCGGGATCTCCCGAAGAGCGAGCTCGATGGGCCCGGGGGCGACGGTCTTTCCGCCGGCGGTCACGATCACATCTTTCTTCCGGTCGGTGATCCGCAACCACGTGCCGTCGAATTCGCCGATGTCTCCGGTGTGGAGCCACCCGTCGGCGACCGTCTCTCGTGTCTCGTCGGGTCGGTTCCAATAGCCCTTCATCACGCTGGCCGAGCGCAATAGGACCTCGCCATCGTCGGCGATTCGGACATCGACGCCGGGCATCGGGCGACCGACGGTGTCGAATCGGAAGTCGTCGACGCGGTTGACCGTGGCGGCCGCGCAGTGTTCCGTCAAGCCGTAGCCCTGCAGAACCAGGGTCCCGGCGGCGTGGAAGTACTCCGTGAGCTCAACGGATAGCGTGGCGCCGCCGCAGATGGCGAATCGCAGCCGCGGTCCGAACGCACTGCCGAGGCGACGGAGGAAAAGCCGCTCGCCCAGCGCGAGCTCGGCGCGCTCGAGCGGGCCGAGCCGGTCGTCGGACCCCCGCAGCACCCGCGAGCGACGACCCGCCAGGCGAAGCGTACGCAGCGCGAGCTTCCGACGCGCCCGACTCGACCCGGCGGCGGCTGCCACCGTGCGCTCGAACGTCTTCTCGAAGATGCGCGGCACACCGATGAACAACGTCGGCGCAACCTCGCGGAACGCGCCTTCGAGGTCCCGCACACCGGCGAATGTCGTCACGCAGCCAGCGGCGATACCCGTCATGTAGATCGACCGGGCGTAGACCTGGGCGAGGGGAAGGAAGATCAGCTGCTCGTCGTCCGCGCCGATCGGCAACGCCAGCCGGTTCGCCTCGATCTGGGCCACGAAGTTCCGGTGGCTCAACATCACTCCCCGCGGAGTCCCGGTGGTCCCCGCCGTGTAGACCAGGCTCGCCGTGTGCCCGGGGAGCACGGCCCGCCGCCGCTCCATGACGATGTTCGGGTCCGCCCCGAGTGCGCGCGCCCCCAGCTCGCGGAGCTCGGACAGGGGCATGACCTTCGGTCGGGGCCGCTCGTCGATCCGGAGCGCCTCCAGCCGGAGGGACTTGCGGCTGCCGTCTTGCTGCCGCGTCTCACCGATCTCGTCGAAGTAGACGATCGCACGAAGGTCGGGGAGCTCCGGATAGACGGACAGCACCTTTTCGAGCTGCGCCGGATCCTCGACGAAGACGACCGAGCAGCCCGAGTCCTCCAGCACCAGTCGACACTGCCGCGGTCGATTGGTCTCGTACACCGGCACGCACACGGCTCCGGCGACCAGAATCGCCTGGTCCGCGACGACCCACTCCGGTCGTGTCCGGGACAGGAGCCCAACGCGGCCCCCGGCCTCGACGCCCAGACGAACGAGCCCCGCAGCGACCAGCGTCGACGAGCGCAGCCAGTCGGAAAATGACAGACTCGTCCACCCCTCGTCCGTTCGGAAGCGCAAGCCGGCGGCGTCACCGCTGTCGGAGACGCGCTCTTCGAAGACATCTATGAGGGTCTTGACGCCCATTCGGGGAATGCCCGCTCCCGCGGCCGGTCGAGATGCGCGAGCCTATCGCCGCCCTGCTGGGCTTGCAACCCGGGGCGCACAGGCCAGGGTCCCGGAGCGGCGAGCTGTCGAGCCGATCCGGCCGGCCCAGGCCGCCCTTCTCCGCATCGAAGACTCGCCGCCGCCGCTACCCCCAGGCGCGCACGCATGCTACACACCGCCTCAGACAACACACCGGAGATCCCGTGAACCCAAGGCCCCCTCTCTCGATCGTCGCGTCACTCGGCGCAGCATTCGCCGTGGCGTGCGGCGGAGCCCAGGGCGGCAATGACCGCATCCCGTGGTCGAACGCGTTCGACGCCGTTCCGGCCGATGCGCGTTACGCCTACGCGGCCGACCTCCGCAGTGCCGATGCCGACGCGCTCCGCGCGAGCTGGTCGACGCTTGCCGGGTCACCCGGAATGGAGAGCGTACGTGACGAGCTCGAGCACTACGTCGGCGTCTCCTTCGACGACGCGTCCACCTTCGAGCAGCTGGGACTCGACCTCGAAGGCGACTACGCCGTCTTCTCCACGTCGCTCGCTCCCCTGGCGGTGTTCCGCCTGGCCGACTCCGAAGCGTTCGACCTTTTCCTCGCCGACGTGGTCGCCCGAAATCCCGATGTCGAGTGGCGAACGACCACCGTCGCCGGAACCTCGTTCCGTACCGGCGTGTTCGATCCCGTGGAGGTCGATTTCGGGATCCGGGCCGACTACGCCATCGTCCGCCTCCGGACGGGTATCGAAGGAATCGACGTCGACGATGACCGGCTCGCGTCGTTCCTGCGCTCCGGCGCGGCAGACAGCCTGGCCGCCACGCCTCGAGTGCGCTCGATGCTCGCGCGGGCGAACGACGGTGAAGTGCCGGTGTCGTTCGGAGTCATCGACACCGATGCGATCGCAGATGCCCTCGAGATCTTCTGGACCACGCCCGAAGACGTCGCCTCGCTCGATGCGCTCGGTCTGACAGGGCTCGAGGGCAGCTACTCGTCGGACGAACAGCGCGAGACCTGTCAGGCGGAAGCCGCCCGCGTCGTGTCGTCGATCCCCTGGGCCGGAGTCGCGAACTTCCGCAACGCAAGCGACGACACAGCCTTCCATGGCACCTATGTCCTGCATTTCGCGGACGAAACCGCCCAACGCGCCGCCGGGTTGTTCCGGGGCATGGGCACGACCCCACTCGACCACGCCGACGAGGCTGCGCTTTTCGCCGGTGCCAACATCGCGCTCGCCGACCTGCTCGCCGTGTTCGATGCGCCGCACGAACTCCGAGATTGCCCGAACATCGCGAGTATTCCTGGCTGGATCTCATACGGCCGGGGCACGCAGGCCGACGAAATCGCCGATCTGCTCCGCCACATCACCGGCGCGGTCGCGCTGGGCGTGTTCGACGTGCGAATGTCCGGGTTCGTTCCGCGCGTCGAAGCCGTGTTGATGCTCGGGAGCCCGGAGCCGCCGCTTCTGACGACCGCCTTCCAGCGGCTCCTCGAGTCGAGCGGCGCGAGCGGGACGGTCGACGAGGGCGCAGCCTACACCACGCTCCGCTACGACTTGCTGGGGACGGCGTTCGAGATCGTGCAGATGCAGGATCGGGTCGTGTTCGCCATCGGCGAGATCCCTCCCGGCCTGTCCAACGCGCTCGCCGAGGCCCCGTTGGGCGTCGACGGAGACCCCTTCGCTGTGTCGACGTTCGACGGACCGCGTGTCGCGCACATCGTCGAGGGGTTCTTCGATCTCCTCACCGACACCGGCGGCTTGCCGAACGAGCAGCTGTCGTCGATGCGCCGCCAACTCCAGACCTACGAGGCGATGCTCGAGAGCCGGAGCAACGGTCACTTCGACGGCAACGATCTGGTCGTGGACACCACACTGATCTTCGACCCGTCTCGCCTCGACCCCACGTCCGGGGACTGAGGTGCGCTGGAACGCGCAATCGCTGCGCTCGGCGGTCGAGACGGTCCGTCGCGACTTCGCCGACAACCACGGAGCCCCGTCTTTCGACTGGAAGACGACGACCGTGTTCGTGGTCACGACCGTCCTGCTGACGGTGTTCTACTACTACGGGAAGACCCGCTTCTACGCCCGGTCCGGGCTCGACGACCTGATACTCGCCCGTTGGGGGGACCAGCTCGCGGGCCACGTAGACATGCTGCCTTACGTCTATTGGGGCGTGATGTCGGTCGTGATGCGGGTCTTCGTGCCGATGCTGCTCATCGTGCTGCTCTTCCGGGAGCGTCCGCGGGACTATGGTTGGCGCTTCGACGGGCAGCTCGCCCATGTTCCCGGCTACGCAGCTCTCTACGTCGCGATGTTGCCGTTCCTGTTCTGGGCCGCGTCGCAGCCGTCGTTCCAAGCGCGCTACCCGTTCTACGGACCAGCCGCCGAGGGAGGCGCGCAGTTCTGGCTCTTCGAGTTCTTCTACGGGCTTCAGTTCATCGGGGTGGAGTTCTTCTTCCGGGGGTTCCTCATCTTCGCCCTCTTCCGGAAGTTCGGCTACTACGCGCTGCTGATCATGGCGATCCCCTATGTCATGATCCACTTCAACAAGCCGGTCCCAGAGACACTCGGCGCCCTCGTCGCCGGCGTCGTGCTCGGCTATCTCGCGCTCAAGGCGCGGAGCTGCGTCTTGGGCATCGCGCTGCACTTCGGCGTCGCGATCACGATGGACTTCCTCGCCATCTCCAAGATCCACGACGGTGTCGGAAACGCGATGAGGGCCATCTTCTGACGACGGCGTCGGTCGTGCTCAACCGCGACGCCGTCGACGACCCGTCGACCGAGGGGACGGCCGGCGACCGCCGCGACGCCCCGTTGGCTTGCGCTTCCTCCCCATCGCCCGCTCGGTGTTCGCGACCGCGAACGCCACCTTCCCCTCGTGAGCACGGACCTCGACGCAGACGACGTCGAGCGAGTCACCGATTCGGTAGCGCGTGCGCGTGCGCTCCCCGGTCAGGGTCCCGTGACGCTCGTCCAGTTCGAAGTACTCGTCTCCGAGCGACGAGATCGGAACGAGTCCCTCGACGTACGGTTCGGTCACCGTCACAAAGAGCCCGAATCGGCTGACTTCGCTGACAGTAGCGGGCATCTGGTCACCCACGTGGTCGAGCATGTACAGCGCCCGAAGCAGACGGTCGCTCCACCGCTCCGCAGTCGTGGCGATCTGCTCGCCGGCGTTCGACGCCACGGCGCCCGCGCGCAGGCGAGTCTCCACCGCCTCGCGCTCGTCTTCCGGGGGCGCCCCGCCCGCTGCCAACGCGCGACGCAACACGCGGTGAACCTCCAGGTCCGGGTACCGCCGGATCGGCGACGTGAAGTGAAGGTACGCGGGAGCCCCCAGGCCGTAGTGTCCCGTACCGCCGACCGCG
>CAZFPM010000041.1:0-19974 GCA_964520965.1 uncultured Myxococcales bacterium
TCGGGCCAGCCGCCTGGGCGCCGGCGTCGTCCGGTATTGAGATGCGAGGGTCGCCGATCACGATGTCGCCCTCGAACTCCCCTTCGCCGAACTTGCCCGTCACGGACACGTCACTGTTCAGGTACACACCGGACGAGCTCGAACCCGCCGCGAAGAAGTCACGGAGCCGGAGGTCGACGCTCAGCGCGCGCGGCATGAGGTTCACGAGGGTGATCTCGCCGTTGCCGGTAATCGAGCCCCGCTCGTCGGCGAACACGAGATTGCTCAGGGTCACGGCGCCGGTGGTGAAGTCCGCCTCCATCTCGACGTCCTCGAAGCTCCGCTGCGCCGGGATCAAACCCATGCCGCCGTCGGACACGACAAACCCGCCGTCGAGCACCGGATGGCCGATCGTCCCCGACACGCCGATGTCGGCGTCGAGCGTTCCGCTCATCCCCTCGATAACGCCTGCGACGAAGGCGGCAGGGACGACGGCGCCCAGATCCTGGTCCAGGGAGGTCAGCCGGACGTCGAGCGGCCACTCGGTGACCGGCGTGAGGACGATGTCGCCGTCGGCGAGGGCGCCGTAATCGAGCGGGACCCGTATCCTGGCCCTGGCGTCCGCCGTGACGGCGGTCCCGTCGCAGACGAAGACGTGGGCGTCGAACTCGGAATCGGCGAACATGATCTCGGCGGCCGCCGTTCCACTCCCGCCGTTCGACAGTGCGATGTCCCGCAGCGCGACGCGGCCGAAGACTTCCGGCGCCATGAGTGAACCATGGACGTCGACGTATCCTCCGAACGTACCGGGCTGCTCGACCAGGTACGGGAGAACCGGCTCGAGGAGCGCGATCGGCGTCCCGTCGAGCTCCGCACGCAGGCGAACCTCGTCACGCGGGTCGACGGGGCTGTTGGCCAGATCGAGGATCGAGCGGTCGATTTCGGCAATCACCCGCGCGCGAGATTCACCCTCGGCCGGAGTCTCGTCCGAGCTCCAGCCCGGCTGCGAGATCCCGTAGCGCACCTCGGCTCCCAGCCGTGTCGACGACGGCGACGCATCGACCTCCACGCGCACCGACAACGGCTCGCTCCCACTCGCACGGACGTCGTCGAGCCGGACCTGGGCCGACCCGGTGCCGCGCTCGAAGGAACCGCGCCAGGCCAGGTCGGCGCCGACGGTCCCGGACTCGACGCCGAGGTCGACGCCGGCCAGGGCCGCGGCTTCGGTGAGCGGCGTCGGGAGCAGACGTGCCTCGAGCAGTCCCGAAACCGCCGGTGGCCCGGTGCTTCGGACAGCGGCGAGGAGGTCGATAGCGAGGTCGGCGGAAAGCTCGACGAGGGGGCGCCCGGCGAGGTCCACGCCGATGGTCGCGTTCATTCCGGAACGCGGGTCTCCGGGCGGTGCATAAGCCCCCGAGACGGTTGCACCGACCCGATCCAGGGCGAACACCGACCCGTCCTCTCCCTCGACGCGCACGGCGGCGTCGGCGAGCGTGACGTCCCAGCGCAGTGCGGGTGACTCCGCGGTCCCGCCGAAGTCGATGGTCCCCGAGAGCGTCCCACTCGGACCGTAGTCCGCCAACGCCGGCACGAACGTCGCGGCATCGCGGAGCTTGAGGCCGTGCAATCGCAACGCCGCCTCGAGTGGGCGGTCGGCCAACGCCACCGTGCCGCGAGCAAGATCGAGTCGGACCGGAACACCGCCCGGGCCGGCTTCCAACTCCACGACCGTCTCGCCTGCGGACATCACCTCGACCCGGGGCCGCAGCACCGAGTCGGCCAGTGTCGCGCTGACCTTGAGGTCGACGGCGGCGCTGTCCCGGTAACGGAGACCGGCGACTTCGATGTCGGCGCCGAGGGCGGGCGCCGAGAGGCTCCCATCGACCGTGATCGTCGTCGTCAGGTCGCCTTCGATGCCCAGGTCGAGACCCAGAGCCGAGTCGATGCGCGCCAGGTCGACCCGGAGCGTCGAAGCCCGCAAGCCGACCGCTCCATCCATCGAGTACTCCCCGCCGAACCCGAGTATCTGCGAGTCGACCTCGACCGTCGTTTCACCCAACGCGACGCGGGTCGGCCGGAGCGCTTCGTCGAGCCACACGGTCGCCGTCGTCGGGAGCGCGCGTGCGGTGAGCGACCCCAAGCCGACATCGAGGCGCCGCAGCGAGACGAGCGCACGGTCGTCTTCCAGGCGACCGACCACGTCCAGTGCAGCCTCCAGATCGCCGTCCGGGTCGACTTCCCCCGCGACGCGTAGCTCCCCGTCACGGAACCCGACGCGCAGGACCGCGCTGTCGATGATCTGGTCCGCCACGTCGAGACCCTGGACGCCGACCTCGGCCGAGACGTCCGGAAGCTCCTCCCCACCCTCGGCGACGAACGCCATCTCGAACCTGCGGACGGCCACGTCGCTCCCATAGCCCGCCCTCGTAAGGCGCACGGAGCCGGAAACGGCCAGGCCCGAGGCGACCTCCAACCAGCCACGCGGCGTCGCAGGTCCCTCGCCGGCCAACAAGGCGTCCATCGGAAGCGACCCCGAGACAAATAGCTCGACCTCGGCACCGCCCGCCACGTCGACATCTCCCGCGACAGGTCCGAGGAGCAGGGCGAGATCGGTGGCCTCGGCGTTCAGCTCGAGGTCGATCGCGCCGTCGACGTCGAGGCCGCCGCGTGCCCGCAGACCAGCCTGGCGCTCCCTCTTCGTAGCGGGCCGACGCAAAGGCCCCCTCGATGCCGATGCCCTGCACGTGACTCGGTCCGAAGTCCAGACGAAGGCCCGTGCGCAGCGTGCGTGGATTGAACCCTCGCCCGTCGAACTGCACGGACGCGCTGATGTCCGCGTCCAGGTCCGTCGCGACCCACTCCGACGGGACGAAGCGAACCACCCGGACGAGGCCGCGATACGCCGGCACTGCGGGATCGCGCAGGTCGAGTCGGAATTGCAGCTCGACGCGGCCGGCCGGCCCCTCGATCGGTACGTCGACGACCACGTCTTCGACGGGCCCGCTGATCTGCCCGGAGATGCGGAGCGGGGCATGCAGGCCGGTGTCCCCGAGGTAGTGGGCGACATCCTCGGGACGCAGCTCGAGCTCGGGGAATCCGAGGTCGACGCGTTGGAACGGCGCGATGGAGTCCGGATCGAGCACCACCGAACCACTGAAGCGCTCCAGCCGGGTCGCTCCGAGCCTGAGCGTGCGGAACGACAGCCCGATGCGCCCGCGGTCGAACACGACCTTCGCATCGCCGAACGCGGCGCCGACCGGCGCGTCCAGGTCGACCGGCGTCGCCGCGTGGGCAGATGCCTCGGCCAGCCGGAGCGTCAACGCTCCCGTCCGCGTGATCGTCAGGCCCCCGGTCACGTTCAGGTCGGACACGACGGCGAGACGAGCGTCCCGGTTGCGACCGTCGCGAAGTGAAGCACCCCCGCCGCGAACGACGATCTCCTCGAGGCGCACTCCGAAACCGGCCCCGTCGACCTGCGGCTCGTCACTGCTGGCAACGAGGTCGGCGAGGTTGAGCGCGCCCGCCTCGTCCAGGCGGGCCCGCACCTCGATCCCGTCGACCACGAGGCTCTCCATCAGGAGCTCGCTTCGGAGCAATGGCGCGATTCGATAGCGAGCTTCGGCTCGTTCGATCGCCGCGACCCGGTCCCCCTCGGCGTCGACCATCTCGGCGCCGACGACCACGAGGCGACCGAGAACGGGCCCCTCGATCCGCTCGACCGACAGAGTGCCGGTGAAGACCTGCTCGTTCAGCACGGACAACACCTGGTTCAGAAGCAGCGCTCGACCCGGCTCGGTTCGCGTCAGGAAGCCGAGAGTCACCGCCACCACGAGCAGAAGCACGACGATGGCGACGGCGACCACCTTGGCGGTGACCGCGATCACTCGGCGAACCCGGCGTCGCGTTGCCATCAGAACGCCTCGCCGAGCGAGAGAAAGAACGCGACCCGCCGGAGCTTTCCGGCGTTCGGAGCACCCTCCGTGATGCGGTATCCGAGGTCGAAGCGGAAGGGCCCGATCGGCGTGAAGATCCGGAGGCCCGCGCCAGCGGCGACGTGGATCCCCTCCGTCCCGCCCACCGTCGTGTCGAATCCGAGCCGGCTATTGACCTCTCCGACGTCGGCAAACACGACGGCGCCGAAGAGGTCCGAGAACTCGAATCGGGGCTCGAAGTTCAAGACGTACGACGCCACGCCGCCGTTGGGAACCTCAGCCTCGACGTGGGGTCCCACGCGACGGTCGGAATACCCGCGCACCGACGACCCGCCCCCGAGGAAGAGGCACTGGCTCCGCGGCACCGGCTCGCCGAAATCGAAGATCGCGCCGACCCCGGCACGCGACGCCAATGTGACGCTCCGCCCCAAACGAACATAGTGCCGGAAGTCCGGCTGGACGCGGACGTACGGGTAGTCGCCGAGGACGCCCTCGCCGAGCTGGGCCCCGACATCCCATTGGACGTCGTGCCGCTGGGTGTCGAGCGCGCGGTCGGACCGCTCCCGTTGCGCAGAGACATCGAAGTACCCGAGACGAAATGCGCGCGGCAGCTGGTCACACGACGAGCGGGCCGACGACGACGTCTCGGGCGCGTTCGCGAAGTCCTGGGTCAGGTTGATGCTGAACGCGTAACCGAACGAGACGCGCGTGAACTCGCCGATACGGTTGTCGAGGGAGACACGCACGCTGGGCCGACTGAACGCGTGGTCGGCCTCGATCCCGCGTTCGAACCCGATGCGCAGCGAAGCGTCGAAGATGCCGAAGAGCACTTTCGGTCGAGAGATCCCCGTCTCGGCTCGGCCCACGATGCCGCGGGAGAAGTCGTTCGAATCGAACACCGACGGCAACCACGCGTAGCCGAGTCGCGTATCGAACTCGAGACGATTCAGTGGCGCGACGACGTGCCGCCACACTGCATTCGACCGACCGTATCCCTCGGTCCGTGACGACTCGATTCCCACACCGCCACCGAACTTGTAGCGCGCGCTCGGCGACTCGCTGACTTCGATGATCACGGGGACGTAGGGGTTCGCACTCTCGATGGACTCGATGTTGTCGAGCAGGCTCGCGACGCGAACCCCGTCGTCGTCGCGTCCATCGACGCCGAGCAGCTCGAAGCCCCTGGCCGCCATCGCGAGCGCGACCCGTCGCTCCTCCTCCGGGTCTACGGCGCCGACGGCCTGCTCGCTCAGATCGACACGCACGTCGACGTGCGTGAACACGTCGAGATCATAGAGGTCGAGCTGGGCGTGACGCAGCAGCGAATGCCGGTATTGGTTCCCATCCTCGATGTCGATGTGCCGGCGGATCAGATCCGGCGGAACCCGCCTCGACCCGATGACGCTGATGTCTCCGAACACGCACGAGATTCCGGGGTCGAAGAAGAAGAACACCTCGACCGTATGTTGCTCCCGGCGCACGTAGACCCGGGTCGAGACGCGGGCTCTCGCATAGGATTGCTCCTGCAGCGCCCGCTGCAACCGCAAGCGCTCCGCCTCGACCGTGGCTCGGGAGAACGGCCGGCCAGCCCTGAGCGGCGACTCCCCGATCAGCGCCGGCACGTCCTCGATCGCCCGCAGCCGTTCGACCGCGTATTGCGCATCACGAAGCAGGTAGCTGCCTTCGCCCTCATCGACGACGAACGTCAGCCGGGCTCGATTCCGTCGCCCCTCTTCCAGGTCGACCCGGTAGTCGACGACGTGGGCGTCGAAGAACCCGCTCTCCGCGTAATGGGTCTCGATGCGCTCGACATCGGAGACGACCGAGTAACGGTTGTAGTAGCTGATCGGCGCGAAGGGGTTGAACGCGTTCTCCTGCGTCTCGAGCAGGTCGCGCAGGTCGCGGGCATCGAGCTGCTCGACGCCTGCGAACTCCACGGAGGCAACGCGGAAATCCGTCAATCCGGGCCGGGCCGCGATCGGGGGTCGACACCCTCCCGCCACGGCACCCGCCAGCGCCACAAGCGCGAGGAGTCCGACCGCTCGAGAGCTCGGTGGCCGAGAACCGGTCACGATCTGCCTGCCACATACCGATCGTACGTCGGCATCTCGGCGACCCTGCGCCACCGTCGATCGGGCAACTGGTCGACGAACCCACGCCCGCGGAGCTCGTCGAGCTGAGACCACCAGCGCCCGACCTCCACGAACACCTTGTGGACCCCCGACGGCGTGGGCTGTGCCGAGAAACCGGCGTCGGCGACGACCGTCGGGTCGACCAGCCCGGCGGCGAGGGCCGACCGGACGGCCTCGAAGAGGTCGCGCACGTGCCCGCGAGACCGCTCCACCACCGCGTCGTACCGTTCGGACGGGCGGCCGTGCCCCGGGAACACCCAGTCCGGACGCGGGAGCGTCCGAAGTCGCTCGAGAGTGGCGCGGTAGGTCCGCAAGTCGTCGCGCAGCACGGGCAGGATCGGCGTCGGAACCGGCAGCAATACGTCGCCCGTGAAGAACCAGCCGCGGCTTCGTTCCCACCAGGCGAGGTGGAACGGATCGTGGCCCCGCGCGTCGACGCACTCCAAGCGAAGGCCTCCGACGGCGACGACGTCACCGAACTCGACCGTGCGCCAGCGCGGCCCGGTCGGCGCGATCTGCCGCGCTGGACCGTCGAGGCGGTCGAAGAGCTCGGCGAGCTCGTCACGCACCGGCCCGTCGGGCAGCGACGCACGGATCCAGTCGGCCCACCGGGGCAATGCGTCGAAGTAGCCCTGGTAGTCGTCCAGGACCGGCTGCGCCCCTGACCACGCCACGTGGTCGCCACCGAGGGCGTCGCCGAGCGCGACGCCGCCCCCCATGTGATCCCCGTGCGTGTGGGTGTAGAACACGGCCGCGATGTCACCCGGGGCCACCCCCTCGCGATCGAGCGCAGCGACCAGGGCGTCTCCGGTCGACGTGAACCCGGTATCGATCAGGGCGACGGCGCCCTCGGAGCGCAGCAGGTACGCGTTGACCGTCAGCCCCCACCGCGAGGTGGTGCGCAGAATCGTGACGTCGCCGCCGAGGAGTTGTATCGAGTCGGGGTAAGGCATCGGTACGGTCGCTACCGATTCGAGCGCGAGGGGCGGCTCCGCGCACCGGCGTCTTCGGTGATTGGCTTGCGACCTGCCTACACATCTCAGCGCGTATCGTCTACGCTGGGCGCGCCGAGAGTCGTCGCGGTCTGGCGTCTCCGGCCCTCTGTTCCGCCGGTGCGACGTTGGTGTGGCCAGGCGGCCATCGAACCGAATGACGACCAATCCGGAGCGACACGAATTCGTCTACGTCGCGGACCCCGCGGGACTCGCGGACTTCGTCGCGCGTGGACTTCCGGCGATCGACGGCGGCCTCGTCGCCCTCGACATCGAGGAGGATCGCGAGCGCCACTTCCGGCCTAGCGTGGCGCTGCTCCAGGTCACGGCCGAGGGCGTAGATTGGGTCGTGGACCCCTTGCTGCTCCCCGAAGGGGAACTCGAAGCCGCGATGGAGTCGGTCTGTTTGACCCCGGAACGAATCGTGATGCATGGCTGTCGGAACGACGTGACCGGGCTGAAACGTGACTTCGGCGTCGGCCCGATGCGCATCGGGGACACGCAGGTGGCCGCACGCTTCCTCGGGCTCGATGCATTCGGACTCGCACCGCTCCTCGCGCGCTACTTCGGCGTGCAGTTGGACAAGGCGGTCCGGCGATCGAGCTGGACGAATCGCCCCCTGACCGACGCTCAGCTGCAATACGCGCGGGCCGACACGCAGTACCTGCTCGGGCTCTGGGAGATCCTGTCCGAGCAGGTGCGTGAGGCCGGCTGGGAGGACGCGGTCGAGGAGGAGTGCGCCGCCATGGCCGAGCTCAGCGCCGAATCGGTCAGCACCGACCCGTTCGGCTGGCGACGCCTCAAAGGGATCAAGGGGTTGGACGACGACGCCAAGCGACGCGCAGCCGCCATCTGGAGTTGGCGGGATCGCGTGGGCGAGGCGATCGACAGCCATCCGTCGCGCGTGCTGCCGCCCTGGGCGCTGGCCCGGCTGGCAGAGCTCGGCCGGCGCGCCGTCCGGGATGGCGGGCGCATCAACGGGCTCGGCGGACACGTGCCCTCCGCGGCGCGTGAAGAGCTGACCGCCCTCATCGACGACCCGGGCGATGTCGCCATCACGCCTCCGAAGCCCCCCCGGCAGCGGGGTCCCCGGATCCCACGCGATGTGCTCGACCGGCGCCTCAGCCGCTTGGCGGAGTGGCGCGTCTCAGCCAGCAGCGCCACGGGGCTCGAGCCCGGGTTCCTGGCGCCACGGACGGTCCTCGAGTGTATCGCCCGTGCCGAGATCTCCGAGCCGGGGGACTACGCCGCCATCCCCCTGGTCCGCCGCTGGCGATCGGCGCGATTCGCCGACGAGTGGTTCTCGCTCCGCTGAGCCGCCCGCCCACCGCCCCCAACGTCCGACCGGAACCGTCGACTGCGACGGGCTCACCGAGACGGCGGCTCGACCCGATGCTCGCACCACTCGACGGCGCCGCGCGAGACGGCGTCGCGAATTGCGCGCTCGCGCTTCGTCAGGCGCCCGCGGCCCGACTTGACCTCGACGAACACGATCCGACCGAGCCGGCCGTCTTCCAGCCCGTCGAACACCACGAAGTCGACCGGCGAGCCGAGAAAGCGCGCGTCGCTGGGATCGCCGGGGAAGCCGTCGGTGTACGGGGCCCAATTCTCCGCGATGCGGCCGCTGAGCGCCCGTCGGCGTCCCTCGTGCGCATGCTTGCGCCCCTGCCGGACCCCTCGCGCCCGACCGACCCGATGACCGAGCCACGCCCCGACCGCGAGGGCGGCGAACACGAGTAGAACGAGCGTGGGATCCGAGAGGAGAGACTGCACCCCGTCAGGCTAGGTCCCCTCGATCGCGCCGGCAAATCCCCGACGCACGACGTTGGTTGCCGGGACTGAGGCCGCTCACGCGCGCCGGCGAGGAGCCGGTTCAGTCGCTCCCTTCGTCGGGCACCGGTTCCGCGGGCTGCCCGAGCGCCTCTTCGACGATGGCGACGAGGGCGTCCATTTCTACGGCGCCGACGTATTTGCGGCCGTTGACGAAGAAGGTCGGTGTCCCCTCGACGCCAAGCGCCCTCCCCGCCTCGATGTCTCGGGCGACGTCGGCTTCGACGACACCGGCGTCGAGGCAGGCTTCGACCGCGTCGGCGTCGATGCCGGCTGCGCGAGCCAGGTCGAGCAGTCCGTTCCTGTCGAGGGACCGCTGGCTGGCGAACATCGCATCGTGCATCGCCCAGAAGGCGCCCTGTTCGTGCGCGCAGAGGGCGGCGGCAGCGGCTTCGGCGGCGTGCGTGTGGAAGGGGAGCGGGAATTGGCGGAACTCGACGCGCAAGCGGTTGGCGAACTGCTCCTGGACGTCGTGGACCGCGAACGCCAGCCGGCTGCAATAGGGGCACTCGAAGTCGGAGAACTCGACGAGGACGACCGGCGCGTCGGCCGGCCCGACCGACGGAATGCCCTCTCCCTGCAGGAGCGCGAGCGCGTCCGCAGAGACCTCGACCGGCACCTGTGGGCGGGGGGCCGGCTTGATGCGAGCGATCGTGATCATCCCGGTCGCGACGACGAGGCCGACCACCGCTGCGGCGGGGACGCCATACCGTGCCAACCCCGACCTCCAGGCGACGATCTGCGCCCGCACGGTGCCCAAGAGACCGCCGCCCGCCCACCGAAACGCCGCCACGGCGGCCACGGCGTTGACGACGTAGAGCGTGACGCACGCGGGGCAAAGCGAGCCGATGGCCACGACGCTCACCAGGCCGAGGAAGAGCGAGTAGACGCACGCGCCGAGGAAGAGCGCGGCCAGGAAGCCCGGGGCTCCCTGGCGCGGCGGCCTTTCGGAAGCCGGCTCCCGGACCCCGAAGACCCATGCCATCGCCGCGGCCACGTAGAACCCGAGGCCCCACAGCGCGACCGGCACGCCGAACAGCTTGGCGAAGCGTGAGGACGCAGCGCCCGAGCAATCGAATCCGGCGCCGAAGTTGCACAGCGCGCCCGCCGGATCGGCCCCGGCCGACACGTCGACGTGCACGTCGATGAGGTAGAGCGACACGACGGCCCCGGCAAGGATCGCTCCCCCGAGTGTCCAGCGGGCCAGGTTTCGAGTCGGTTGCATTGCCTACTCCGGTCCGCGAACCCGACAACCCGCTTCTGCCCGCCGTGTCAAGCGCCGCCGACCGATCGGCGGCCGCGCGCGGCCGCCGATCAGCGGACCTGCCGGTCGCGCCACCAGGCCTCGCAGCAGAACTCCAGCGCCTCGGCGTGACCCTGCGCCTCGACCACACCGTGTCCCCACGCGTAGATCCCGTGTCCGGCGATCAGCACGGCTGGGCACGGCCCGAACGTGTGCGCGGAGACGGCTTCGCCCAGCATCGGAATGCCGTGGTGGTTCGGGATCACCGGCACCTCGACGACTGCGTCCGGTTCCCAGTGGTCGAGCCCCTTGAGCATCTCCAATCCGGAGAACCGCACCGATCCCCGGTCGAGGAAACGGCGGCTCACGATCGTCGCGAACGGTGTGTGGACATGAACGACGGCGCCCGCGCCGCACCGACGGTAAACGTCGAGATGCACGAGGGTCTCCGCCGACGGTCGCAGATCGGGCGGGTCGTGCTTCCCGTCGAGCCCGACGGCCAGAAAGTCCTCCTCCTGGAGCCGGCCCTTGTGCCGTCCCGAGGCGGAGATCAGGAATTGTCCCTGGCCGAATCTCGCCGAGGCGTTGCCGCCAGTCGCGAGCATCCAGCCGCGAACGTAGAAGTCCGCACAGGCGTCCGTCAGGGAGCGCAGGACCTGTTCACGCGTTGGAGTCATCGTCACCCGTGGTGGCGGCGTAGGCCACGGTCCTACCGCGAAGCCCCCCTCCGCTCAAGCGTCGCTCCGCGGCGAGAACGGGCTGCGAGCCCCGTCCCGCTGGTCAATCCGCGCACGCGCGGTTATTTCGACCCTCAGTCCCCCGAGAACCTCCGAGCACCATGCAGCGCAGCCAGAGAACCCGCGGCCTCGTGCAGTCCGACATCCGAGCGATGACCCGCGCCTGCACGGCGGTCGGCGGCGTCAATCTCGGGCAGGGGATCTGCGACGTTCCGACTCCCGAGAGCGTCAAGCAGGCGGCGATCGCCGCCGTCGAGGACGACATCTCGATCTACTCCCGTTACGACGGCCGCGAGGAGCTGCGCCTGGCGCTTGCAGCGAAGCTCCGCAACTTCAACGGGATCGACGCCGACCCGGAGGGGGAGATCGTCGTCACGGTAGGCTCCTCGGGGGCCTACGCGTGCACGTTGATGGCGCTCTTCGATCCCGGGGACGAGATCGTGCTCTTCGAGCCATACTACGGCTACCACCTGAACGCCGCGGTCGTCGCCGGACTCGGCATCCGCACGGTGCCACTGTCGCCACCGGACTTCGCGATCGACCCCGACCGGGTGCGCGCGGCGCTCACCCCCCGGACGCGCGCGATCCTCGTGAACACGCCGATGAATCCGTGCGGGAAGGTGTTCGACCGGGAGGAGCTCCTGGCGATCGCCGAGATCTGCCACGAACACGACCTGATCTGCCTGACCGACGAGGTCTACGAGTACCTGATCTACGACGACCGCACCCACGTCAGCATGGCATCGCTGCCCGGGATGCGGGATCGGACCATCACGCTGTCGAGCTATTCGAAGACGTTCAGCATCACCGGCTGGCGCGTCGGCTACATGTGCGGGCCGGCCCCGCTTGCCGAGGCGGTCGGGCTCGTCAACGACCTGTACTACATCTGCGCCCCGGCGCCGTTGCAGCGCGCGGTCGCCACCGGCGTCCGCGACCTGCCCCCTGCCTACTACGCCGACATGCGGGCCGACTACGCGCGCAAGCGAGAGATCTTCTGCGGGGTTCTCCGCGAGGTGGGCCTCGAACCGATCGTCCCCGACGGGGCGTATTACGTGCTGGCCGACGTGAAATCTCTGGGCTGCGAGACCGCGAAGGACGCGGCGATGCGCCTGCTCCACGAGGCGGGTGTCGCCAGCGTGCCCGGGAGCGCTTTCTACACCGGTGCAACCGGCGAAGGACTGACCCGGTTCTGTTACGCCAAGCGGGACGCCGACCTGGAGAAGGCCTGCGAGAATCTCACGCGGTGGGCAGCGCGGCGATGACCCTGTCGGCGGCTCGCCGATGGCGGTCGCTCGGCTGGCGCTCCGCTCCCCGCGCTCACCGACGTACGGCGACCTTGCCGACCGACCTACGCGAGCCGAGGAGTTCATGGGCGGCCGCGATCTCCTCGACCGGGAACGCGTCGCCGACCACGATCTCGATCTCGCCCGACTCGACCGCGGCGGCCCCCGCACGCAGCGTACGTGCCAGCGTCTCGGGACGATCGTCGGCGATGCGGAGCATGTTCAAGCCGATCACGGACCGGCTGCGGAACATGAGAGAGTTCGGGTGGACGAACCCGAACCCGGCGGCCATGTGGTGCATCGGTGTCCGGACCGAGCGCCCGCACGCGCCCGACGACCTCGTATCGAACGCGCGGTCGGGGGTGCCATTGCGAACGAGGACGACTGCCTTCATTGGGGACTCCGGGGGTCCGTCACGCCGCCTTGCCGGGCGGTGTGCCGCGGGCTAGTTTACGGCGCCCTGGCGCTGAACCAGGACGGCTCACGAGGTTGGGCACACCCGAGGCAGAAGCAACCCCGCGGCACCGGGACACCCCCGAACCGCGCCGACACAGGGAGACACGATGTACAAGTTCGACCTGAGCGAGGAGGGCGCGGCCATCCGAGATCTGGCCCGGGCGTTCGCACGGGACAGAGTGATCCCGGTGGCCGGGGAGCTGGACGAGAATGCAGAGTTCCCGATGGCGATCTGCCAGGATGCCTGGGAGCTCGGGCTGATGAACGTCGAGGTGGAGGAGGACTGCGGCGGCCTCGGGCTCGGCATCTTCGAGAACTGCCTCATCGCCGAGGAGCTGTCGTACGGCTGCACCTCGGTCGCCACCACAGTGGCGGCGAACACACTCGCGGCCACGCCGATCCTGCTGGCTGGAACCGACACCCAGAAGCGGAAGTGGCTCGGGCGGCTGACCGAAGACCTCCGCTTCGCGTCGTACGCGACGAGCGAGCCGGATGCCGGATCCGACGTCTCCGCCCTCCGTTGCCGCTACGAGCGCAAGGGAGACAGCTTCGTCCTCAACGGCTCGAAGCAATGGATCACCAACGCCGGCTACGCGGACTTCTTCGTCATTTTCGCGACGAACGATCCGAACGGCGGCCACCGAAGCATCTCGGCGTTCGTCGTCGACGCGAAGACGCCGGGGCTGTCGGTGGGCAAGAAGGAGAACAAGATGGGCCAGCGGGCCTCGAATACGGCCCAGGTGCACCTCGAAGACGCCGTGATCCCCGCCGAGAACCTGCTGGGTGCGGAGGGCGAAGGGTTCAAGATCGCGATGCGCACCTTCGACCGGACGCGGCCGGACATCGGTGCCGCTGCCTGCGGTCTGATGCGGCGTGCGCTCGACGAGTCCGCGCAATATGCGCGAGAGCGGGTGGCGTTCGGCGTCCCGATCGCGCAGCACCAGGCCGTGCAGTTCATGCTCGCCGACATGGCCATCGCGTACGAGGCCGGTCATCTGTTGACGTTCAAGGCGGCGAGCCTGCTGGACGCCGGTGCACCGGCGACGATCGTGAGTTCGTATGCGAAGGCCTATTGCGCCGACAACGCGATGCGCGTCGCGACGGACGCGGTCCAGGTCTTCGGCGGCAACGGGTACGTCAAGGAGTACCCCGTGGAGAAGTTGATGCGCGACGCCAAGTTGCTGCAGATCTACGAGGGCACGTCGCAGATTCAGCGTATCGTGATCGCCCGGCACGTGCTCGGCTGACCACGGGTGGCGAAGCGGGTGTCCGCGCGGACGCGGTGTGGTAGAGTTCCGGAATTCGCGAAGTGATGTAGGCAGCGAGCAGGCGGTGAGAGCATGGTTCTCGGTGGAAACCCGCAGCGGGGGTTGAACTGGCGCCGGTTGGCCCTGATAGCGCTGGTCGGGTTCGTCGCCTTGTTCGCGTACGCCGCAGCGCCGATGGCCCAGTGCTCCTGGTCCGGACTGTCGGCGGCGGAGATCGGTACGCTGGCGGGCACGGGCATAGACGATCTCGGGACCAACAGCTCGGACGTCGCCAGGGCGAACCAGACGAGCGGCTTCATGTCGGGGTTCTTCGGCAGCATTCCTGCGTGCTACGCGGCCTACCCGATCCACGCGTCGTCCCACTGGACGGCTCCGGGCGCGCTGGGATGCCTGCTGGCGTTCTTCCTCTTCCGATACTTCGATCGGGAGCAGTACAAGCGCCGGATCCGTCACGCCTCCGCTGGCTACCAGACCGCCAGCGAGAGCGGCTCGAAACGACGAGGGAGGTGAACGCCGCATGGCGACGCGACGTTCCATCCGCGCGGCGGGACTGAACTGGAACTCCTGGTCGCGAGTCGCCCTCGGGCTCGGGATCCTGATGGTCGTGCTGACGCAGGTACGAGCGACGCGTTGCACGATTCGAGAGTTCGGCGAGGTCGATCTCCCCACCGTCGAGGTCGATGCCGAGGCCGGCGCGGACGAGGCGATCACCGCGGTCGCTGGGGACGAGGGCTTCTTCTCCCGCCTGGGCTCGGCGGTCTCCGATTGTCGAGCGCGCCACCCCGTCATCGCGGCACCCCTGTGGATGCTGCTGGGCTGCTTGGCGTGTTTCGCGGCGTCGATCGTCTTCACGATCCTCGGTCGCATCGACTACACTCGCCAGGTGCGCGCGGCCGCGTCGAAGCAGCGCAAGGCGCGCAAGTCGCTGCGGCGCGAGCGCGCTGTTCGCGGCCAGTCGGGCGGCGCACCCACCGTGCGGTCCGAGTCGGCGGCGCCCGCTGCCGTCGCGCCGCCACTGAACTTGACGGGGCCTTCGAGCGCTGGCGCGCCCTCATCGATGATGGACGCTCAGGAAGACGACGTCCTCGCCGCACTCGACGCCCAGATCGCCGCGCGCGAGCAGGCGTCCGAGCAGGCTGTGGCGGCGCCGCCGGGCCCGCCGACACAGGAGACACCGCAGCCGGGCGGCGGGGAGTTGCCGTCGCTCGACGACCTCGAGGAGATCGACTGGGACGGGTTCGACCCCGAGCCGGACCTTCCCGGAGGGGAAGCCCTCGACTCGGACAGCGCCCCCGGTCCGGACCAGACCGGTTCCGGCGGCGCCTGGCAGACCGACGCGATGGGTACTTCGCACCTCGAATCCGCGCCGACACTTCCCAGTGGACCCGATCTCGACGACCTCGACCTCGGCTCGGCAGAAGCGCCGGCCCCTCCGGTGGACGCGGATCCGGGCGGGATCGACCCCATGGCCGCGACGATCGCCCCGACCGAGGCCGCGACGCTCGGTGCCGGCGGCGGCCAATCCGGTGAGTCGGGAACCGTCCTCGGACTGGGGTTCTCGGGACCTGTCACTTTCGGCGACGAGATCTGCGTGCGGGTCCATGCACCGGGATTCCGCCAGGAGCAGGGTTCCAACGCCGAGCTCTCCCTGTCCTACGTGGACAACCTCGGCCAAGAGCACAGGGCCTGGGCCATCGCGCGGTCCCTCGCCACCGTGGGGCGCCTCTCCGTGGTCGACTCTGGTGCCGAGATCCGGATCCCCTGGCAGGCGGTGCACGACAAGATCCTGGCGCTCACACGCGCCGAGGGTGGAGGCGTGGTCACCCTACGGGCCGGCGTGCGCAGCCAGGGGGCTTCGTTCACCGCCGAGACATCGCTCGTCGACGGTCTGGTGATCGACTTCCGCGACACCAACGACACTCCGATCGAGCACGCCCTGGCCCGGGTCACCGCCAGCGATGGCAGCGCGCGGCTCGGCTGGGTAGGGGCCGAGCGCCCCGGACGGCTCTCGGTGGCCGGGATCCCGCCGGGCGCATGCCATATCGAGTTCGAGGACGCATCGCAGCTGATGTATCCGGGTGGCGTGCCGGGGTGGCGAATCTCGCTCGCGTCGTCGGGACCCGCGTTCGGCGCCGGAGGGGACGAGGCTGCGGGGACTCCGGTGCACGACCTCGTCGCGGTGCGGTCCAGGGTGCTCTACGTCTCCGCCGGCGCGGACCCCGCGACCGGTGACGGCCTGCGGGGTACGCCGTTCCACGGGATCGGCGCGGCGCTCGCCACCGTCCAGAGCGCTCGAGAGGCAGGCGAGCCCGGGTTCGAGTCGGTCGAAATCAGGGTGGACCCGACCGCCCGGATGCCTACCGGACGGCACGGCCTGATCACCGCGGGCGACGGCACGTGCCAATGGATGAACTGGTGGTCCGCGCTCCCGGCAGACACCACGACCGAGTGGACTGTCGACGAGGGACTCGAGCCGCTGCGGGGCGCGGCGCGCGGTGACACGCAAACCCTGCTCGGCGAAGACGTCGTGATCACGAGCATGAACGACATCCGCATCGTCAACACGGCATTTGCCCAGGTACGCGAGCGGATCGCGCAGGACACGGAGTTCTCCGGGTCGATCGAGGCCGAGTATGCGAACGTCCCCATGGCCGTGATCGCCCGGCCCGAGAGCAAGGCCGTCGAGGCGTTCCGCATCAAGATCGAACACGCCAATAACGTCGTCGTCGAGGGGATCCACATGCTCGGCTGCGCCGGTCAGAGTGGCGTCGCCGTCGCGCACAGCAAGGCGGTGCGTGTCCGCCGGTGCTGGATCGACCTCTTCGAGAGTGGACCGACCGGCCGTAGCGGCGTCCACGCGGTGGGCCGCGGCGTCCAGGTCGACGCGTCCGGCGGCGGCAGCGGTCCCGCGATTCTCTTCGAGCGTTGCGACATCGGCTGGAACCACGCGCAGCGGCGCAGCGTGCCGGTCCGAGCCGCCGGCATCGCGGTGTACGACTCGAATGTGCGTCTCGTCGAATGCTACGTGCACCACAACCGTTCGACCCAGGCGCCGACCGACGTGTTCGGGGCCGGACAAACGTCGATTCAGGGGACCGGCAACCACCGCGCGTCGAACCGGGTCGCCTTCTGACCGCCGAGCGCCCTGCCACGAGGACTGCCCACGGACGGGAGACGCGTGGGGCTCGCCCCCGTGGAGACAGGGCCCCTACCGGCCTTCACCGACTCGACTGACCACCAGCCGATAGACCAGGTGGGAGTGCTGATCGGCAGCCGCGCTGACGGTCAGGATCGGTGCTCCGACGAAACGGGTCGCGTCGAGGTCGATCTCGCGCACTTCGCGCCCACCGGCGCCCGCATCGTCGATCCGCTCGACGAGGGTGCCCGGTCTATCGGAGATCTCCATGGCGAGGTCCACGTCGGGCACGGCGCTGAGCTCGAACCTGAACCGTCCTCCCTGCTCGCCCTCGTCGACCTGGTAGCGATCGCGATCGCCCGGCCATCCGATCATGCCGTGCACTCCCGACCGCACCGCCATCGCCAAGGCCTCGGGACGCCCGTCGTTCGGCTCTGCCTCCTCCTCGATGAACGGGGAGCGGAAGCGGCCTACGACGACGTAATCGCGCGGGGTTCCGGCGTCCTCTGCGCGGGAGCGGACCACGAGGTACACCGAATCCCCGTGGACCCCGAGGTTCGGGATCGACTCCCCTTCCCCCACCGCACCGCCGTCGGTCCGGACGACGATCTCGCCGTTCTCGCCGACCGCCTCCAATACGAAGTCGATCCCCGGGACCGCCGCCACGGAAGCGTCGAGAATCCCGTGCGCGGACGACGTGCGCCGCAGCTCGAACACGTCCCGGTCCGGAGCCGGACTGCCGACGGACCCTGCGATCCCGGCCACTGCTCGCCCGGCCCTGACGTAGGTCGCTGTCCCGAGGTCGTCGTTCGGCTCACGCTCGGACACGCCGGCCACCGCGAAGTCACCGCTCGCAAACCGGTAGGCGGCAAACAGCACCACCAGGACGGTCGCGACCGTGAACACGACCGACATCGCCCGACGAGAACGCAAGCGACGCTCGAAGACCTCGAACTCCTGTCGCGTACCGATGCGGCTCGGATCGACCAGCGCCGAGTCACCCGAGATACGCAGGCGCGGCGGACCCGCCGACATCGACGTCGCCGCGATCGCCGAGCTGAGATCGTCGGCGAAACCGGTAACCCGGGCGTACCGCTCCTGCGGCTCCTTCGCCATGGCCTTCCGCATCACCCGGTCGACGGGGCCGAGGCGAACATCGTACTCCGTCAACGACGGGACCGGCTCGTTGAGGTGCATGTGCAGGATGCCGAGCGGCTTCTGATGCTGGAACGGCGGCTCGCCGGTCAGCAGCCGGTACGCCACCGTGCCCAAGCTGTAGATGTCGGCGCGGTGATCGATCGGTCGATCGCGGATCTGTTCCGGCGACATGTAGTGGGGCGTTCCCATCACCACCCCGACCTGCGTCTGCGTCACGTCGAGGGACTCGTCACGAGACTCGACGAGTTTGGCGAGGCCGAAGTCCAACACCTTGACCGAGTCGGTCTCTCCCTCAGGCCCTTCGCAGAGGAACACATTCTGCGGCTTCAGATCACGGTGGACGATGCCCAGGCCATGGGCCTCGGACAGCGATGAGGCGATCTGGGCCACGATGCACGCGACGCGCTCCGGCGACAGAGGCCCCTCTTCTCTCAGGACGTTGCTCAGATCCCGACCGGAGAGCAGCTCCATCACGATGTAGACCAGGCCCGCGGACCGACCGTAGTCGAAGACCGACACCGTGTGAGGATTGCTCAGGCGGCTGACGGCGCGGGCCTCCCGGTTGAAGCGCCGCACCATGCTCTGGTCGCGGGACAGCTCGCCGTGAAGGAGCTTCATCGCCGCGATCTTGCCGATTTGGAGGTGCTCGACGCGATACACGGCGCCCATGCCGCCGGCCCCGATTCGCCCCAGGATACGGTACCGATCGCTGACCACCGCGCCGACCAAGGGGTCCATGAACCCGCCCGGAAGGTCGCCGCGGGTGGTCGGCGCTCCGCAGCCCCCGCAGAAACGGAACCCCGGCGGGTTCGCCGCTCCGCACGCGCGACACGTAGAGACCGGCGTCGGGCGCGAGTCGCCGGAACGCTCGGTCAGTGTCTGCGTTCGGACGATGTCTCTGTCGTCGGCCACGCGACTCCTGGGGACCCGGGCGCGCTTCTAATACGCCAAACGCCCGCTCGTTACACCTATCCCCGCAGCAACACGTACAGGACGACGACGACACAGGCGACGAACGCCGTGGCGAGGAGGATCCAGGGAAGCGGTGAGGGCCGTTGCCCCTTCCGAAGCGGTGCCGGCCGGTTCACGATAGGCTCCGTCTCGTCGACAGAAGCTGGAAGGCGACTGTCGGAGTCCGTCGAAGGGGAGGACGCGAGCGAATCGCTCGGTTTGACCGCGTCCGACCCCGACGGCGTCGACCGGGAGCTGTCGTCACGAGGCTGAAACCCTGCGGTCGGCATCTCGACGACGGCATCCGTCAGACCGTCGCGCACGGCGCTGTGGCCGGCTGGACCGAGGTCGTCGGCGTCGGCATCGGGCTCATCCGCATCACTCGCTTCTGCTTCGGAGCCGTCGGGCTCCGCCGCTTCAGGGTCGGATTCGGTCGCGTCGTCCTCGCTGGTCGCGGCAGCTTCGGCGCCACCGGATTCCGCCGCAGGCTCGGCGGACGACTCTTCACCAGCCTCGGATCCGTCCGCGGGCTCCTCCTCGTCGGCGGCCTCGGACCCCGCATCCTCTGCCCTCTCCTCGGCGGCGCGGACCGAGCCGGTGATCGCGGCCTGGATTCGGTCCGGCGACAAGAGCATCGTGGCGGCGTTGGGATCCCGCTCGCTATCGGCGGCCGCGCCGGGCTCCGATTCGTCCGCCGCTTCGTCTCCCGCGTCGCCCAAGACCGACGGTGGCGGCGTCTGGCCCCGCAGGTCGGCGATCTCCAGCTGCACGGCCTCCAGTCGCCGGATGGACGCCAGCTGTGAATCGGCTAGGGGGCCACGCGCCGCCGCCAGCGCGGCGCGCACGGCGCTCTCCAGTCCCGCGTCGGCGAACGCCG
>CAZFPM010000041.1:19984-21408 GCA_964520965.1 uncultured Myxococcales bacterium
CACCGACATCAGCAACGTCCCGCCGGCGCCTTCGTGGAACGACTCCGCCGACGACTCGTCGCCGCGGTAGCCCGAGCCGAAGAGCTGGCTCGTAGACGGCAGCGAGTCCGAGTCCGAGTCCGAGTCCGCGCCGGCATCGGATCCGGCCTCTGCACCCGACTCAGCCTCGCCGGCTTGTTCTCCGACGTCCGACGGTGCTCCGTCCCCGCCGACGACCGCGTCGATCTCCGACGGCGGGTCGAGGTCGTCGGGGAGGTCCCAGTCGAGGACATTCAGGTTCAATGGACGAGTGTGCAGGTCCATCGCCTTCCGCCGCTCCGCCAAGCGGTGCGCGACCGATTCGTCACCCGCCTGAGCGTCTCCGGCGTCGGCTCCGGCGTCGGGATCCGCCGACGAGCTCGGGGGCGCGGTGGGTGCGGCGCCGTCCGCGTCGACCATCGCCTGGTCGTCGCCCGCTACGGCATCACCCGCGTCCGAAGAGGCCTCGTCGGCCTCGGGCTTCTGGCTGTCATCGTGCTCGCTCACGGCAAAACCGGGGCTCGAAGGGGTCGTTGCCATGCTCCCGTCCGCAACGCGAAGCGCTGCGCCGGAACGCAGAACTCCCCCCATCATGGGACAAGTTCTCCGCGGATTCGAGTCTTTCGCAACCCCACGCCCGATCCCACCCCCGACCTCCGTCCCGGCGAAGCACGCGACGAGACCCGCGACCATCTCCGACAATCTCGACCGAGCGCACGCGCGGCCGCGCGCGAACGACTCGCCGCACCGCATCCGCGACCTGCTGATCGCGGTCGTCACGCTCGACCACCAGCCACGCCCAATCAGGGATCGAGCGACCGATGCACTCGACGAGTTCGCCCCGGCGGTGCCACGCACAGGGTACGGCCACGAGCCACGGCTGTGGGGGACCCGGCGACCGGTCGAGTACACTGGTCTCCACTGCGTCGATCCAGACGACGACCGCTGGCCCGTCGTCTGGACGTGGCTCCGGGGATCCGAGGGCCCGACCCAACCCGCGCCAACCGCGAACGAGGGCGCCGGCCGCCGTCACGAGCCGGGGGAACAGAGGACTGCTGGAGACCATGCCTGTGTCTTCTCTTTCGAGTACGTCACGACCGTGGTCGGATCAGGCTCGTCGGTGTTGCGCCCTTGCAACCGCGCCCGACCCCCGTACGATGCGACCGAAGGGCCAACCTCGTACCCGACGCACAACACATGCGCTCGTTCCCGTGCGGCTTGGCGGCTTGGATGGTGGGGCTCATTACTCCCGCCGCCGTTTCCGCCGAGTCCCCACCCGTCATCCACGAGTTCTTCGAGTACCCCGCCGGGAGCGCCCCCAGCGGCGGCGGCGACCTGTTGCCCGAACCCGGCTCGGTCGGGCCGACGGCGGACGGAGATGTCGACGGAGGCCCCCTGGTCTGGAG
>CAZFPM010000041.1:21418-32068 GCA_964520965.1 uncultured Myxococcales bacterium
GACCGTTGCCGGCGGCCGGCGGCGGCCCCCCGCCCACGACGCAGAACGGACCGTCCAGCGCGCTCGCGGAAGTCACGCTCGACCGCGAGACCGGGCCCGAAGGCGTGCTCCGCTATCGAGCCCTCTTCGAGCCGAGCGTCGCGCCGTGGAAGAGATCCGGCGCCCGCGACACGGTGCGAGACGACGGGTTCACCTACTCCCTCGTCGTCGGCAACCCAACGCACTCCCCAGTGCCGGTCGGCGGAGAGCCGGGAGACGACGCGGACCGGTTTCGCGCGACCCTCACCGTCGTCTCCGACGCTGTCCGACCGGTCCCGGTTCCGGCGGTCTCCCCCGAGATGGCGTTCCACCGTATCGAGTCGAGCCCGCCCACGACCGTCGAGGTCACGCGCGACGGTGCGGGAAACCATTTCGTGTGGCTACCAGATGCCGGCGCTTTCGAGCTCGAGATGCACGTGTCGGCGCCACAGACGTACTTCGGAGGACCGTTGCCGGATACGGAGAGCGCGATCGCGCCGACACAGGTGCCGCGACGGCTCGCAGCCGACGCGGCGCGGGTGTTGGCGGCCGCCGGGGTCGCGCCCGGGATGAGCGACGTCGCCGTCGTCGAGCGACTCCTGGCCTGGTTCCGGGACTTCGAGGCCCGACCGTTTCCCGCGGACCTGCGCACCGACAACCTCTACCTGGACGTCGCGCTTGGACGCATCGGTGTATGCCGCCATCGGTCGACGGCGTTCGTAATGACCGCACTGGCTGCGGGCGTCCCGGCGCGATACGTCTACAACGAGGCTCACGCGTTCGTCGAGGTGCGGTTCGGTGCCGCGACCTGGCGACGTTTCGATCTCGGCGGAGCCGCCGAGGATTTCCGGGTCCTGGGCGGCGATCCCGCTCAGCGACACTCCCCGGCCGTCGATCCGACGCTATCGCAATCCCCCGCGCACGCCGCGTACTCGAACACGCTCGGCGACCAAGCCTTCTCCCGCCCCGCGGACCGCGACGCCCCCGAGCCCCCCCGCTCCGAGCCCGCCGAGGCCGCCGAGGGCGGTTCGCCGCCGTCCCCAGCGGCCGTGGAGCGCCCGGCGGGCACCGCAGTAGAAGACCTTCGATTGCCCACCCGGCTCGTGGCGAACCTCCCGAACGGGCGCGTGCATCGCGGGGATGGGCTCGACGTTCGCGGAACGCTCACGTCGGTCGACGGGACAGGGATCGCCGGGGCGGACGTCGGCGTCTGGATCGGGCCGGTCGACGCTGGATCCGGCGACGACGAAGGGCACCGGCTCAGCCGGGTCCGAACCGACGGCGAGGGGCGGTTCGCTGGCACAATCACCGTCCCCCGCACCTTGGCCCCGGGCCCATGGGCCATCCACGTGTCGTTCGCTGGCGACGACGAGCATCTCCCGAGCCATGCCCGCTGATCTCCTGCCGCCGGGTACACTCATCGCCGACCGGTTCGAGGTTGGTGAGCACATCGGGAGCGGCGGTTACGGCGAGGTTTATCGCGGAACGCAGCTCAGCGTCGAGCGGCCTGTCGCGCTCAAGATCGTGCATCTCCACCTTCGAGAACGCGCGGATGTCGAGGCGCGGTTCCGGCGCGAGGCCAGACTCGCCAGCCGCCTGCGGCACCCGCACATCGTCCGCGTGATCGACTTCGGAGCGGCGGACTCTGGAGAGCTGTTCCTCGTGATGGAGCTGATCGACGGACCGACCTTGAAGGACGTTCTCGCGGCGCGTCCGCGCCTCGAACTCGGCGAGGCCCTCGGCCTTGTCGGGGCGATCGCCGGCGCACTGGCCCACGCGCACGCAGCCGGAGTCGTGCACCGCGATCTGAAGCCCGGGAACGTGATCGTCGACGCGGCGCGGGGTAAGCCCATGCACCCGGTCGTGATCGACTTCGGGCTGGTCAAGGCGTTCCGAGAAGAAGACGAGGAGGGGACGACGGTCACGCAGTCGAACGTGATGATCGGGACGCCGGCCTACATGAGCCCGGAGTGCGTTCTCGGCGAGCCGATCGATGGGGCGAGCGATGTCTACGCGCTGGGTGTGATGGCGTGGGAGATGCTCGGTGGACGCCGGCCGTTCGGCGGCCGGTCGGCGATGGAGGCGGCAACGCAGCGGGTTGCGGGCGCTGCGCCGAGCCTCCGCGACGCTGCACCGACGATCGACCCGGAGGTGGCATCCTGGGTAGCCCGCATGCTGGAGCGCAACGCCGCCGCCCGCCCAACGGCCGCAGAGGTGGCTTCCTGGGCAACTGCGTTCGGTGCCGTCGGAGCGGTTGCGGCGCCTCCGTCGAGCGCGCCGCAGACCGACGAAACGCTCCTGCCGACCCGTGGACCGGGCGTTTCCGGGCCACCCGCCTCTCCGTCACCAGCCGGCGCTTCCAACCTGCGGTCGCGGCTGGATCGGGCTGACGCCGGCCGAGTGCTCGACTCGCGGCGCCGCGCCCCCTCGGCCGGGGCACGCAACCGTCCGTTGGCCGCCGCCGTCGTCGTGGCTGCGATCCTCGCCGTACTCTCATGGACGATACTCCACCCGGGCGACGGCCATCTCGACGCGTCGTCGGATCTGACAGCCGCTGAGGTCGCTCGGCCCGAACCGCCGGAGCCGGAGCGCAGCGCGGCGCCGGGACGTGAGGGGGGCGACCTACCCGGCCCGGCCCCCGAGGGGTCGGTGGACGCGCCCGACATCCCGGAGGCCGCCGGCCCGGTCGCCATGGGCGCTCCCCGCTCGGCACCGACCGCCACCGAGGTCGACGACCCGGGCGAGGATCTGGCCGCTGCACCCGTCACCGAACCGGCGCCTTCGGAGCCCGACTCGGACCGGCGGAGCCGACGTAGCGCCGACGACGGAGAGCGGAACCAGGAAGAGGGTGCGGAGGATCGGAACGACGACCGGATGGGGGTCCTGACGGTGAACATCGACCCGTTCGGCGACGTGTTCGTCGATGGCGAACGCGCCGGCGAGGCCCCGTTGACCGGCTACCGCTTGCGGCCCGGGTCGTATACCATCACGACGAGACATCGGGACGACGAGCAACGCGAGCGAGTGCGAGTACGCGCGGGCGAGGAGATGTCGCTGACGCACATCTTCCGCCGGCCGACGGCCCTCGACGCAGTCGATCGCGGGACGACCCCATGAGCATCGAGCCGGACCTCCAACAACTTCGAGACCAACTCGCGAGCCGGCGCTACGACGAGCTGCTGCACTTCGGGGCCCAGATCCTGGAGACGCGAGGCAGCGAGCTGGGTGCCCGCGACCGCGCATCCGTGCACCGCGAGCTCGGCATGGCCGCGGTGGAGCTCGGCGACGACACGCTCGGGGCGTCGAGTCTGGCCACGGCGTGGAGCTGGGATCCGACGGATCGTCGCGTCGGCACGGCCTACGGCCGGCTGCTCTTTCGAACGGGTCGTGGGACCGAGGGGGCGGCGGTCTTCGAGGGAGTCCTCGTGCACAGTGGCGACGACCTCGCGACGCCGGTGCAGGCCGCACTCCTCCGGGCGCTGGCGGCGCACTACCTCGCTGCGGGTGATCTGGAGGCAGCTCGGGCGCGTATCGAGGTGGGGCTCGACGCAGCGCCGCTGGACCCGCAGCTCCTCGATCTCCTCGGCCGCGTCTTCGAGGAGTCCGGTCAGCTCGAGCGCGCGACGGAGATCTGGCGGCAGTCGATCGCTCACACGGCCGACCACGCGGAGCGCGCAGCCCGGGTGATCGACCTCGCTGACGCGCTGAACGGCGACGGGCGTAGCGACGAAGCGTACGACCTGCTCGTCCAGGCAGCCGAGGGCTTCGACGGCCCTCTGGACGCAGCCCCGACCTCGCTGCGCCTCTTCGAACTGCAGACCAGCCTCCTCGCTCATGCGCGAGCCTGGGAGCTGCTCCACTCGGCCTATCAACGGATGGTCGACCGCACGGACGCTGACCAGCCGTCGAACATCCCATTGCTGTCACTGCTGTGGCGCAACATGGGGGACATCTCCAGCGCCAAGTTGATGCTGGAGAGCCGAGCGGCAGATGAGTGGGCTCGGTCGGCCGGATTCAAGTTCCATCCGGCCGAGGACCCCGTCGCCCACCAGGAGAGCGGCGTCTACGCCGAGGTCTCGCCCATCTCCACGCTCTGGCGGGAGATCATCTCCACCGACGAGTGGCTTCCGCTTGCGGAACGTTATGGCCACGCCCTGATGCAATCCGGCGACCGGGACGCCGGATTCGTCGTGCTGGACACCGTGCTGTCCGAAGGCGGCGGCACGCACGCGACACGGGTGCTCGTGGACTCGCTCCGGCCCGATAGCCGTCCCCGGCGTTTCCACATGCCGTTGACGGACGAGCTCCGGAACCGCTTCGTGCGGCCGATCGCGCGGCGCGCCGCGCTCGACGCGGTGTTCCACGTGGCATTCCACCTTGTCGGGGACGCATTCTGTCACGATCCGCGAGACTACGACCTGAGCCCGCGCGACGCGCTGTCGCCGGACGACCCGCTCCGAGTGACCCGGCTGGTACGGAAGCTCAGTGCCGATCTCGGATTCCCGCGCCCACCGACGGTGTACGTCTACCGGCAGGTGCGCGGCCTCTCGAGCACGTTCTTCCGCGAGCCATCGCTGCTCGTCGGCCCGGACATGCTCGGCGATCTGAACGAGCCTGACGTGCGCTTCCAGCTCGGACAACTGTTGACGATGATGCAGCCGAGGTTCTTCCTGGCGGCCCTGCTCGAGGTCGACGAGTTGGGAGCGGTCGTGACCGCCATCACCGGTACCCCGCTACGCCACCAGACGCCGGCGGCGCAGGCGATGGTCGAGCGGGTCGTGCGAACCCTGACCCAGCGGCGAACCGACGCCTGGGAGGGGGCGCTCGAAGACGTGACGCGACGCATCGTCCAAGACGAGCGGGAGCCCGACGTGGAGGCGTGGCTCGCATACGTATCGGCGGAGGCAGCTCGTACCGGCCTGATCTGCGCACAGTCTGTCGGCGACTCACTGGCGTCGGCCGAGCGTTTCGGGGTGCTCAGACGACCCGTAGCCTCACGCGCACGTCGTTCCGACCTCGCCCTGTACGCGATGTCGCCGGAGCACATGCGCCTGCGCGGCGCGCTCGGCGTCGCCATCGATGCGGCCGCCCTGGATGGGCCGGATGAGGGAGCCTCAGGACTTTGACGTGTGCTGTGCAGAGCGGTTATTGATGGACCTCCGCTACCGTCACAATGGCGATCTTGGATGAAGATCGAGTGTCCTAGCTGCAACGCAGTCGGGAAGATCGACGAAACGAAGCTTCCCGCGGGAGGCGCGAACATCCGGTGCCCTTCCTGCACCGCCGTGTTCTACGTGCGCGCGCCCGCCGAGGCAGGCGCCCAGACCACGTCTGAGTCAGCAGTCGGACCCGCCGACCGGGCGGAGTTCGCCACCACCCGCAGCCCTGCACGGGTCCGTGGCGACGACTCGAGCCCCCCCCGAGGCCCGGCCGAGAGCGGAGCCGCCCCCTTCGACAGCAATCTCGGCTCCAGCCGATCCGGCGCGCCCGGACAGAGCGGCCTGGGTCGGAGCAGACCCGGACAGAGCGGCCTGGGTCGGAGCAGACCCGGACAGAGCGGCCTGGGGAGCCGCACTCCGATCCCGCCCGGTCAGAGCGGTCTCGGGCACTCGGGATCGCGCGACGCCGCGAGGGACAGCAGCCCGGGAAGGAGCGGCCCATCGGGACGGTACGAGAGCGGGCTCGGTAGCGGCGGGGCCATCGCGCCACCGTTCGACAGCGGACTCGGCGACACGCAGCCCGACGACAGCGGACTCGGTTCGAGAGGCACGAGCACTTCGACGGACGACACACAGCACCGGATCAGCGGCCAACCGGCCGCCGTCGCGCCGCGTGAGGAGGACTCGGCCGGCCCGGATTTGATCGCCCCCGATGCCCTGACCCCGGCCGACGATCTCGAGGACGGCACGCAAGAGCACAGCGGCATGTGGCGGATCCGGGCCGAGAGCGGGATGGTGTACGACTTCCCGAGCACGAGCGCGGTCCGCTCGTGGCTGGGGTCGCGGGGCACGCTGAAGGGACTCGACGCCTCCGCCAACGGCGGCGAGAGCTGGCGCCCGGTCGCGATGTGGAAGGAACTCGGGAGCGTTCGCGCGCAGGGGCTCCGGACGATCAGCGTTCCACGCAGCATGGCGTCGCGCACGACAGTCGGCCTCGATGTTCGGGTGGCCTCCGGGGGCGAGGACGCCGTGCATACGCCGCGTCCGTTCAAGAGTGACGCAGCTCGCCGACTCGCTGAGAAGAGCGGTCCACGCGCAGTGCCGGCGGCCGGCGACCGGCAAGCGCGTCGGTCCCAGGAGAAGGCGCAACGGTCGAAGGAGAAGGCGCGACGGTCGAAGGACAAGTTGCGTCGGCACAAGCGGCGACAGCAGACGGACGAAGACCCGCACGCGGCGCGCAAGCGCCTCTTGGGGCTGCTCCTGATGTTGATCGTCGTAGCGCTCGGGGCAACGTTCGCCAAGACCAAGGCGGCCGGCCCACGGTTGCCGAACACTCCAGCCGGCATGCAGATGCGGTGGGTGCTCGATGCGATGAACGGCGGTGCCTCGGTCATGACCGAGCAGCAGGTGGCGGCGATGTTCTCGGACACGGTCCTGGCCGTCGCGCCAGCACAGCGGCTGCTGCAGGAGCTGCAGTACTGGGACGGCCGCCACCCCGAATACCGCTTCGCCGGTGTCCAGGGTCGGTCGACCGACACGGCGGTCTCCGTGATCGTGGTGACACCGGCGCAACAGCATGGCGTCATCACGATCGAGGTCGAGCCCACTCCGCCGCATCGGTTGACGAGTTGCACGGTCCGCTCAGCTGACTGACCGTGGCGGACCGGCTGGCCGGCCGGCCGATTGACACCAACTCGGTAGACGAATACAACCAGGGTTCGATTCCAATATCGCCTGAATGACCCGGCCGAGCCCGGTCGGTCACGCCACTGTTCCACCAGCATCGAGATCGGGGATCTATGAGAACGTCTGCACTGCCTGAGCAAGGGCATTCCGCGAAAGCACTACACCCCCTGTTCGTCGTCCTCGCCGCGTGCGCGCTGACGCTGGCCCTGGCTGCCTGCGGCGGTGAAGAGACGCCCGAAGAGTGCCAGGAGGGCGAAGGATGTCCCTGCAGGACGTTGACCGACTGCCCGAGCCCGCTCACCGAAGAGTGCTTCGGGGCAGGCATCGAGGAAGGCATATGCGTGGCGCGCGGCAGCATGGATGATACCGGTTCCGATACGGACCCGCCCGATACGCCGGACGCCGGAGACACGGAAGATCCCGACGCCGAGGATACCGAGGATACCGAGGATACCGAGGATACCGCAGACACCGACCCGGACACCGAGGCGGGCACCGACACCGACACGGACGCCGAGGCGGGCACCGACATCGACACGGACGCCGAGGTGGACACCGACACCGACCTGCCGGACACCGAAGTGGACACCGACACCGACCTGCCGGACACCGACACCGGTACCCCGTCCGGAGATTACGACGGTTGGGTGGCCTACGAGGAGAGCCGGAGCGGGCTGGCGTTCGTCGTGTCCAGCGACCGCACCGAAGGGCCCCACACCCTCCCCGGCGAAGCGCTCCCGTCCGGCCTCGCGAACGGCCCGGACTTCTCGCCCGACGGAACGCAGATCGCCTACGGCTACAACTCGACGGAGGGGTCGACGCTGCGGATCTTCAACCTGTCAGACGGCAGCCACGTCGACTACCTCGGGGACGCATCGCTCGTCGCGGTCACCAGACCCGACTGGTCGCCCGACGGGACGCAGATCGCCCTCCGCGGCAAGACCACCGACACGGTCAACGTGTTCAACATCCTGATCTACGACTTCGACACCGACGGTCTCGACGCGATCACCGATATCACCGACGACGAGGTGGACACGCGTTTCGTCTCGGCTCCCTCGTGGTCGGCGGACGGGACGAAAATCTACTACGTCGGCGGCACTCCCGGCACCGAGGGCGGCGAGTCTGACGTCTGGGTGATGAACGCCGACGGCACCGGCGCCGAGCAGCTCACGTTCGGACACAATCCGTTCGGCGGTGTGACGGTCCGTGCCGACGGGAACGAGATCATGTTCCGCAGCAGCCGCCCGGAGACCCAGGCGCACGTGCGCTTCGGTGTGAACCCGACGCCTCCGGAGGGCGCGATCCCGTTCAATGGCGAGATCACGGTGGGTGAGTTCGATGTCGACAACGGCTGCGACTACTTCGGCCACATGGAGCGAGCCGTCTGCACGCGACGGGTCGGCGGGGTCAACGACATCGTCGTCGTGGACCTAGGCTCCGGCGCCACCCTGATCAATCTGACCGCGACCACGGAGAGCGCAGAGGCGCTGCCGAACGCGTCGTCAGTGCCCTACACCGATACGCCGTTGACGCTCCCCGATTGACGCTGTCGGACTCGCACACGGGGCCCGGAGCGCTCGCCCGGGCCCCGTGTTCGTTTTTACCGAAGCGCGTTTCCCGGAGCCCGGGTAGCGACACCGACGAGCGTTCGATACGATGAAGCCCGGGAGCAGCCCTCGCTCCCAAGACCATCGCCAGGATACTCCGTGGCCGTCGCCTGGATCGCCTTCCACATCACCGACCGCTGCCAATTGGACTGCGATCACTGCCTCCGTGACCCGGGGCAGAAGCCCGTCGACCTCGATGTCGCGGTGTTCGAACGGATTCTGGACGAGGCGGTCTCGGTCTACCGGACGGGCGAGGTCGCGCTGACCGGCGGCGAGCCGACCCTGCATCCGCGCTTCTTCGAGATCATCGACCGGATCGTCGACCGCGGGCTCCGCTGGCACATGGTGTCGAACGCCGAAGGATTCGATCGCGTCCTCTCCCGACTCGCCGAGCGCCCCGACCGTCTGACCGCCCTCACCCGGATCGGCTTCTCACTCGATGGAGCCCGAGAAGAGACCCACGACGCGATCCGGGGCCAGGGGAGCTACCGCACCGTGATGGCGGCGATCGCCCGGGCGACCCAGAGCGGCGTGCGCTTCCATCTCCAGATGGCCGTCAATCGACGGAACATCGACGAGATCGAGGACTTCGCGCTCGTGGGCGCTCAACTCGGTGCGACGCAGATCTCGTTCGAGCTCACGCAACCCACCGGTACGATCCTCGACGGGTCGCTCTTCGTGTCGAGCGCCGAAGCTCGGCGCGCCGCCGATCGGATCGAGCGCCTCGACGCGACCCTGCGCATCCCCGTCGTCGCGTCCGACGGCTTCCCCAAACCGCTCGGATTGCACCTCTGCGACGCCTTTCGGAGCGACGTGTTGCACATCGACGCGCACGGCAACATGAACCTCTGCTGCCGCCACGCCGGGATCCCGACGCCGGAAGATGCGGAGGATCACATCGGCAGCGTCGCCGACTCGTCGCTCGTCTCCGCTCACGAGCGGATGCTCGGCGTCGTCGACATCGCCGTCCGCAGCCGGCTCCGGGCACTCGCCGAGGGTTCGCTGGACGACTGGGACGAGTCGCCGTGCAACTTCTGCTTGAGGCGATTCGGCAAACCTCATTGGACCGAGTCGGGGGCCGGCGGCACCGCCGCACGGCGACAGCGGTGGAGTGGCGCCCGCGACATCGCGGCGCGCAGCGGGGCGCGCCCATCGGCCGAACGGCCCCGAACCCGAGACCGACGTGCCACGGGCGATTGACCGCACGGTGCTGGCCGACCTCCGGCTCGCCGTCGAGGTCGTGGCGACGCGTCTGCGAGTCGAGCACCGTCTCAGGACCCTGCCGCTCGACCGCGCCGTCGAACGACTGACTCCCGACACGGTCGCGGCCGGCTCCATCGACGACCACGACGCGATGGCCCGGGTCGAGCGCTGGACGCGCACCCTGCTCCGCAACCGTCGGGTGCCCCGCACCACGTGCTTGCACCGCGCCCTGACCCGCTACGTCTTGCTGCGCCGACGAGGTGTCGACGCCCACTTCGTGATGGGCCTCGTCGATCGTCCGGGCGTCGTCGAGGGGCACGCCTGGGTCACGGTGAGCGGGGCCGCCGTGATGGAGCCAACGCCGCCTGACTTCACGACGACGTTCGAGTACCCTGCGCCCTGCCCCACCTCAGAGTCATCGCCGTGAAGGCATCCCCCCGTTTTCGAGCGTGCGACCGAGTGCTGCTGACCGCGATGGCGGACGGCACCGGCGTGCTGCTGCACCTGGACACCAAGTTCTACTACACCCTGAACGCCGTCGGCGTCTCGGTGTGGCAGCGGGTCAGCGACGAAACGGGCGCGACGCTGAGCGAGCTCACCGAGCACGTCCACGCGGACTTCGACGTGGACGCAGCGCGGGCGGAAGCCGACATCGCGGAGCTCATGGCGGAGTTGACCGAGGAGAAGCTGGTCGCTTCGGAGGCCTGACCCCGCCGTCGGCCGACCCGGCGTGACGGTCATCGTTCGCCCCGCAGGCACGCCGCCACGACCGAGGGGTCGCGAAGGGCGTCGCCACCGAGCTCGAGCGAGACCGCCCGCGCCGCGGAGGCCATCGCGCCGAACAGGGCCATCTGTTCTGGGGCCCCCACGATTCCGTCGACGACCACGAACGCGCCCGCCGGTATCAGTCGGCCCGCCGCCTCCGCCTGGCTGAGGCGCCGGGTCTGCGTGTGGGGCTGCGTCGTCACCGTCGG
>CAZFPM010000042.1:0-2468 GCA_964520965.1 uncultured Myxococcales bacterium
CGGCGACGTTCTCACGGTGCGCGCGAGCTGGCTCTCCCATTGCGTCGCGTTCCGGTACGAGACCCGGTTGGGTGCCCCGGCGTTGCGGTCGGGGGCCGATCGGGTCGCCGCGGTGGCGCGGGGCATCGGCTCTTGCGCGGCGTGGCTCGGCGGCGCGACCGGCCCGGACACGGACGAACGTACCGGGGAAGAACGCACGCGAGCGCAACGTGAGGCCCAGTGGGCGGCCGCAGCACTCCCGGTGATCCCCGCTGAACCGCTCTCACACGTGGTCGACGCCGGCACGACGCGGGCGGCATGTCTCCGCCCGGCACGAGATGTCGCGATCACCGTGGACGGCGCGCAGCTCCGCACCGACGCCGACGGCAGGATCGCGGTTCGGCTGACCGGTTCACCTACCCGAGTAGGACACGCCGAGCGCTACTGGCTCTTCGAATGCCCGGCAGCGGCCGACGCGGCGGCCGGGGCAAGCCGCGGCCCCTGACCGTCGCTCGACGGAACCTCCGCGGAGAGGCGGCGTCGGACCTCGGGCGCAGCCTATCTGCGACGGGCGGTTCGGCCCGCCGGAGCGCCGCGGATAGCAACGGCTCGATCAACCTTCCTCGGACTCTCCGCCCAACTGCCCGGCCGGCGATTGCCCGCCCCATTGCCCTTGCGGCGCGTGCCCCACTCCGTGCGCGGGCTGCTGCTGACCGCCCCACTGGGCCGGCGGCTGCTGGCCGCCCCACTGGGCAGCCTGTTGTTGGCCCGCCCACTGCGCGGGAGGTTGTTGGCCCGCCCAATGCGGCGGAGGCGGCGGAGGCGGCGGAGGGGCGTAGTGTCCCGGTGGCGGCGCTCCTCCCCATTGGGCGGGCTGCGATTGCCCACCCCACTGGGCGCCTGACGACGGGTAGCACGACGGATCGCTTGCCTGTGTTGCGCTGGATCCGGCCGAAGCGGCGGAGGCGGCGGCGTGCTGTTGCGCCTCGGCCATCCGCTGCGCATCGGCGTACTCGTCGTGGCGCCGGGCCTCGGTAGCGGCGACCTCCCGCTGCATGGCGACAGCCTCGTCGGCGGCCCGACGGTGCTCCGCATCGCGCTGGCGCTGGGAATCCTGGACCGCGTCCATTTGCCGCGCGTGCTCGGCGGCGGCCATCCGCTGCGCGTCGCAACGTCGGTCCTCTTCCTGCGCCCGCGCCGCCGCGGCGGCGCGTTCCCGGTCGCGGGCCTGGTCGGCGGCGTGGGCGTGGTCGACCGACGCCGGAGCGCCGGCACCGTAGCCGTACCCGCCGCCGTGGCCGTAACCACCGCCGCCGTACCCGCCGCCATGCCCGTAACCGCCAGCGTGGCCGCCAGCACCCTGCGGGCCGTAGCCACCCGCACCCTGATACCCGCCGTGTTGTGGTGGCGCCATGCCGCCGGGGGGGGGGGCGCCGTAGCCCTGGTAGCCGTAGTAGGCCGGTGCACCGTGCCCTTCACCGGGACCCTGGGCGGCCTGCGTCTCGGCGGCGGGAGCCTCGGCGCTTGCGGCATCCGCCGAAGCCTCGGCAGCGGCTTCGGCTTCCTTCGCCGCACTCGCGGCCTTCGCAGTGCTCGCCGGCTTCTTTCGCGTTCGCTTCTTCGGAGCGTCATCGCCGCCCGATCCGCCGGAAGCCGCGCCGCCAGAGCTGCCGCGCGACGATGTGGACTTGCGGCCGGAGGTCGACTTCCGCGTCGTTGACTTCTTGCGCGTCGTCGACTTCCGCGTCGTCGATTTACGGGCCGCCGGCTTTCGCGTCGTCGACTTCTTGCGCGTCGTCGATCCGGCCGGCTTGCCCGAGTCGGCGGTGCTATCCTTGTCGTCGCTCGACTTCCGCCGGCGCGTGGCAAGCTGCATCCCTGCATCCGAGTCCGAGGTGTGCCGGTCTCCGATCACGATCGGTAGACCGCTCGGGAAACCCAATCGCTCGGCCGCGGGATGATCGGCGATTCCGTGCGTGCGGTCGGCTGCCTGGTCGGCAGGCGCGGTCAGCGGCGTCGGGTCGCCTGTCGAGTGGTGTCGGAAGGTCGTGATCATCGCCTGGTGCCTCCGTTGCGTCGCGCATCGCGACTAACGCTGCGTTCGTGGCTTCCTCGGCGGAGACTTTCCGCCGGATCCGTCCACAGCAATCTGTTCTTCGGCGCGCCCGCGCGCCCGCGTGGCGGCCGTTGACCGCCGGGTTGACGCCCGGTCGGCCGTATCGAGTTCGTTCCTGGTGGCTACCTCGTGCGATCGACAATAGCGACCGCGCGTCGCCCTGGCGACCCCCAAAAACCGAACGAGCGCCGCGCGCCATTTTCGCGGCGGGCCGGCCGAAATCTCCTTCGTGATCCCGTGCGCGGGTTCGCGACATCGGCTATTGGGGGTTCCGACCAGCCCGATGCCCCAGCACAGGAAGGACCTTGCAGCGCACGTCCATCACAGCGATCGCCCTCGCGCTCATTCCACCTATCTGGGCCTTGATGCAGCT
>CAZFPM010000042.1:2478-30118 GCA_964520965.1 uncultured Myxococcales bacterium
GCCCTCGCCTTCGTCTTCGTTGCCTGCAGCGACGACACCGGTTTCCTCTTCCCCGTCGGAGACGGCGGCCTTCCGGTGGCAGATGTCGGCGGCGGAGACGCCGGCACTACGGACGCCGGCGCTACGGATACCGGCTCGACGGCCGATGTACCGCCCGGCACCGACGGCGGCCACCCCGGAGCCGACTCCGGCGTCGACACCGGTCGGCCCGCGCCTGACGCCGGCACCGACACCAGCGTGCCGACATCGCCCCTCGTCGACCCGGACTGCATCGACGGCCGATACGCGGAGTCGCTGCCGCCAGCGGGCGCTGACATCTCGGCGCTGATCTCCGGGTACTCCTCCGAGGGCTACCGCGAGTGGATCCTCGACATCCTCGACGCCCGTTACCCGATCGGCGCCTACCTCGTCCGCGGAGGGCTCGAGCAACGCGACATCGGTGACTGCATCGATCTCTTCGTCGGCGACCGCTCGTCGGCGCGGGGGCTCATCAGCCAGATCGGCACGGTCGTCCACGAGTGCGGCCACTTCTTCGACATCGGCCGCGGAGGATTCAGCGAGGACACCTACGTCGTCACCGACACCCTCGCGATCTCCTGTCGCGGCGGCGACACGACTGACCGCGGCGGGGAGACCTTCGCGCGCAGCCTGATCAACGGCGACGATCGCGCAGCCCTCCGGCGACCGTGCGGCGGCGGCTGGGGCAGCGGGTGTGACAGCTACGCCGACATCTACCTCGACGGCGATCCCTTCGATGGCACCTTCGACGGCGGCGACCAGGGCTTCAACTCGCTCGTCGAGGAGGCGTACCAATACGTGAACTCGCTCGCCACCGGCTACGCACTGAACGACCAGATGTCCGGCGGGTCCGTCAGCGAACGGGACGGAATCCTCACCTTCCTCTGGTGGCTCGAGCGCTACCTCCGCTACGCCCGGGTCGAGTTCCCCGACGCGCACGCGTACATCATCGGCGACGCGTGCTGGCGAGAGGCGATCCTCACGCTGTGGGGACGCGCCTGGATCTACCTGGAAGCTACCGCCTCGATGGATTCCCTCGAGATCGACGGCGACGCCATCCTCGCCCTGGTCGAGGAGCCCGAGCTGCTGCAGGAGATCGAACGCGTCCGCGAGGCAGAGGGCTGCCGGTAGCCTCGACGCGGCTCCCGCGCGACCCAAGCGACCGCGGCGACCCGACGCGGTCTACGGGGCGGTCAGCAGCCCGATGCGCGCGTCCGCGGCGTGGCAGCGCGAGCACGAACCGTTCATGACGGAGTCGAACATCGCGACCTCGACGTCGCCCCTCACCAGGGCGACCCTCAGCGGCGATTCGAGCCGGGCGTCCGTGTAGAAGTTCCCCACCGCGTTCGACTCGAGCACGACCTCGGTGCCCCGGGCATCGACGATACGAATCGCAACGCCGGCGACTCCCTGCGCCGCACAATGGCGCTCGGCGAAGACCGTCCCGGCCACCGAGAAAGCGGTCTTCGCTCGCCCGCGGGGTCGGTGGCAGTCGCGGCAATCGGTCCCCGGCAACATGTCGCCGCCCCCGAGACCCCAGGGTGGATGCGCGGTGTCGCAGCTCGCCGGCGCGAGGTCCCCGGACGAGCCGCCCGATCCGTCGGGCGCGTCCGGCACGACATCGGCACCGCGATCTCCCTCGTCGGCTCCAACCGCGTCGTCGAGGGGAACGCCTGTCGTGGCCTCGACGGGTTCGGAGTCGCCGCCGCACGACGTGATCGCGACCAGCAGCCCCAGGCCCAGCACGAATGCCCTCACGGGTGGTTCCCGTCTTCGGTGATCTCCGTCGCCATCGGCCGGTCGAACGAGAAGTTCTCGTCGCGCCAATACCCCGGGTTCGCCCCCGGATACCCGAGGTGTGCCGCCGTGATCGGCGAGCTGTAGTAGGCGAGCCGGGCGAGCTGGATGGCGAAGTCGAGCAGATCGACCTCGGCGGCGACCGCCGTCAGCGCCTCTTCGCGCTCCTCGACCGTCAACTCCTCGAAGAGCTGCCCGTCAGAACATCGTGCGCGCCCGGGCGTCTAGCGCGAGGACGAGGATCGGTACGAAGGGAGCGGCCGGAAGCTCGGGATCGAAGAACATGGCCGGCGCGTCGACGTCGAGGCCTCCCGGTGCCCCGGTCGGATCGCGGTGCGCGCCGGGCACCACCGTGTCCACGAAGGCCGCGACCGCCCGACCGTCGGCGGTATCGGGCGCGCCGCCCAGCGACGGCAGAGCAGGCCCGACGTCGCCGATGTCGACCACGTCCGTCGCGGCCACCGCATCGGCCGGCGCGTCCGCCCGTGCGTCCGAGACACCGGCGCTGTCGCCCGACGAAACGCCCGTAGCGCCCCCCGCGTCGGTAGACGCCGTCGCGTCGCCGGTGCAAGCCGAGGCCGCTGCCGCCGCGGCCAGGGTGGCGACGCGGACGAACTCCCGGCGGTTGAGCTCGGGGGCGGTGACGGTGCGTGGGTGCGTGTCTCGGCTCACAATCAGCCCCGCTCGATGATGGCCGCGGCCGTCTTCTCGGCGATGGCCGAGACGGTCAGCGCCGGGTTCACCGCCATGGCGTACGGAATGACGCTGGCGTCGCACACGTAGAGGTTCCGGTGGCCGAAGACCTGGCACGAGGCATCGACGACGCCGTGCTCGCGGCTCTCGGCCATGCGGCACGCGGCCAGCAGGTGCGCCGACGTCGTGCCGGCCAACTTGCGCGGCGTACTGGGAATGAGCTTGATCCCCGTCTGTCGCCCGATGTCGAAGACCGTCGCTTCCAACCGATCGAGGTAGGCGTCGTTGGCGGTCCGGTCCCGCTCGGAGAGGTCGACGTCCCCGTTGCCGCGGACGACCACCGCGCGGTGCCCGTCTGCCAGGCCGAGCGAGGAGAACCCGATCACGCGGTGCGGGTACACGCTCTCGCAGAAGCGCTTGTACTCCATGCCCCAGGGTCGCGACGGAAAGACCGGGTCGTCGGCCGCGGCGAGCGCTGCGGCGAAGATCGACGGCTCCAGGCCGCCACCGGGGTGCAGCGTGAACCCGTCGCTCTCCAACCACTCGAAGGTCATCATCCCGGCGTTGTCCATGCCCTTGAAGCAGTCGTACCCGTCGAGGGCGTCGAACTCCGGTGGCAGGATGCCGATGAACTGGTGCTCGCCGTTGTTGTTGAAGTTCTCGCCGGTCTGCTCGCTCAGACCCGGCAGGAACGCTGCCGACCGGAGGAGAAGCGCCGGCGAGTGAATTCCGCCGGCAGCGACGATCACGCGCTGGCCGAAAACGCCCCGCGCTTCGCCGCCGAGGGTGAACAGCACGCGGTAGCCCGTGCCCTCGGGCTCGACGTGATCGACCATCGCCTCAGCCCGAATCTCCGCCCCGTGCGACTCGGCGAGCGGGATGTACGTATGCAGGACGGTGACCTTCTTGTCGTAGATGCACCCGGTCGAGCAGAAGCCGCACTGGAGGCAATCCGCGTAGTTCATGCGAGCCCGCTCGCAGCTCGCCCCGACCTGGTCGAGCATCTTCGCGAACAGGCCGCCGGCTTTCGAGATCTCGCCCCACTCCATCTGCCGCACGCGAAGCATCCGCTCGGCGATGTCGAGCCAGGGCGCGAGCGCGTCCTTGGTGTACTCGCCGGGCCAATACCGGCGCCCGCTGGCGTCCTCTACTTCGTAGCTCAGGGCCGGCATGCGGAAGTGTGCGCCGTCCATGGGGAACGAAGCCCCACCGACCAGGGTTCCGGTGCGGAACGCGATGTTCGACGTCGTCACGACCAGGTCGACGATCCGCTGGATGAAGCGCGGATCGTCCGTCTGCCGCAGATCCTCCGTCTCGAGCCGCGGCCCGCGCTCCAGCACGAGCACGAGCATGCCCGCCTCGGCGAGACGCGCGGCGGTGATCGCGCCGCCGTAGCCGGACCCGACGATGACGACATCGAACTCGTCTTCCATCGCGCGCTCCGCGAGGCCGTGGATCGTGACCACGCCATCATAGGGGGCCCGCTGGCAACGTGCACTCGCCGCCGATCCGGGCCCCCCGACGGCTCCGCGCCGGGCTGGACGGTGACCTCGTGCGTCTGGGATGTTGGGCCGAGCATGCACCCGAGCAGGAAGAAGTGATGAGCCCTTCCGGTAGCCCACCCCGCAACCCGACGACCCCACCCCTCCCGTCGCTCTGGTGCATCGTCGCGCTCCTCGTCGCCTGCTCGGCCGGCGACGGGCCCGACGACGATGCCGGCGCCACCCCTGATGCCGAGGACGCTGCGCCCGAGGTCGACGAGACCGACCGCGCCGATGTCGACGACGACCTCGCGGTGCGCCTGCCATCCGACTTCCGGCTCGGCGTCGCGACGTCGGCGCACCAGGTCGAAGGGAACACGGAGAACACCTGGACGCTGTGGGAGACCCTGCCGGCATTCGCCCACCACGTGGTCGAACCGTCGGGGCAGGCCGCAGACCACTTTCAGCGCTACGAGGAGGATCTCGACCTCGTCGCCGACCTCGGACTCGACGTCTTCCGGTTGTCGATCGAGTGGTCCCGCATCGAGCCTGCGCGTGGCGCGTTCGATCCGGAGGCGACGGATCACTACCGCGATGTCCTCTCCGCCACCCGAGCCCGTGGGATCACGCCCTCGGTCACCCTCCACCACTTCACCGAGCCCCAGTGGTTCGTCGACCTCACCGGCGTCGATCCGACCGACCCGGACTCCTTCTGCGCCGGCGGACCGCACGACGACGACCTGTGCTTCTGGGGGAATGCGAACGCCGTCGATGCCTTCGGTGCATTCTGCGCCCACGTGGGCCGCGAATACGGTGACCTCGTCGACGAGTGGATGACCATCAACGAGCTCACCGGTTACTGGCTCGAAGCGACCATCGTCGGAGACTTTCCACCCGGCCTGACCGCCACGACCCGCGAAGAGGTGGAGAGGCGCGCGCTTCCGGTGCTCGAAGGGCTGATCGACGCCCACGTCGCCTGCTACGCAGCCCTGCACGAGAGTGACACCGTCGACGCCGACGGCGACGGGCTGGCCGCCCGTGTGGGGCTCACGATGGGCACCGGACCCGTGCGACCCGCCGACCCTGAAGACGAGGGCCACGTCGCGGCCGCCGCTCAGGCGAACTACCTCGCGAGCTTCCTGGTCTTCGACGCCGTCATCGACGGCCGTTTCGACGCCGACTTCGACGGGGATCCGGAGCGGGACGCGCCGCACTGGGCGGACACGATCGACCTGATCGGCCTTCAGTACTACGCGTCGACGACCATGATCGACTTCTCGATCCACCCGCTCCTGCTCGGGACGCCGTGCATGAACACGGGGGACCAGGCCCAGTTGGAGCTGCAGCTACAGCTCGGCTGCCCGCCGCCGCCGACCGACGACTTCCCCCTCCAAGACGACCCTCCGCACCTGGTCTACGGCCGCCAGCACGACCCCGAGGGTCTGGTGGAGATCCTCGGCATGCTCCACGACCGTTACCCGGACCGGCCGATCGTGATCACCGAGAACGGGTTCGCGAACCACGACGAGAAGCGCGCCGGCTCGATCGTCCGGCACCTCGTCGCCTGTCGGACGGCGATCGACGAGGGCATCCCGCTCGAGGGCTACTACCACTGGTCTTTGATCGACAACTTCGAGTGGGGCCGCGGCTACGCCGTCCGCCTCGGCCTTTTCTCCGTCGACTTCGACAGCGATCTGGCCCGGACATCGACCATCGCGTCGGACGTCTACGGCGAGATCGCACGAGGCGGCGGCATCACCAACGACATGTTGGAGACGTGGGGCGGCAGCGGACCGCTGGTCACGAGCGACTGACGAGCGTCGGTGCCCGGCCAGCCGAGCGCGATGGCGTGCGTTCACCCGCCGGAGCCGTCCGGCTCGCAATCCAACCCGTCTGCCGACGGGTGCCAGTTTGGATGGCAGACACACCCGAAGTCGGCTCCCGTGTCCACGCAGGCACCTTGTCCGGAGCAGTCGATGCCCTCGGTCTCGCACCGGTCTTCGGTCTGCGTACCGGGATCTTCCGGATCCCCCAGGTCGCCCACGAAACCTCCCTCGACAGAGAGATCGTAGAGCATCGTCCCGGTCGCCTCGAGGTCGCCGTAGAGCACCCGAGCGCCGGCGCGCAGCATCGGCCCGCGGCTGCCCATCAGCGCGATGGCGCCGGCCACCCGGTCACGGGTCTGGAAGTAGTCGAACGGAACGCCGAGCATCACGTGTACGAGCGGCACCTCGACGGCATCGATCAGCCACTCGGCGAGCTGCTGTTGCTCGAACGAAAAACGCCCCTGCAGCGTCGCCAGAACCACGACGTCGGCATCGCGCGCCTCGACCTCACGAACGACCTGCCGCAGCGTCGCGTCGGCGTTCGGCAAGAGCGGCCAGACCACGTCCGTCACGTCACCGCCGACCCCTCGCATCGCCTCGCCGAGCGTCTGATCCACGATGTTCAGCCAGCCCGATCCGGGGTCCTGGAAGATCGTGTCCGGCCCAACGAAGACGACGACGGAACCCGGGTCGAGAGGCAATATGCCGTCGTTCTCGAGCACGACGATCGCGCGCTCGGCGTGCCCGTCGGCCAATGCCTGATCCTCCGCGCGACCGAGCGCCGCCAACACGGCGTCCGCGTCGGGCTCCACCCCGAGATCGGTCTCGTACAGGCAATAACGCGCCTTGTACTCCAGGATCCGACGCGTCGATGCCTCGAACTCGCCGGCATCCAGCGTCCCATCCGCGAGCGCCAGGTCGACAGCCGCGTAGAGGGCGTCCAGGGTCTCCTCGTCCGGGGTGACGTAGAGCAACACGTCCGCGCCCGCCTTCAACGCCTCGAGACCGGCGACGTCGTCTTCCTGGAGGCCGATCCGAACGCCAGCCATTCCGAGGGCATCGGTGACGACGATCCCCTCGAAGCCGAGCTCCCCGCGGAGGAGCCCGGTGGTCATGGCCCGCGACGTGATCGCACTGCGCTGTCCGTCGATGGCCGGAAAGCTCGCCGGCATCGTCATGATGCCGTCGAGTCCGGCATCGATCGCCGCCCGGAAGGGCCTCAGGAGGACGTCGTCCAGCACCTCGCGGCTCACGTCGACGCTGACCTCGACCCGGTGCGGGTTCCCGTCGGACAATCCGTCCCCCGCGAAGTGCTTTCCGGTGGGCAGCACCAGGTTGTGTTGCAGGCCGGCCATCGCCGCGACACCGAGGACCGCGTTGAGCTCGGCGTCCGGGCCGAACGACCGCGTGTTGAGGTTTCCGTTCCGGGTGCTGCGCTGGGTGTCCAGCACGGGCCCGAAGTCCATGTTGAAGCCGAGCGCCCGCACCTCTCGCCCCATGATATCGAACTCCTCCCAGGCCACCTGGGGGTCGACCGTGGCTCCGATCGGCATCGAGCCGATCGTGTCCGTGCCGCCGGTGACGCTGTTCACGTTGGCGTTCGGCCCGCCCTCCTGGTCCAGGGCGACGAAGAGCGGGTGCCCGGTCGCGTCGATCGCGAGCCGCTGCACGGCCGCGACGAATCGAGCGGTCGCCACGGGGTCGCCGACGGCGATCCCGGCGGGCGCACCGGTGAACATGCCACCGACCGCGTACTCCTCGAGCCATCGGCGACCATCCGCCGTCGGGCCGGCGGCGCCGCCCTGGATCCCGACGAGCAGGTGCTGGCCGAGTCGGCCGCGAGCGTCGAGGGCCGCGAGCCGCGCGTCGATGTCGCGGGCGTCTACCTCGCAATAGGGGAAGTCGATCGCGGCGACGTCGAAACCCGGCACGACGTACGCGGGTCCGCCGTCCGCGGTGGCATCCGGGTCGCCGGCATCAGCATCCTCGGACGTGTCGACCAGCGAATCTCGACCACCGTCGCCGGGGTCGGCAGCGTCTTCCCCGTCGGCCGCATCCCCGCACGCCCCCGCCACGATGACCCACCACACGGCGAGGCACCGCAGGCGGCCGAAGAGAGCAGGTCGTGGTTTCACGGTGGATCGGGAGCAGAGGGCCTAGCGCGCTTCATTCAACGCCGACCGACCGTGGATTACAACGTCGTGTCGGACCAAAAATGGTCCTCGACCACGATATGACGGCCCGACGGGGGGTTCGCCTTCCCATCACACCCAGAGCGCCCGGCGACCTGCGTCTCGGGTAGCCAAGACCGGAGCAAAGCCGCGAGAACCCAACCAAACATCAACATTCGCTGGGGATTGCTGCGTCCTGCAACGTGCTTGTCGTTATTCGCGCTTGCCGCTTGCGGCTCGGAGGGACCCGAAGGACCGCAGGGTCCTGCCGGTGAAGCCGGAGAGGCCGGAGAAGCCGGCGCGGCCGGACAGGATGGCGCCGACGGCGCGCCCGTTGCCGAAGGCGTCAATGGTGTGGACGGGGCCCCCGGAGCCGATGGCGAAGACGGCGAAGACGGCGAAGACGGCGATGAGCTGACGGCGACCTTCATGGGCCTCGAAGAGTACAAGGAGGAGCTGATCCCCCTCATCGTCGGCCCCGATCGTCCGCGGCTCGTGGGCTCGAGCCCGCTGTCTTTGGCAACATGGTCCGCGCGATGTGGAACATGTGGTTGATCGACACCGACGGCAGCCACGGCGTCCACAACCCGGGCTGGGTCCTGGACGTGATCGCGAACTCGCGACGCCAGGACGTCCGCGACTGGGAAGACTGAGCGCATAGGGGCAGAGGTGAGGCCAGGCCTCGCCTCTGCCGCGCGCGTGGCCGCGCGTCACCAGCGGGCGATCACGGAACGGCGACGTGGATCGTGCCGGCCGTCCCGGCGGTGCCGTCGTTCTGTGGGCCGGTCGCGCCTGCCCCCGGCCGGACGGTCAGCGCGCCTTCGACGACGCCGCGTTCCCGCGCGAAGATCTTGATCCGGCCGCCGCCGCCACCGCCGCCACCGTTGCCCACACAAACGTTCTCGCCGCTCAACGGGCCGTAGGTGCCGCCACGGCCACCAGCGCCGCCAGCGGCGGAGAGCGTGGCGCCGCCAAAGACGGCGACCCGCCGTCCGTCCACCAGGACCCCACCGCCGGACCCACCGGCACCGCCATCGACGATCGCTGGCGTCGAGCCATCGGTCGCCGCCTGCCCACGCACGCCGTTGGCCACCACGTAGCCGCGGATTTGGACGTCGGGAGCGCGAAGGGCGACACAGCCGCCGCCACCGCCCCCTGACGAGTTGAACCCGACGAGATCGTCACAGGCCCCGCCGTCGAATCCAGGGACGAGGATGTCGAACCCACGACCAGGGGAGCCCATCGCGATGTCCGGACCGCCATCGGAGCCGTAGGTCGGGCCCCCGGCGAGGCCGGGGCCGGCGCCGCCGACACCCCCATAGCCGCCGCCACCGGGACCGACGTTGCGCAGGCCCGGCCCGAAACCGGCCGCGTCGCCGACGCCGCGCTCGCACTGCCCCGAACCGATCGCGTTGATGCCGCTATCTTCGCGAATCACGATGATCCGCGCCGTGATGTCCAGACACCCCGGTCCGTCCGGCGCACACTCGGCGGTCAGCTCGAAGGGCGGCCGCTCCACGACGATCACCCCCTCGTTGCGCACCTCGACCCTGTCGTACAGGCGAACGCCGGACAACTCGACCGTCTCGGCGTCGACGATCAGATCCGGCGGACACCCTTCGTCGTTCTGGCCGTCGCAATCGTTGTCGATGTCGTCGCACACCTCGGTGGCGCCGGGGTTGATCTCCGGGTTTCTGTCGTCGCAGTCGAAGCCGAGGCATTCGACCCCGATACCATAGCCGTCTTCGTCCTGGTCGAAGCAACCGGCGCAGACCCTAAACTCCGGGATGCACTGGGCCGCGCGCACGCCGGTGATCGTTCCGATCTCGCCGCACACGAGCCCGAGAGGACACTCGCGTTCCGCCCCACAGGCCCGGGTGCAGAAGTCGCCGTCGAGCAGGCGAGCGCACCGGTCGATCGCCCGGCCGCAGGCGGCGTCGGTCTCACACGCGGTGCAAGGCTCGGCGGGGAGCAGGCAATCGCTCGAGCATTCGTCGTTCTCGATGTCGTTGCCGTCATCGCAAGGCTCGTCCGCGTCGATGACGCCGTCTCCGCATCGCGGTGGCGTGCAATCGGTGCGGCACGCGTCGGGCTCGATATCGGAGTTGGCCGGACCGTCGTCGCAGCGCTCGGTCGGCCCGACGATGCCATCGCCGCAGACATCGGGTGCCAGGTCGGGCGGCGCGTCGGGGATGTCGGGCAGATCCGGGATGTCCGGCGGCGCGTCGGACATATCGCGCGCGTCGCCTGCGTCGACGTACCTGAAGTCGAACTCGTCGCCGGAGGTCTCTCCGAAGCTCAGACCGGTCCGGGCGCAACCGCCGAGCGCGACCCCGGCGGCGGCGACGAGCGGGAGGCTCCGGCGAAGCAGGCGGTTGGGTTTGGACATCGTCGCGCCCCTCAATCCCGGATGTCGGCGGTGCCGACCAGGCCGGCGTCGATGATGACGAATCCCTCCCGCACCGCCGGCGAGTCGTCGACGACGAAGTCGAGGGACAGGTCGTCGAGCACGGGGGCGAACGAGGCGACGCCCGACGCGTCGAGGCTCGGCAGCTCCACCGAGAGGCTGCCGACCAGCTCGCGGGACAGCTCGCTCCAGACGACGCCGACGAGCAAGGACTCGAGGGCGCGCGGATCGGCGAAGATCGGGGTGTCGCCGTTGGACTCGATCAACCAGGCGTCGACCTCGGGCTCCCCTTCGACCGCGATCGAGAGGTAGCGACCGTCGACGCCCAGCGCGATCCCGGCGGAGAGGAAGAGCCCCATGCGGTCGACCTGCTCTCCTCGGCCGATGATCATCTCCAGCTGGCCGAGCGTGAGCATCAGGTCGAAACGTCCGTGGTCGCGACCCGGGGAACCGAGGATCGGAGGCAGCTGTCCGTCGATGATGACGGTGTCGACGAGGAAGGCGAGCTCGTCCGGGACGGAGTCGCTGACATCCATGCTCAGCAATCCGGCGTCCCACGCCGTATGAAGGAGCCCGTTCAGGAGCGCGAGTCTCAGGGCTACCGGCACGCGGGACGCGGTGAAGAACTCCGGATCGGGGGTCTCGTCCGACACAAGCGCCACGCCGCGGCTCTCGGGGAAGCGGCGGGGGGTGTCGACGCGGAAGCGGGCGGTCATCACGGCCGTCACATGACGGTCACGCACCCCCGTCATCGACTCCAACGGCATGTCGAGGCGCAGGGCAAAGGGAGGCCCGAACCCGAGGTCGATCAGGAAGGTCTGGCCGACCAGGGCCTCGTCGATCGAGCTGAGGAGGTCCTCGATCGCCGGCGGGATCTCGGCCAGGAGCTCATCGTCGATCGCGTCGACCAGGGCGCCCTCGACGAGGCCGAACAGGATCCCCTCGGCCAGGTCGAACACGGCGTTGGCCTCCCGGCTCGCGAAGTCGCTCGCCGCCCCCTCGAGCGCGATGTCGACATCGACGACCTCGATCAAGAACGGGACGTCGCGAGACGGCTTGTCGATCACGAGGTCGGCGAAGAGGGCGACCGAGGCGGCGACCGTTCCGGTGAGGTCCAAGGGCGCGTCCGCCAGCACGAAGGTGCCCTCGGTCGCGATCAAGACGTCGGGAAGGCGCACGACCAGGGACAACCCGCCGTCCGCGGCGCGAATGTCGATCTCCGGCGGGCCGAGGTCCACGGAAGGGATTCGCAGGAAGAGGGCGTCGCTTTCTACGACGGGGTCCGGGATCTCCCCGCTCAGGTCGGCGGTGGCGACCATCAACTCCACGAGCCCGGCGATGTCGTGGGTCCTGACGGGCGGATCCTCGGGGTCCACGTCGAGCGGCTCGCCGTCGTCGAGGAAGGACTGGTTGAGGCGGAAGACGAGGGCTTGCTCGAAGAGATCATCGACCCTGGGGGGCTCGTCGGGCGGCCGATCGCCGCTGCCCTCCGGCTCGACACAAGCGCCTTCGCCACTGCCTTCGCCTTCGCCGCTACCCCCGCCCTCTCCACTGCCTTCGCCCTCGCCACTGCCCTCGCCCTCGCCACTGCCCTCGCCCTCGCCGCTACCCTCGCCCTCGCCGCTACCCTCGCCCTCGCCGCTACCCTCGCCCTCGCCGCTGCCCTCGCCCTCTCCACTGCCGTCGGGCGGCTCGCAGGGGCCGGGCGGCGGCTCCCAGAGCGGCTGGTAGGCACGCGCCCAGAGCACATCGAGCACGGTTCTCGTCTCCGCTGGCTGAATCCCGTCGGTGGCCACGACCTCGATGTGGTTGATCCCGGCGACCGGACGCACGGTGGCCCGGAAGGAGCCGTCGTCCTCCACGGCGACGCGCTCGCCAGCCACGAACAGGGCGGGCGGGCCGCTGCCGTCGGTCGCGACACCGGTGACCTCGATCTCGGGGGACTCGGCCTCCAGGAGCTCCGCACCGGCGACCGGCGTGTGCACGATCACCGACGGCGGGCCAGCGTCTACGACGACCGCGCGCTCGGCGCAGACGTCTACGTCGGCAGACTCCGCACACGCACGAAAACGCACCGGACCCTCGGAATCGAGCACCCACGGGGCCCCCGCCGCCGGGACGGCCAGGAAGGGCTCAGTCGACCAGGCGACGTCGACGCCCTCCATCGGTGCCCCGAACGTGTCGAAGACCTCGGCCGTGACTCCGAGCTCGGACCCCGGTCGATAGATGGCGCGCACGGGGTCGACCGCGATCTCGATCCAGCCCGGCGGAACCTCGGGCGGGCCGAGGTCGACCTCCGGCGCGTCGGGCACTCCCGGATCGTCCGGACCGGAATCGCCCGGGTCGACATCGGGCGGCGTCGCGTCGGAACCGATGTCGGGGCTGACATCGTCCGGCACCGGCGTGGAGCTGCCACGATCCTTGCCGCAGGCGGGCAGATGAACCGCGACCACGAGCAGAGCCGCGACGACGACGCATGGCGCAGCTGCGGACGTCGTGTGTGATCTCATCGGACTCCGAAGTTGCCTTCGACGACGAAGTGGGTGGGCGTGCTGACCATCGTCGGCGACCGCAGTCCGAGCTCCGATCCGCCTGGGATGCCGAAGTCGGACAGCGAGTCGGGGAGCTCGAACGCCGGGATGGGCAGCGCGGGGAGCGCCGACCCGAGGGAGTCGTCGAGGACGCCGCGCACGAGCGTCACCAGGAAAGCCTCGAGGGCGTCGCGCGTCGCGGCGGGCATGGATGCGATGTCGGTCGAGAAGTGGAGCTCCTCGAGCGCGAGGTCTTCGATGACGAGGGTGTCGTCGCCGACGAGCCGGATCGACGCGCCGGCGACCGCGCCCAGGTCTACCGTCACGGGTTCCGCGAAGTACTCCGGGTAGTCGACGTCGGCTCGCATCGCGCCGATCATCGCCGTCAGGCGGCCGCCGTTTCCGAGCACGACGACCGGCGGGAGGTTGGTGCGGATGTCCGCGCCGGCCCCGTCGGGGATGCCGTCGATCGCGTCGGCTCCGACCCGGGTGTCGAGGACCCCTCCGCGCCATAGCGCGTGCAGCGCCTGATTGAAGACGCCGACATGGACCGCGGCCGCGACGCTCCGATCGGTCGCCGGGTCGAGACGTATTGCTCCGCTCGGATACGGCGCACCGAGCGTCTCACCGACGTGGTTTATCGGACCGTTGAAGCGCAGTCCGACGCCAAACAGAGCCCGCGCTGCGTCGGTGGTCAGCGTGGTGAATCGGAGGCCGAACGCGATTGGCACGTCTGGCCCATCGTCGAAGCGCGGCACGTCGAACGAGCTCCCCAGGCTGGCGATGTCGAGGCCGGAGACGACGCCGTCCACGATGTCGTCGAAGGAGTCGGCGATGAAGTCGCGGATGGCGTCGCGGAGCTCCCGGCGGATGGTGCTCTCGAAGAGGTCGACCAGCAGGTCCATGATGGAGCCCGAGAAGCCGCTGAAGTCGCTGTTGACCGACCCGACATCGACGCTGTTGACGGTGGAGCCGGTCACGGTGGGTCTCCCGGCGCCGTCGAGGCCGAGGCCCAGGGTGACGTCGACGGTCAGGTGCGAGAGGGTCACCCAGCCGTCGGAGTCGAGGATGCTGGTGTCGACGTCGAGCCGCACGGCCGCGTTACGCACCGTGGCGACCGCACGCATCCCTTCGTCGACGAGTCGCAGGGAGACGTCGTTCGGGCCGCCGACGCGGGAGTCCTGGTAGTCGACGCGCACACGCAGGACGCAGCTGCCGAACACCTCTTCCAGGCACTCGTCCGCCAGCCGCCGACGACCGGCGAACGAGTCGTGCATCGTGTTGCGCAGGCCGGGGCTGTTCAGGGCGGTGTGGAGGAGGTCTCCGAGGCTGTTCATCCCCCCGGAGCGGTCGCCATCGTCGATCGCCGCCTGCGTCAGCTTCAGGGTGACCGAGTCGTCGAGGAAATCCCCCTCGGCGGACCAGTCGTCGGAGACCAGGAACGCGCAGGTTCGGGCGTTCTGTACGCCCAGGCTGTCATTGGCGACGACGTCGACGAAGTTGATGCCGTAGCGGGTCGTGGTCTCGGCGGAAAACCGGTCGCCGTCGATGACCGCGCGTTCGCCGCCGACGGTCACGAGGGCCACGCCCAGATCGTCGGCGACGGTGCCTTCGACGGTGATCGTGCCTCCGGGGACCATGTCGAGCATCGCACCATCGGCCGGGTTGGTGCACGTGATCGCGGGGCCGCGCCCGTTTACGACGACCGTGACGGAGTCGACCAGGGGCTCGCCCGTCGTGGTGGGCGGCGGGAGGGTCGCCGTGATCTCGAACACCCCTTCTGCGTTGAGTCGGTATCGGTCGGCGCCGAAGTTCGGCAGCTCGGGCACGGCGACCGACTCGACGGGGGCGTCGGGGATCGGGTTGTCGAAGGCGTCGGTGACGACCCAGATCAGGCGGATGATCTCGCCGAGGCCGTAGATCTCGCGGTCCGGTGACACACCGAGGACGAAGTGGTCGGGATCGGCGGGGCTGACCTCGAGGGCGTCGCCGACGATCTCGTCCGCATCCGGGTGCAGGCAGGCGACGGCATAGAGGCCGGCGACGGTGATCGAACGGTCGTCGCCCGACTCCGCTGGGGTCACGTCGACCGGCGGGTCGGTCACGACCTCCCAGTCTACGCTGGTGACCTCGTTGCCCCACTGGTCGAAACCCCAACAACTCACCGCGAACGGGGCGCCGGCCTCCACCCGGTGGGGAGCCACCTCGGCGAGCGTCGTGGCCACGGGTCCGGGTTCGACCACGACGGACTCGGGCGTGGGGTCGGTGAGTCCGAGGACCGGCACCGAGCACCAGACCTCGTACGCCCCGTCGATGGTGGCGATGACGGCTCCGGTGTCCGGACGGCGCTCGATCCCATCGGCGGGAGCGATGTTCACCCGCGCGATGGTCTCCGGCGGCAGCGGAGCATCACCGCCGTCGGAGTCGTACGTCACGCACCGGATCGGGAGCGGCCGCCCCACCTGGAGCAGGCCGGGGGCGACCTCGGTGTCGACGACGACGGCCCGGCGGGTCGGCATTGCGTCCGGGTCGAGGTCGGCGTCCGGGTCGAGGTCGGCGTCCGCGTCGGGTTCGGCGTCCGGGGTGGCATCGCCGGGAAGCCCGTCGAGAGAGGCGTCCGCGACATCGGGTGGCGGGCCGATCGCATCAGCATCGCCGACGGCATCCATGACGTCATCGCGGCCGGCGTCTGCGTCGCCCGAAGGACCGGTATCAGCGCCGCCGACATCGACCATCGCATCGGCGTCTGCCGGCTCCATCGTGGTGCCGGTTCGATCCTCGTTCCGGCAACCGTAGACCGCGACCGCGACCAACAACGTCGTGCACCAGAGGCGTGTTCGGGTCATCAGACTTCGGGGTCGAGGTTCGCGCCGACCTCCCGATGCTCGGCGCCATGGACGTTAGCGGAAACGCGGTCGTCGCGACAGGCGTCTCTGGCCGCTGAACCGCCCAGGATCTCGTCGAGGAAAGCGAAGGTGTCGGCCCAGCAACGCCTCGCCGCAGGGCGCCAGACGAAGGCGTGGAACGCGTGGATCTCGCGGTCGTAGTAGCGGGCGTCGCAGCGGGTCCCGAGGGCAGACAGCGCCCGCTCCAGGCGCCGCGTGTCGTCGAGCACCGGGTCGGCAGTGCCGACCGGCGCGAATACCGGCGGAAGCGGTCGATCGGGTCGAGCGCCCGACTCGAAGTGAACGAGCGGATCGGCAAAGGTCCGCGGCACGTCGGGGTCCGCCCGGGCGAGGTAGGCCTCGGACACTTCGCTGATGCGGTCGCCCACGAATACCGGCAGGCGTCGGGAGCGCAGGAACCGATCCGTGTCCGACACTTCGAACAGGCCGCACGCCGCGACCACCGCGCGAGGGGCCACGTCAGCGTCGAAGACCGCCGAAGCCCAGGGTTCGGGCCGACGGTACGACGAGGCCAGCGCGATGCAAGCGGCGAGGTTGGCGCCGGCCGACTCTCCCGCGACCACCAACCGGTCGGGGTCGGCCCCGTGCTCGGCTGCATGTTCGGCCACCCAGCGCCAGGCTGCGCACGCATCGGCGACGGCCGCCGGATAGGGGTGCGACGGCGCCAACCGGTAGTCGGCGTTGAACACGACGTAACCTGCGCGCGCGTACGCGAGGGCCATCAGCCAGTGGGTGTCCTTGGACAGCATCCGGAACCCGCCGCCATGCAGGTAGAGAACCGCCGGGGCCCGCCCGGCGGTCGACGGGCGCCATACGTCGAGCCTTCGCGCGGGCCCGTCTCCGTAGGGCAGGTCGCGCTCGACCGTGATCCCCGAGCGCGCCGGCGAGGCCATCGGATGCAGCCGCCCTGCGCCCGAAAGGGAGTGATAGAGCGCCTCGACGACGATCCCCCCGGCCTTTCGCCTCCATCTGCTCAGCATGCTTCCTTCCACGCGACCCGACCGACGCATGATAGGAGATCCGGCACCCGCGCCGAAGCGCCGTCATCGCCGCCGCCCGGATCCCGGTCGTCACCACCCGAGCCCAAGTCACGCCGCTGTTTCGAGACGCGCGTCATGCGGGTATCGTCGCTCGGCCTCGACGCTGCATCTCCGTGCCGAAAGACCCAGCCAAGCCTCCGCACCCGACGTTCCGCGTCGTCTCGTGGAATGTCAACGGGCTGCGCGCCGCCGCGCGCAAGGGCTTCTTCACGTGGCTCGCCGCCGAACCCGCCGACGTGGTGGCGCTGCAGGAAACCCGCGCCCTGCCCGAGCAGCTCGACGAGACCTTCACACCCGAGGGTTGGAGCCGCTACCTCGCCCCTGCGGAGCGCAAGGGCTACAGCGGTGTGGGCGCCTACTCTCGACGACCGGCCGACGCGGTCGACGTGACCCTCTCCCGCCCGGAGTTCGACATCGAGGGGCGCCATCACGAACTCCGGTTCGGAGCGCTCACGGTGGTCAACTGCTATTTCCCGAATGGCAGCGGGCGCGACCGGGACCTGAGCCGCATTCCGTTCAAGCTCGACTTCTACGACCACCTGCGTGTTCGGCTCGCCCCGCGCATCGCAGCCGGCGAACGCGTGCTCGTGGTGGGCGATTTCAACACGGCACACCGAGCGGCGGACCTCGCGCGCCCGAAACAGAACGAGCAGACCAGCGGCTTCCGCCCCGAGGAGCGGGCGGCGCTGGACCGTTGGTTCGACGACGGCTGGGTGGACACGTTCCGGCACATGAACCCCGACACACGCGACCGATACACCTGGTGGAGCCAGCGCTTCGGCGTGCGTGAACGGAACGTCGGTTGGCGGATCGACTACGTGCTGGCGTCGCCCGCGGCGATGCCCTTCATGCGCGGGGCCGAGATCCACGACGATGTGCCCGGATCGGATCACTGCCCGATCTCCGTCGACCTCGATCGTCCCGCAGTGGCGCAATGACGGATCGCCGGAACGCCGACCCGCTAATGATGTCCGGGATCGCGCTCGCCGACCGGATTCGCAGCGGCGAGCTGAGCGCGGTGGGGGTCCTCGACGCTCACGTTCGACGCATCGAGGCGGTGAATCCCGAGCTGAACGCGATCGTCGCCGAGCGATTCGGGGAGGCGCGCAAAGAGGCAGAGGCGGCAGATGCGGCGGTCCGCGACGGGCAGACGGCGGCGCAGCGGCCCTTTCACGGGGTCCCGTGCTCGATCAAGGAGTCGTTCGCCCTCACCGGCATGCCGCAGACGGCGGGGCTCGTCTCCCGCGTCGGCACCATCTGCGAGAGCGATGCCACGACGGTCCGCCGATGGCGCGAGGCCGGTGCGATTCCGGTCGGGGTGACGAACATCTCCGAACTGTGCATGTGGTGGGAGACGAACAACCGCGTGTACGGACGCACGAACAACCCCTACGACGCCCGACGGATCGTCGGCGGGAGCTCTGGCGGAGAGGGTGCGATCGTCGGCGCCGGCGCGGTGCCCTTCGGCCTCGGCGCCGACATCGGCGGGTCCATTAGATTGCCGGCGTTCTTCAACGGCGTCTTCGGCCACAAGCCGACGGGGGGACGCGTTCCGGGTAGCGGACAGTTCCCGGCGGCGGAGGGCGCGGGCCTGCGCTACTTGACCACCGGTCCGCTCGCCCGCCGGTCGGAGGACCTGTGGCCGCTGCTGACCGTGCTCGCAGGACCGGACGGCGAGGATGGCGGATGCGTCGAGATGCCGCTCGGCGACCCGGCGGCGGTTCGGGTCGACCAGCTCCGCGTGATCAGTGTTCCGGACAACGGGTTCCGGCGGGTGTCGCGCGACATGCGCGAGGCCCAGGAGCGGGCTTGCGTCGCCCTGGCGCAGGCCGGCGCGCGGGTCGAGCGGCATCGCATCCCAGCGCTGCGGGCATCGTTCGCCCTGTGGTCGACGCTGTTGGGCGACGCGCAGCGCGAACATTCGTTCCGCGCATTGCTCGAGGCGGGGAGCCCCAAGAGCATGACGGTCGAGGTTCTCCGTTGGACGGCCGGCCGCTCGCCGCACACGCTCCCGGCGATCGTTCTCGCCGCCGTCGAGCGTCTCAGCGAGGTCGTTTCGGGCAGCGCAGAGAAGGCGCACGCGGCGACCGCGGCGTTGCGCGCCGAGATCGACGATCTGCTCGGAGACGACGCGGTTCTGCTGATCCCGCCCTGTACACGAACGGCGCCGCGGCACTATCACCCCCTCCTCACGCCGCTCGATTTCGCCTACACGGCGATCTTCAACGTGTTGGAGCTTCCGGTCACCCAGGTGCCGCTCGGCCTCGACCACCGCGGCCTTCCCCTGGGCACCCAGGTCGTCGCCGGACACGCCCACGATCACCTGTCGATCGCCGTCGCCGGCACGCTGGAGAGCGCCCTCGGCGGTTGGACACCACCTCCCTCGATGATGCAGAGACGATGATCCTCTACTGGTACCCCGGCTGCTCGACCTGCCGAAAGGCCCGCAAGTGGCTCGACGCCCGCGGGGTCGAGGTCGAGGTGCGCCACCTCGTGGAAGCGACGCCCACGGCGGAGACCCTCGCAGACCTCTGGCGTCGGGCGGATCTCCCGCTCCGACGCATGTTCAACGCCTCCGGCGGCGCGTACCGCGCGGGGGACTTCAAGAGTCGGCTCCCGACGATGACCGACGACGAGGCGGTCGCCGAGCTGGCAGCGAACGGCATGCTGATCAAACGACCGTTGCTCGACACGGGCGACCGGGTGCTGGTGGGCTTCCGCGAGGTGGAATGGACCGCGGCGCTCGGCTGATCGTCCTCGGCGTCTGGTGCGCCCTCGGCGCGCTGGCGTGCACCGAGGACCCACCCGCCGACCCGCCGGTGTGCGTCCCCGGCCAGTCGGTGCTCTGCGTGTGTGAGAACCGGGCCGAGGGAGCCCAGGCCTGCCGCGAGGACGGCACCGGATTCGAGTCCTGCGAGTGTGCGCGCCAGCCGCGGGATGTCGGGGACGACGACGCAGGAGGCCCGCCGGACGGCGACGACGCGCCGGAGCGGCCCGATACGCCGGACACGGACACGGACACGGACGCCGTCGCCGACACCGACGACGCCGAGACCCGCGACGCGCCGGAGGACGAGCCGGAGCCGGATACCGAGCCGCCGGAAGACACCCGCCCCGCCGAGGACCCCGACGTATCACTCGACTCCGATGCGCCGGAGGACGCCGCTCCGCCCGAAGACACCGAGCCCCCCGACGACGCCGTCGGCGATGCGCGCGAAGACACCGAGGAAGAGCCCCCGGGACGGCTGCGGACCCTCGGCGAAGACTGTGGGAGCGACGGTCAGTGCGAATCGGCAGCCTGCCTGGAGATGACGACGAGCCTCGGCGACGTGGCGGTCTGCGGCACGCCGTGCTGCCACGAAGCCGAGTGCCCGGGCGGCTTCGGCTGCCTGCAGGCCGGCGGCGGCACGTATTGCCTGCCGGCGAGGATCTTCCCGGGCGCCACGTTCACGGGCCGCGTCGGCGACCACTGCGCGACGGCGGGCTTCTGCAAGAGCGACCTGTGCGACGGGCGCGTCGACTTCTGCCGCGGCTCGTGTTGCACGGACGGCGATTGTTCGGCGACGCCGTGCCACTGGACCTCGGTGCCGTCGGGGATGCGGGCGTACTGCAACCCGCTGGGTCTGTTGGGCGGCGGAGCCGGCACGCCCTGTTTCAGCGAGGTGGACTGCTGGAGCGGTGTCTGCACGCCGAGCCCGAGCGCGGGCACGGCAGTGTGCGCGGACCTGTGCTGCGGCGCGAGCGACTGCGGCTTCGGGCTGGTCTGCGGCCTGATCGCCGGGCCCCGCGGCACCGTCGCTCGGGCGTGCGTCGAGGCGCCTGGCGCAGGCACGGGCGGAACGGGGGTGGCGTGCGGGGCCGATGGCGACTGCGCCAACTTCCTGTGCATCGACGGCCGCTGCACCACGCCGTGTTGCCTCGACCGCGACTGCACGGTCGGTGACCGTTGCCTGCCTCGCCGCACACCCGAAGGCGTGGTCACGACGGTGTGCGCCCCGCCGTGACGGGGCCGCGATAGGCGACGCCGCTCAAGGGGCGATCCGCCAGCGGCTCCAGGCGCCGCTGCGGTCGCGCTCGTAGACGACCCGGTCGTGTAGGCGGCTCGCTCTTCCCTGCCAGAACTCGAACCGGCGCGGGACGAGTCGGTATCCGCCCCAATGCTCCGGGCGCGGGACGGGGCCGTCGCCGTAGCGATGCGTTGAATCTGCCTCGTTGGCCTCGAGGACGCCGCGAGATCGGATGCGGGCGCTCTGCGGTGAGGCCCAGGCGCCGATCTGGCTGTCCCGGGGGCGGGTGGCCCAATACTCGTCGGACTCCGTGTCGCTGACACGGGCGACGTCGCCGGCGACGCGAACCTGTCGTTCGAGCTCCGACCAGTAGAACGCGGCCTCGGCCTTGGGGTTCTCGGCGAGCTGCCTTCCCTTGTCGCTGGCGTAGTTGCTGTAGAAGACGAACCCGTCGGGGTCGACGCCCTTGAGGAGCACCACCCGGGCGCGAGGCTGCCCGTCGCTCCCGCAGGTCGCGAGGGTCATGGCGGACGGGTCGCGCACCTGCGCAGAGGTCGCCTCGGCAAGCCAGGCCTGGAATTGCACGAAGGGGTCCGTGGCGACCGACTCGGTCGACAGGGTCTCGCGGGTGTATTCCCGCCGCATGGCGGCGAGGTCGTCGCTTTCGGTCATCGGGCTGGCGGGCGCGGTCGGGTCGGTCGGCCGACGGTCGGGCGCCGCCGGCGCCGCGGGACGGCGCGGCTCCGTCGCAATGGTCCACCCGCGCTCGGAAAGCAACCCCACCGTGGCCTCTGATGGCGCTGGTCGGCTGGTCGTGGGCCGACGAGAGCGGGCAACGGACGGCGCACGTGCCAGGAACGCCGTACTGGGGTAGAATTGACGGAGGGCAGGGTCGCGGACTACTGTCCGGTGTCGATAATCTCCCGCAACTCACGCGCGGTTCTTGACGGTTTCAGCGTCATACGACGCCCTGCGCTCGGGCACCGCCGAGTCGGTGGCCGAGCAGCTAGGCGAGGTGTTCGCCGGTCGCTGGGAAGTCACTGCGGTCATCGGTCGGGGGGGGATGGCGACGGTGTACCAGGCGCACGACGGCGACGAGGTCGTCGCGGTGAAGTGCATGTTGCGCGCCGTGGCCGACAACGCGGGGTTGCGTGAGCGCTTCTTCTCCGAGGCGCGGCTGCTGCAGCGTCTCGAGCACAGGAACGTGGTGCGGGCGTTCGAGGCCGGTCAGACCGACGAGGGCGTGCCCTTCGTGGTCATGGAACGGTTGCACGGGGTCCCCCTCGACACGCTCCTGACCAACAAGGGTGGGCGCCTCGACATCGACGAGTGCCTCCTGATCGCCGAGCAGGTGCTCTCGCTGCTGCAACTCTGCCACGACCAGGGAGTCATCCACCGCGATCTGAAGCCGGCGAACATCTTCGTGACCCGCGAGGGCGTCATCAAGGTGCTGGATTTCGGCGTGGCCCGCGTCGAGGGCGAGTCGGACCCGGCCGTCGACGCGAACAAGCGGCTCGGGACACCGGCGTACATGTCGCCGGAGCAGGCGATCAACGCCGCGACCGGGATCGACCGCCGCTCGGACATCTTTGCCCTCGGGGCGACGCTCTACTCCCTGCTCTCCGGCGTCCGGCTGCGCGACACGCAATCGAGCGACGAGGCGTTCATCCTCGCGGCCACGACGCCGCCCCAGTCGTTGGCCCGCGCAGCGCCCGACCTGCCGCTGTCGATCATCCGTCTCGTCGACCGCTCGCTGGCCTGGAACCCGGTCGACCGGTTCCAGACCGCCGCGGAGATGTCCGCGGAGATCAACCAGGTGCTCGCCGATCTGCAAGACGAGCCGTCGAGCCAGGGCGCCGGGCGTCGAGAACTCGCCGCGGCCCTCGGCGCGCTCGTCTCGCGAGAAGAAGACGCGCTGGCGCCGGAGGTCCGACGCGAGAAGCACCGCGACACCAAGGAGCTCTTCCGACTCTGCGCCTCGGTCTTCGGCGCGAGGTTCCAGTTCGATTGGGATCACCAGCAGGTCCAGGCGAAGCGGTCCGCCGCCTTCCAACACCTGGCGACCGCGTTGAAGCAGTGGGCCGAAGGCGTCGCTTGGACGTTGCGCCCCTACGGCTTCGACTACGACGGAGAGCCGGTCTGGGAGCCGGTCGCCGGCCAGGAGGACATCCCGTACAACCTCTTCGCGAGCGGGTTCAGGACCCTGCGATTCCTGCCGGGGATCACCGCGGCGGAGTTCGACCGTTTCTTGCGGCTGATGGCCCTCGATCCGGCCAGGGATCTCCCCGACGACGACGACCTGGCGACCGTCTACGTCGAGCAGGAGTTCCCCAACGTCGACGCGAAGCTCGTGCAGTCTTTCGACATGAGTCTGCTGCACGATCATCTCCACATGCACACCGAGCTCGCAGACCTGCGGCAGGAGATCCGGGACCAGCTGTCCGAGGATTACAGCGAGCGCGCCGAGGTCGCCGGTCTGATCGCGGAGATCGGGGAGGCCGGGCTCAAGGAGGCCGACGCGATCGCCATCAGCTTCCAGCGCGGTGCCGTCGAGCAGCTGGCGGCGAACCAGGCGACGACGATCCCAGAGTCGATCTTCGGCCGCTACCGGGTGCTCTTCGAGCAAGAGGCGGAACGCTCGGACGACCGCGTTCACCTCGTGCTCGCCACTGCTCTCCACGATGCACTCGCGTCGCAAGAGCTGGAACTCGTCGCGTCCCCGCTGCGTGAGCTCCTGAGCCAGCGGGCGGCCGAGAAGGGCGCCGACGACGTCTACCATCTGCTCGACTCGATCGCGGCCGAGCTCCCGCCTGCCGAGCGCCAGCTGATCTTCGAACGAACGGTCGACTCCGACACAGCGGCTCGCCTGCTGGAGCGAGCCGTCGAAGACAAGGGGCAGCCGCCGGACAAGGCATTCGGCTGTCGGCCGATGTTCGTCGAGATCATCGTGGCACTGAACCCCCGCTGCTACGGGACCGTATTCGACGCGTTCGGTCGCTCGCGTGGCACGCCGACTGGGGACATCCTTCGGCAGTACGTCGAACGACACGTCGCCGGCAACGAGGAGATCCTCGGCAATGCGCTGGCCGGGGCCGACCTCGAGCTCGGCGAGGACCTCGTCGCGATGCTGAAGGAGCCCGAGACCAGCGGCGCGCACGCCGCGCTCCAGCAGGCCTCCAAGAGCGGGTTCAAGACGCTGCGTCTGGACGCCCTCAGCGTCAACATCCACCAACCCTCGGAGCCGGTGTTGTCCGAGGTCACCGCGTTGTTGCAGGACGACGATCCCGAAGTGCGCGCCGGCGTGCTGCGCATGCTCTCCGACCACGACGTCCAAGTCGCGGTTCCCAAGATCGTGGGGCTGTTGCGGGACTCGTCGCTCCACGATCGGCCGCTGCGCGAACGGCAGATGATGCTGACGTTCGTCTTCGAGCATTCACTCCGCGACGCGGTGACCGTCGCCGGTGAGCTCGCCCGCAAACACGGCCTCTTCTGCGACAAGCGCGTCGATGCCACACGTCGCCTCGCCGTCGACTTCCTCGGCGAGTACGCCGCGAGCGAAGAGGCGCTGGAATCGGTGCGCGCCGCCAAGTCGCGCGGGTGGTGGAACAGCAAGAACCTCCGCGACGCGGCCACGCGCGCCGAAACGGCGATCCAGGGTCGGATCAAACAGGGCGGCACCTGATGGACACCTCGGCCCAACAGCAGGCTGCCCGGCGCGTCGATGCGGACGATTTCGCCGTCTTCGTGCGGCAGCTGTACCGCATGTTCAAGATCTCCGGCCTCCACCTCATGAACAATGAGGCGGTGACGCGGACGATCGAACAGTCCGTGCGACTATTCGACGAGATCCGGAGCCACGGATTCGATGAGCTGAGCGTCCTCTTCCTCAACGACACGGTCTTCGTAAACGGCACGCTCCTGAAGGCCAATCGCGACGTCTACGAGGCGGCGCAAGACCTGTCGCGCCTGCTCTCCCGCATCGGGTTCAACCAGATCACGATCGGCGCCGACGCGGGATTCGACGACATCAAGGGCATGGTCGCCGAGGCCTCGGGGCGGCTGCGGGGCGGCTCCACGGACGCCCCGGCGGAGATCTCCGCGTTCCCGGAGAACGCGACCCTGATTCGAATCTCCACCGAGCTCCTCGAAGACCTGCAGTCGGCCACGCTGACGGCGACCGACCGGGTCGGGCGCACCTACGCGTCGGCCATCGTCGTGATGCGTGTCATCTTCGACAACCTCAAGCGCGGCAACTACGTCGCATCGCGCCAACTCAAGCGGATCGCCCAGCAGCTCGTCATGCTCGCGGAGACGGACAGCTCTGCGTTCCTTGGCGTCACGAGGATGCGCAACGTCCACGACGACGAGGCCGGCCGCGCCGTCAACAGCGCGGTGTTGGCCATCGTCACCGCCAGGCAGCTCACCGACGACATCAAGACCCTGTCGCGCATCGCGTTGTCGACGCTGCTCTTCGACGTCGGGCGACCACGCGCTGCCGGAATGGGCCGTGACCCGTCGTCGAAACTCGGCGTCATCCCTCGGCTCGACCCGGCGCAGCGCGCGCGGCTGCCCGTCGCGACCGCAGTCTCGCTCGCCGCGATCGGCAGATTGCAGGAGGAGGGCCTCCTCAGGACGGTCGTCGGATTCGAGGCCCAGTGGCTCACGAACTCCGAAGAGCTGGGCGACCCCTACCGCGGGACGTTCAGCCCTCGACTCGAGTCGACGCTCGTGTCGGTCGTTCGGCGTTTCGACGAGGCACTCACCTTCGACGTCCACAGCCAAAGCCGCCTGACACCCGACCAGGCGATCCAGGTCCTTCGCGGTGCGGCGCGCGACGAGCTGGAACGCTTCTGCGTCGACCTGCTCCTGCAGGCTCTCGGCCTGCTCCCACGCGGGACCGTCGTTCAGATGAAGTCCGGCTGGCGCGGCGTGATCATCGCGAACTCCGACAAGCCCGGGCTCTACGGACTGCCGACGATTCAGCTCTTCGCCGATCCGGAAGGAAAACGCGCGGAAGGCGCCGTGCTCGACCTGGCCCATCCGGACGAGACGGTAGCCCGCCACGGCGGCATAACGGAGGCCCTCGTCGGCGATGTCGCACCCACCGACCTGCCGCAGGTCGAGTTGACACCGCCGGCGGCGCGACCGGCACCCCCGCCGCAGAAGCCGCCGGCCCAGGCGGCTCCACCCCAACCGGTCTCCGCCGCGCCCCCGCCCCAGCAGCAACCGCCCCAGGCGGCTCCACCCCAACCGGTCTCCGCCGCGCCCCCTCGACCGGCGGCGACACCGAAGGCACCGGCCGCGACGACACAGGCACCGGCCGCCCGGTACCGATCCCCGACAGGAGCGCCGCCGCCCCCACCACCGCGCAGGAGCCGGTCGCAGCCCCTTCCCGCCGTCGGCGCCGCACCGCGGGCGACCGCGCCAACACCGGATCGGCCGGCCGCCCAGGCGCCGAGAGAGCCCACGCCGCAGCAGCAGGACGCGACGAGGCCGCCACCGGCGCCGAGAGAGCCCACGCCACAACAGCAGGCTGCGGCACTCCCGCCACGAGCCCCGGCGCATCCTCCGGCCCTCGATCCCGAAGCAGCCTCGGCAGAGACGGCGACGACGGCGACGACGGAAGAAGGCTCGTCGGCACCTGCGGCCGAGCGTCCGACGACGGCAACGCCCGCGGCGGCCGAGCTCGAGGCCCCCGAGACCCTCGAGTCGGTCAGAGGAGCCGACGCGGGCGACGACGGCGGCGATTTCGATCTCGACGAGGACGTGTTCATCGACCTCGGCACATTCGACACGCCGCCCGAGCCATTGGACGCGGTCGCCGACAGCGGCGGCGGGGAATCCGGTGGGGAGGAACCGGACGACGACTCCGGCGACGAAGCTTCGGCAGAGGTCGCCGACGCGGCCGCCGGCACGTCCATCGAAGACGAACCGGCCGCCGGAGACGATGTGGCAACCGCCGTCGCAGCGAGCGACGACGAGTTGGAAGAGGACGACGAGCCGGAGGAGGACGACGACATCGAGATCGACCTCGGTGCATTCGACGAGGAGGATGCCCAGCCGACCGACGGGCACGCGCCGGTCGAGGCCACGACGATCGAGGCAGGCACCGACGATGCCCGGGACGACGACGACGACTCGAACACCGACGAGATCGCAGCGTTCGGCGCCGCAGAGGCGTCCGAGGAAGACACGACGGACGATGCGACTCCTTCGGTCGGCGAAGGGGCCGCGGCTGCGGCAACGGCCACCGCAGCGACCGCCGGAGAGCCGGTCGAGACCGACGACGACATCGAGGTCGAGACGGACGAGGCAGGGGAGCGGGAAAGCGACGAAGCTCACGAACCCGAAGAGCCCCGAGCCGATGCGGCGGATGACGAAGACGCGACGGACGAAGCCGAGGAGCCGGAAACGGACGGAGCTGACGAACCCGAAGCACCAGTAGCGGACGAGGAAGCCGAGGAAGACGGGCCAGAAGCGGACGAGACCGACGGAGCGGAAGAGCCAGAGGCAGACGAGACCGACGAGGCGGAGGAGCCAGACTCGGACGAAGCTGACGAAGCTGACGAAGCTGACGAAGCTGACGAAGCTGACGAAGCTGACGAAGCCGTCGAAGCCGTCGAAGCCGACGAAGCTGGCGAAGCTGACGAAACCGTCGAAGCAGACGAAGCAGACGAAGCAGACGAAGCAGACGAAGCAGACGAAGCAGACGAAGCCGACGAAGCCGACGAAGCCGACGAAGCCGACGAAGCCGACGAAGCCG
>CAZFPM010000043.1:0-242 GCA_964520965.1 uncultured Myxococcales bacterium
CTGCGTGACGTCGCAGTACCGGGTCTCGCAGGTCACGACCGCCATGCTCTTCGCGGCGCGATGCAGGAACGCGTAGTGGCGAAGACCCTGGAATTCCGCGGCAAACGACTCGTTGGCCACGCCGGCAGGATCGAGCTGCGAGTCGAAGTACGTCTCGCGAAGACGCCGGAACTGGTTGCTCAGCTGGCGCACCTCGTCGAACGGCCATACCTGCAGCGCGAACCCGTATCCGCCAGCGGCCT
>CAZFPM010000043.1:252-29807 GCA_964520965.1 uncultured Myxococcales bacterium
TGCGGATCGCGTTGTAGTCCGGACCCGGAGCGATGCCCTCGAGGCTCGTCTCCAACAGGTCACCGCCGTAGCCCGTGAGCTCGCGTACGTCGGACCGGGTGAGCAGATCGGACACGAAGAGCGGATCCGGTGGGGCCAGACCCAGGCGCGCCGCGAGCTCGCGGCTGGCCTCGGTCTCCGGACGTCGATCCCGACCGCCGAGCACTTCGATCTGCGGACTCACGGGCGCCGTGTTGGTCGGAGGCGTCTCCGTGGGCGACGGACCCAGGGCGGTGGTTGGTGCCGCGGTCCCGTCGACCGATGCAGTACCCACGTCGACGTCGACAGCGGGGGCAGAGTCGTCCTCGCCGGACTTGCACGCCATTGTCAATGCGAACGCAACGACCAGTCCGAGCGCGATCTTTGTGCGGAGCTTCACGATTCGTGGGCTTCTGCTTCGGGCGCGGGATCGGAAGCGAGCGACCTCCGGACCCCCGAGAAGGGGCGCATGATACGATGCTCCAGGTCAAGCGCAAGGATGTCGAGATCGCGCTCCACGTGGTCACACAAGCGCGCGGACGCGGCGAGATATTCCGCGCCCCATTCGTCGACGTGCCGGCCGATCTCCTCCCCCGCCGACGGGACCAGGCGATGCAGGAGCGCCACGCGCTCGGTCTCGGTCTTCAGCCCCTCTGCAGCGAGCGCGTCGACCACCCGATCTCCGAACTCCCGCGCGAACGCGCGGGAGACCGCACACGGGGCGCCGGTCATGCGCTCGAAGAGCAGGCCGCGCAGGGCCGTTGTCTCGGCCAGATATGCCTCCAACCGACGGCGCAGGGTGCGCGAGTCCGGAGGCCCGAACGTCGTCGCCGTCGTCTCGACCAGCGCGACGAGATCCCGGTCGACACGGTCCGCCCGATCGAGGATGTTCGCAGCGGCCTCCGCATGCGCTGTCTCCGCGCGGTCGAGCAGGCGCGACAACACCAGACCCCGATCGTCCGGCGCCAACGTGCGCCGACCGAAAAGCCCAGCCCCCGGCGAGGCGAGCTGTCCGACCGCAGCAGCAGCGCGGGACCGAACGTCTTGCAGCGCGCGATTCAACGTCGTGCACACCTCCGTCGACACCTCGTCCGGCCAGCGCGCCGCCTGGGCCAGCAGCGCCTGCCGTCGGTCGCCGACCGATCCGATCGCCGAGCGGACCGCCGCCCGCCTCCCCTCGGTCCGGTCCATCGCCTCCGCCAGGAGTCCCAGTAGCCCCTTCACGACCTCGAGCGCCTTGAGGTGGCCGGCGCGCTCGAAGACCTGCCGCCGCAGCGCGTCCTCGAACGCCTCCCAACCCGACGGCTCCGCCGGTGCCGTCGCGCCCGGACGACGGGACTCGAGGGCGCGCAGTGCGGAGAGCCAGAAGATCCCTCCGTGTCTCGACTCCAGGTGGCGGCCCACGTGCTCCTCGATCGCCGCCCGCGCGTCGTCGTCGTCGCCGATCCGGTCGACCTTGTTCAGCACGACGAGCAGCTTCTCCGAGCGCGACGGGATCTCGGCGAGGCGCTCGAACTCCGTCCACGACAAAGCCTGGTTGGCGTCGAGCATCCAGACGACCGCGTCCGCTGTCTCCAGCGCGGCGCGCGCGCGCGCCTCGTGCGTGGTGTCCGGTGCGTTGAATCCGGGCGTGTCCCAGAAGTGCACGCTGCGCAGGTCCGGATGAGGGAAGCAGAACTCCAGCTCCTCGATCGACTCCGGCGCCTCCTTCACCAGCCGCGCCGCCTCGTCGTAGGGAATCTCCGACACGCTGCCGTCGAGGCGGGTCCACCGCGCGACCTTGCGCGGTCCATAACGCACGACGTTCACGTGTGAGGTCGTCGGCAACACGCCCGTGACCACCATGTCCTCGGCCACGAACGCGTTGATCAAGGTCGACTTCCCCGCGTTGAATTCACCGAGCACAGCGATCGTGAGCGGCGTGTCGAGATGCTGTCGCAGCGCGGTCGCACGCGGAATCAGATCGGTGAGCAGAGGATGCGAGGCGACCGCTTCGCTGAGTGCGTCCAGGAACGGAGCCAGCGCCGCCGGATCGTCGGCATTGTCGGCGTCGAGGGGCGGGAGACGCGGAGAGAGAGAGCGGTACGCCTCCTTCAACAGCTCCTGGACACCCGCACGGTCTGGTTGGCGGACTGCGGCCTCGCCGAGGAGGGCGATCGCCTCGATTGCGTCGTCGGTCCGCAGCGCCAGCTCGCCGATCGCGTGCAGCACCTCGACGTCCATCCTGGCGGCCCGCAACGACGAGAGCAGGGGCCGTGCTTCGTCGACCTGGCCGAGACCGATGAGCGCGCGCCCCAACAAGGCGCGGGCGCGCCGCGACGACGCGTCGAGTGCGAGCGCCGCCTCCGCGGCGTCTGCTGCCTCGCGCGCGTCGCCAGCCGTCAATGCGAGCGCTGCGACGGCGGTATGCGCCGAGATGTCGGCCGGGTCCAAGGCGACCGCAGCGCGGAAGGCGTCGAGCGCCCTCACGTGCTGGCCCGACGCTCGATAACACTCGCCCACCTGGCGATGAAGCCGGCCGTGAGTGCCGATCGGCGCCGTGAGCAGCGCCTGCTGGAAGAGCGGCAGCGCGTCCGCCACCCGTGACTGCCGCGCGTAGATTGCGGCCAGCCCCTCCAGGGCGTCCGGATTGTCTGCGGACCGCTCGAGCACGCGGCCGTAAAGCGACTCCGCGGCGCCTGCGTCACCCTCCTCTGCCCGGGAGCGCAACAAGCGCGCCGCTTCGATGAACACGTCGAGCGCCGGAGGGTCGACGTCGAGCAGGGGATCCAGCGCGGCGATCGCGCCATCGTGGTCGGACTCGGACTCCAGGGCGGCGGCGAAACGAAGGGCAAGCCCGCCGTCGAGCGGCCGCAGACGCGACGCCTGACGAAGGACCGGAACCGCGCGTGAACGAGGGCCGATGCGCTCGTTCAGCGTGGCGAGGGCGAGCAGGATCTCCAGGCGCGACGTCTCGTCGAGGCGGCGCTCCAGCACGCGCTCCAGCTGGTCGCGAGCGGTACGCAGGTCGCCGAGCGACGTGGCGACGCGCCCGAGGGCGACCAGCACGACCGTATCGTCGCGGATGCGCGCCGCGGCGTCGAGGCGGCGCGCTGCGGCGTCGAGCTCGCCGCGCGCCTCGTGGGCGAGCCCCGCGACGACCTCGGCCCGCCAGACCCCCGGCCGTTCGCGGTCGACGTCCGCAATCCGGGCGAGCGCGGCATCGGCGTCTCCCGCCGCCAGCGATCGCTCGGCTTCGTCCAGGGTGCGAGAGACCCGTTCGGGAAGCCGAACATCGTCGATCAGCTCGCCCAGGCGGGCCGAGAGCCGGTCGAGGATGCTCACGACCGTCGGCCGCTCAACTTCCGGATGGCGGCATCGACGGCCGAGGGCGTGACGACCCCGGCGTCCACGAGGGCGTGCGCAAGGGCGCGAGTGAAGACATCCGGGGGCACCGTCGCCCAGCGATCCACCACGACCGAGTCGGGCGTAACCCGCTGGAAGCTCGGAGGGCTCGACGAAGCTGCCGGCTTGCCCAGACCGGTCGTCTCCCCCTCGTCGTTCCCCATCGCCGCCAGCGCCTTCTGGGCATCGAGCCCACCCGGCGGCGTGACCTTCGTAGTCGGCACGTCGTTCGACCTCCCGCCCAACGCGAGTCGCGGTCTGTCTGTGTCCTCGACCAGACCGTCCGCAGGGTCGTCGACCGCTGCACCGGGGGCGGCGGCGCCTTCGGCCTCTTGGAACCCGGAAGGCGACGTCACCACCTCGTGGCGGTTTCGCGGGATGTCGTCGAGGAGACTGAGCGCCGACAACATGTCCGATTGGGCGTGCTCGTCGAGGTTCTCCAACACCTCCGCGAACAAGTCGTCATGCGGAGCGGGCGGGGGCGCAGTGCTGGTACAACGAGCGATCGCGGCGTCGAGATCCACCGGGCCCGCCAGAAGCGGAATCACGGGGTGCGGCACAATCTGTCCGAGCGCCTCGAGCGCCTCGACGTCGAGCGGATCCTCGACCGCCACGTAGAGCGTCTCCACGCCGTCGACCATCTTCAGACCGACCGGAAGCGCGCGGTGCGTCCGCACGAGGTCTACCGGCACCAGCGCCGCGAGCTCCGGCTTGTTGGCGAATCCGCTCAGCGACACGCTCGGAATCCCCAGCTCCGCCGCCAGGTGGGCGACCAACTGCTCCTCGGCCACCCGGCCGGTCAGGATCACCTCGCGATAGAGGCTCCGGCCCGCCCTCGATGCGGTCGCCACGAGCGCAGACACTTCTGCGGCATCCGCCATTCCGGCGGCGATCAGCGTCTTGCGAATGCGGTTGTCGGTCAACACTCGGCGTTCGCCTTTGGCCACGCGTTCCGGGTCGCAAACCCGGTTCGCTGGGATGGTCAGCACCTCTCAGAATACCCGCGCCCAGCGACGGTGGGCAAGTTCGGGAGAGCGGGCCGCTGCCCCCGGGGTAGCGCTCAGAGTTCCGATCGCGTCGCCCCCGGGGGCGGCTCGAGTCGGAACAATGCGTCCGGGAGGTCCACGTTCAGCTCCACCCGCTCGATGTCGAGCGAGATGTCGACACGCTCGGACGGCATCACGAAGCGCAGCCTCGTCGGCATCGTCGTGGCCCCCTCGGCCAGCTCGACCGTCTCGAAGTTCCCGGCGCGGAGCTCGAAGAGCGCGTCGCCAGCGGCGTCTCGCAGCTCCGCACCGGCCAGCGTCCATGTCTCGTGGGCGACGAGCAGATCGAGTGCCCCACCGTCGGCGAGGGGCACGGTGAGTCGATAGGCTCCTTCGCGGCGATCCCAGGCGAGCACGAAATCGTCGAGGTCTCCGCTCGCGGCGTCCAATGGGGGACCGCCCAGGAGCACGCGAACGAGATCCTCCGCGGTCATCCAGAAGGGAACGAATCGGGCGACGTTCTCGCGGGTCGAAGCGCCCGAGACGTACTCGCCACTCTGCAGGTCGTAGTACACGAGCATGCCATCACCGACGATGAACACGTTCAGCGTGGTGTCGAACGGGCTCAGCGTCTCGATGCGCAACCGATCCGGCTTGCCGGCGAGGACCACCTGGCGCACCCGTGCGCGCCCGCCTTCGCCGTAATACTCCAGCACCGCCCGCATGCGGGTGGTGTCCAGCGTCTCCAGCCTGTCGAGCATCGCCTCGTAGAGCACGATCGGATCTTCGACGGCGTCGGGCGGGGCGGGGGTTTGCCGTCCGCCGCAAGCGACGACGAAGACAGCGGCGAGGGCCACCGCAGCGTGCGAAATCGAGGAGGGTCTCATGTCGGTCTTCGCTTCGGAGGGGGCGGTCGTCCACGGTGTCGACCCCCGCGAACGGGCGGCGTTCCGGGACGACGCGGGTCATAGCGCGGCCGCGTCTCGAAGGCGACGGCTTCGGGTCGGGCGCTATTCACGCCGGTTCTGTCACACAAAGGATCACGCCGCGGTTGACGCGTAGCACATTTGTGTTACATTCGCGTCTGTGCTGTGTGACAACAGAGGTTCCGCCATGACCCGACACCGCCGCAAGGACCGCGTTCTCAACACCCGGATTCCCGAGGATCTCGACCGCGAGCTGCGGGAGCAGGCCGAGCGTCTCGACGTCCCCGTGTCCCAGCTCGTCCGTGGCGTGTTGGAGCGCACGGTCAACCTGCTGGGGAACCTCTCCGGGAACGTCGAGCACCTGGTCAACGACGTGGTCCTCGACGTGAACGACTTCAAGCGGATCGCCGAGGAGGGCTCGGGCGCGACCAACGGGTTGGCGCGGGAGCTCTCGGCCGCCGTGGTCGGGTGGCAGGCGATCAAGGTGAACCGACAGACCCGCTGCGCGCTGACCAGCGAGATGCTCGAGCCGGGCGCGGACGCCCACCTGGGCGTGCGCGAGGACGGGCGGCCGTCAGTCGTCGTCTGCGAGGCGGCGTTGGAGATTCTGCTGGCTCCGCCGGAGAATCGAGCCGTCTGGTCGTCGTTGAAGCTCCAACGACCGATGAGCTGTGCCCGCACGGGCGTCGAGATGGCGGCGGGCGACATGGCCTGGTTCCAGCCGGAGACCCGGCCCCCGGAGTTCATCTGCGACGCGGAGCACGAACGCATCGTGCAGCCCGCGCGCAAGCGAGGAGGCAAGCGATGACTGCTGCGACTGCATCGAGTACGCTGCGCTCGTACCACTCGGCCGACTCCGCGTGTCAGGCGCGCAAGCGCGCAGCCTGGGAGTGGGCGGCCATGTTTCTTGGCTGGCTCGTCCCATGGGTCTTCGGCGGCGCGTTCTTCTGGATGGTCGGCGCGATGATGACCTGGTGGAACTTCTGGTGAGTCGGCCGGGACGCGGGTGACCCCTCGAACGGCCCCGTGTTCTCCTCGATGAACGGCACGACGATGACCTGGCGGAACCTCCGGTGAGCGGCTCCGGGCAAGGACGAAAGAGACGCGGCAAGCCGCCGCGAGGGCGTGCGGCGAACCAGTCTGGACGCCTGGGCTCGAATCGCCGACAGGGGGCGCCGTCGCCACGCGGCGGGGGGCAGCCGCCAACCGAGATCGATCCCGAGGCTCCGCGGCGGTTCCTGGCGACGGCCGCCCGCGGCACCGAAGAGGTGCTTCGGGACGAGCTCGTGTCCCTGGGCTTCGGAGGCGTGGCGACCGTGCCGGGCGGCGTCCGCTTCGACGGACGGATCACGGACGGAATGCGGGCGTGTCTGTGGCTGCGGACGGCGGGCCGCATCCTGATGTCGCTCGGAGAGTCACGCGTGCGCGGACCCGACCAGCTCTACGATGCCGTGCGCGCGCTGCCCCTCACCGACTGGTACCACCCGAAGGCATCGATCGCGGTCTTCGCGCGCACCTCCGATCCTCACCTCCGCCACTCGGGCTTCACGGCGCTGAAGACCAAGGACGCGATCGTCGACGCGATGCGCGACGTGCACGGGCGCCGCCCCGACGTCGACACGAAGCGCCCGGACGTCACCATGGTCGTGCACGTTCGCGATGGTCGAGCCCGCTTCTACCTCGAGGTCAACGGCGCGCCGCTGAACCAGCGGGGCTACCGAAAGCGCGACGTCGAAGCCCCCCTGAAGGAGACCCTCGCCGCCACGATGATCCTGATGTCCGGCTGGGCCGGGAGCGGGCCCATCCACGATCCGATGTGCGGCAGCGGCACGTTGGCGATCGAGGCAGCGCTCATCGCCGCCAACCGGGCACCGGGCCTCGAGCGGGAGTTCGGCTTCCAGCGCTGGCCCGCATTCGGGGCGATCGAGACACGGTGGGCGGCATTGAGAGAGGACGCGGCCTCGAAGTGCCGCTCCATCAGGGCGCCGATAATGGCCAGCGACATCGACGGGAGCGCAGTGATGGCCGCCCGAGCCAATGCCCACAACGCTGGCGTCGGCGACCGGATCATGATCCGCAAGGCGGACGCCCGGGAGATCGGCCCCTTGCTCGGAGGCGGGACCTTCGTTCTGAACCCCCCCTACGGAGAGCGCCTCGCCTCCGATGACCCGATGCTCGGGAAACTGTACGATCGGTTCGGCGCCGCGATGCGAGCTCACCCCGGGCACCACGTGACCCTGATCGCCCCCCAGGCGTTGATCACGCGCGCATTCGGCGACTCCCCCCTCCATCACATCGACGTGAGAAACGGCAAGATCCCCTGCCGGATCGCGACCTTCGCCACTTCCGATGGACGCTGACGACGCAACCCGGACATTCCTGCTCGTCACGGCACTGAGCGCCGCGACGCTCATCGTCGCGACCGTTGCTCGTGCCGATTTCGGCAGGGATGCCTCTTCGCGCGCTGCCCTGGCGGCCAACGACGATGCCCACGACGACGGGGTGCGGAACGCCCCCTCGGCCCAAGCCGGCAACCCCGCCGCGGCATCAGCGGACCCGGAAGCCTCGGGCGACGCGGATCCCGGTGCGGCTCCCATCAGCGACGACGACGCGGCTGCTGCAGACGGATCCGGCGCGGACGACCCGGACGGGTCTGGTTCGAGCGCCGCAGACGGATCAGGCGCGGGCTCCCCGGGGGCCGAGGGGTCCGGCGACGGTGCCGCGGCGGAAGGCACGGCGGTCGCGCCCGCCGACGCGTGGGCGCCGTTGGCCCGAGCCGACCAGGGCGACGTGTGCCGGGTTCGGCTCAACCGCGGGTCGGTCGCGACCGAGATACACCGCCGCGAACCACGCGGTACCGAGGGCCCGTTCCTGGCCAACGGCCAACCGATCTACATCTTCGTCGACGTGCACAACTCGACCGGCGTCGCGCAGCCGCTCACCATCTACTGGCAACAGACGGACACCGGGTACTCGTTCCTGCAGACGATGGAAGCCGGGGCCGGGTCGCGCTGGCGAACCTGGACCGAGCAACCCCTCGCCCTCGAGCAGATCGGTCCGTGGACGGTCCGGCTCCTCGACGAGGATCGGTGCCTGGTCGAGGAGCTCCGTTTCGAGCTGCAGGCGCCATCCTGGTGAGCGCCCGACTGCGCGGCGCTCGGGCCCGGCCGGCCGTGGTCGATCGGCAGCGCTGCGACCTACGCCAATCACATCGATAAGCGCTTGCTGAAAGCCGATGTGCGGGTCGCAATCTCGGTTGCGATCCCCTGGGGCTGGATGTATTGCCCTGTGATTTCCGACGCTTGAGAAACACGCATCCTATATAAGCGGCTCCGTAGGCGCATGTATGTCCAACACCGCAACCTGCGGTGTTACGGGTCCATGGGGCTGCTGGTATCCCGGATCGACAGTTCCGCCGCGTAGTCGCGACGTCGACCGACCGAGCTGCTCGAGGGCGAGGGCCGCTCGGTCGGTTCGACCGACCCGTTCGGACCCGACCGGATCGGTTCACGGCGTGGCGTCACGGCGGCGACGGAACCGCGGCACGATGCGGGTGCCACCCTCTTTGCGGGACCCGAGCAGCGCTGCGGCCGGCGGCTGGCAAACACGCGAGCAACTCTCGGAAACCGCGCCGCTTTTCCGGCCGGCGTTTTCTATCTCGGACTCGGCAACTCCGCTAGGATCCCCGGGCCGGATCTCCCTCGACCTGCCCGCCCGTTTCGTCGGCCGGGAACAACGCAGCCAACGCCGCCATGATCTCACGATCCTCGAGACTCCTCTCGTTCACCATCGCACTGCTCGTCGCCACCGGGTGCAGCTCCGGCGATGAGACCACCGACCCGAGCCCGGACTTCTCGTTCCCGGACCTCGACTCGGGCGGCACCGATGACGACGGCACCGACGACGACGTCGACGACACCCGGGGGGACGTCGACACCGACACGGAAGACGACGGTGCCGCCGACCTCGAGCCGGATCTCGAGGAGGTCATCGACGCCGAGGATACTCCCGACGCCGACACCGACGCGGTCGCCTGCACCGACGAGTGCACTGTCGGTCAGTCCCGATGCCGCGGAACCATCATCGATGACTGCATCGAAGGAGCCGACGGCTGCGGCGACCTCATCGTCGGCGACAACTGCGCGACCCTCGGTATGGTCTGCGACGACTCGACCGGCGTGGCCGCCTGCATCACCGAGGGAGACGCGACGTGCGGAGACGGAATCCTCAACCAGGACGAGTCGGACATCGACTGCGGCGGCACGATCTGCCCGCTCTGCACCGGCGGTGCGGCTTGCCTGATCGACGACGACTGTGCGAGCGGAATCTGCGACGCGCTGCTCTGCGTCGACAGCAGCTGTGTCGACGACGAACTGAGCGAGGGCGAGACCGACGTCGACTGCGGCGGACCGTGCCGCCCCTGCGACGACGAGCGCGCCTGTCTGGTCGACGAAGACTGCATCAGCCAGAACTGCGAGGAGGAGATCTGCCAGGCTCCGGCCTGCGACGACGGCGTGATGAACGGCGCGGAGACGGACTTCGACTGCGGCGGACCCGACTGCGACCCATGCGACGACGAACTCGCGTGCATCGAGGACGCCGATTGCGCGAGCCTCGGCTGCGACGAGGGGTTCTGTCTCGTGGCGACCTGCGAAGACGATCTCCCCAACGGAGAAGAGACCGGCGTCGACTGCGGCGGGCCGGATTGTGGACCCTGCGACCCCAGGGCCGATTGCGTCGAGCCGAGCGACTGCACCTCGCTCGTGTGCCTGGACGGCGAGTGCGCCTCTCCGAGCTGCCACGACGCGGTCACGAATGGGGACGAGACCGACATCGACTGCGGCGGGAGCGAGTGTGCGAGCTGCCCGTTCGGAAGCGCCTGTCTGGACACCGACGACTGCGATGGCGGCATCTGCCTCGACAACATCTGCGCGGAGCCGGGCTGCGACGACCTGTCCCTGAACGGTGGCGAGACCGACATCGACTGCGGCGGGCCGGATTGCGAACCCTGTGATCCCGGGGCCGATTGCGTCGAGGCGGGCGACTGCAGCAGCGGCGTATGCGACGAGGGGACGTGCCGAGCTCCGGCCTGCGACGACGGCGTGACCAACGGTGGCGAGACCGACCTCGATTGTGCCGGGCTCTGCGCACCCTGCGCGGCGGGCCTCTTATGCGGATTCGACGAGGACTGCGCGGACCATGTCTGCGACGAAGGGACCTGCGCGGCGCCCGGCTGTAGCGACGAAGTGCACAACGGCGACGAGTCGGACATCGACTGCGGCGGACCGACCTGCGTTCGATGCACGCCCGGCTTCCTCTGCATCGGCGGCGACGACTGCGACAGCGGCGTGTGCCGCGCCACGATCTGTCGGGTCCCCGCCTGCGACGACGGCGTCACGAACGGCGGCGAGTCCGACCTGGATTGCGGCGGATTGGATTGCGATCCCTGCCCCGATGGCGCGATCTGTGGAGAAGCCGACGATTGCGACAGCGGCGTCTGTGACGGGGGCAGCTGCTCCGTCGCGACCTGCGACGACGGCGTCGACAACGGCGACGAGACCGATGTCGACTGCGGCGGACCCGAATGCGAACCGTGCGTCGGCGGCCTGTCGTGCCTGGCTCCGTCGGACTGCGTGAGCGGGGACTGTTCCGCGGGCTTCTGCACCGGCGGTGATTGCGACGACGGCGTCGCCAACGCCGACGAGACCGATATCGACTGCGGCGGACCCGAATGCGAACCGTGCGACGACGGCGGCGCCTGCGACGGGGGGACCGACTGCGCGAGCGGGGTCTGCACCGACGACGTGTGCGCCGCGCCGACCTGCGACGACGGTGTGCTCAACGGGGGAGAGAGCGATATCGACTGCGGTGGGCTCGAATGCGAGCCGTGCGGTGTCGGCGACAGCTGCAGCGACCCCAGCGACTGCGACACCTTCGTCTGCGACGGCGATCTCTGCGCGGCGGCTGCCTGTGACGACGGCATCTGGAACGGTGCGGAGACCGGCGTCGACTGCGGCGGTGAGTGCGACGCCTGCCCGCCGGAGTGCGTGGGAGGCCTGACTCCGATCGCGCTCGCCGACCACGCGGTCGCCGACGACCATTGGACTCACGCCGGGACGTTCCCGCTCACGGCCGGTGACACCTTCGACGGCAGCTGCGCCGCCGGCACCGGCGGACCCGAGGTCGTCTACCGATTCATCCCCCCCACCAGCGGGCTCTACCTGATCTGGACCGACGGTCCCGGATCGACCGACGACGTCGACACCGTGTTGTCGCTCCTCGACACGTGTGATCCAGCGGGCACCGAGCTGGGCTGCAGCAACGATCTGGCGGCCGGCAACCTGCAGTCGGGTCTGTACCTCGACGCCGTGGCCGGTCAGACGGTCTACATCGTCGTCGAGGGTTACGACGCGGACGCGCTCGGCGGGGCCTACGAGCTGGACGTCGAGGCCGTGCATTACAGACGACGACGCGCGGAGTGTGACGCCACCGCCTTCGTCGACCTCTGCGATTTCGTCGGCGGCCTTGCCTGCGTCTACGGCGAAGGGACGCCTGGCGTCGGCACCTGCCTGGAGGTGGGCAGCGAGCCCGCGGTGATCGACGTCGCCCTGAGCGAAGTCGTCGAGGACTACACCTCGACGGGCGACCCCGGTTCGCTCTGTCCGGCCGGCGGGCCATACGATGTGGCGATCTACGAGTTCCTGGGCAGCACGTCCGAGGCCCTGGCGGTCTGGTCCTTCCAGAGCGATGCCTACGGACCGTCGTTCTCGAACTTCGTGATCGAACCGCACATCGAGCCCGACCCGGAGACCGGCTTCTTCGAGCTGACGGTGGAGCTCTGCTTCGGTGTCGACGGCGTTCCCTTCGACGTGCCCGTCCGGTTCCGCGTCATGGACGACCTCGGCGACCGCGCATTCGTGCTCGGAATGGGGGCCTTCGTGCTGCCCGACGACAGTGTCGTGTCCGGGCGCTTCTCCAACGTCTTCACAACCGAGTTCCCGGCGGATTGACCGACGCCGGTCAACCCGGCTAGTGCTGCCGGCGTGAAGTCCCGTGCTCGGCTGGCTCCCGCGGGGGGCTCCCGGGCCCGCGGGTCGGCGCGGCCACTTCGCGCCCGGTCTCGTTGTTCCACGGCATTGCGCAACCCCGATGGCGTTCGCGAGCGGAAAGGTCCTGCTCTTCGGAGAGCACGCCGTGGTGCACGGCGAGCCGGCGATCGCCGCCGGTCTCGACCGTGGCGTCGTCGCGACGCGCCACGACGCGGACGAGCTGCGGCTCGTCGTCCCGGCCTGGGACCTCGACGTCCGCGCCGGCGACGGCTCACGCGTGGGACGCGCCATCGAGGCGCTGGCCGGTACGCTGCCCGCAGAGGCGCGGCGCGGGCGGTTCGAGGTGTCGCCGTCGATCCCGCCGGGCGCCGGACTCGGGTCGAGCGCGGCCCTGGCAGTCGCCGTCGCCCGAGCCGCGCTCTCCGTCGCGAACGACTTGGCGGACGAGGAGCTCGTCGCCGCGGCTGCGCTCGCGTCGGAGCGCGTGTTCCACGGGAATCCGTCGGGTCTCGACCACACCGTGGCGATGCGTGGCGGGCTGATCCGCTTCCGCCGAGGGACACCCCCGATCGTCGACCCGCTATCCGCCGCCGAGACGTTGTCGCTCGTCGTCGCACCAGTGGAGCCGGGCGCCGACACGGGCGCGATGGTCCGCGGAGTCGCGCGGCGCGTCGACCATCACCCGGGTCTCGAGCTCCTGGCCGCGATCGGGCGGGTCGTCGACCGGGCGGCGGCGTGTATCCGTGACGGCGACATCGAGGCCGTCGGCGAGCTGATGGACATCAACCACGGACTCCTGGCCGCGCTCGGCGTCTCCACGCCGGGCCTCGACGCCGCCTGCCACCGTGCCCGGAACGCGGGTGCGCTGGGCGCGAAGCTCACGGGGGCGGGTGGAGGAGGAGCGATCGTGGCGCTGGCAGCGGCCGAAGGTGCCGACGAGATCGCGGCCGCGCTTGGCCCCGGCGCGTTCGTCGCGACCGTCGCCGGAGGGAACCATCATGGGTGAAGCCACCGCGGTCGCGCATCCGAACATCGCGCTCGTGAAGTATTGGGGCAAGCGAGACCATGCGCTCAATCTGCCGGCCGCGGGGAGTGTGAGCCTGACGCTCGGACCGGTACGGACCCGAACGACGGTCCGTTGGGGCGAGCCGGGTGACCGACTGGTCCTCGACGGCGAGACCGCCGATGCGACGGCCACGCGACGGGTGTCGGCGTTCCTCGACCTGGTGCGCGCGCTGGTCCCGGACCTCGGGGGCGCAGAGGTGGTGAGCGCCAACGACTTCCCGACAGCGGCCGGGCTCGCGTCTTCGTCGAGCGGCTTTGCCGCCCTCGCAGTCGCCGCCACCGAGGCCGCCGGCCTGGCACTGGACACCGAACAGCTCTCCGTCCTCGCCAGGCGAGGCTCCGGCTCGGCAGCCCGCAGCGTTCTCGGCGGCTTTGTTCGGATGAACGCCGGGATACGCGACGACGGCACCGACAGCTTCGCCGTCCCGGTCGCAGACGTCGATCACTGGGACCTGCGGGTCGTGATCGCGGTCACCGAGGCCGGACCCAAAGACGTCGCATCGACGGTCGGAATGAACCGAACGCAGGAGACGTCGCCCTACTACGCGGCCTGGATCGACACGGTCGCCCCGGCGATGGAGGCCGCCGAAGCCGCAATCCGCGGACGCGACTTCGACGCGCTCGCCGTGGTTGCCGAGGCGAGCGCCATGCAGATGCACGCCAGCGCGATCGCGGCCGTGCCCGCCGTGCTCTACTGGCGGGGCGCCACCGTCGATGTACTTCACCGGGTCCGCTCGCTGCGTTCGGCCGGCACTCCCGTCTTCTCCACCGTCGACGCCGGCCCGCACGTGAAGGCGTTCACGACGACGAGCCACGTGACCGAGATCTCGGAGGCCCTCGCCGCCGTCGCCGGTGTGACCCGGGTGCTGGTCGCGAAGCCCGCCGGGCCGGCACGGGTGGTCGCGTGCGGGTGATTCAGGCCCCGGGAAAGGTCTTCTGGATCGGGGAGTACGCGGTCCTCGAAGGCGCGCGGGCCCTCGTCGCCGCGGTCGACGCCCACGTCGAGGTACACACGCGGCCCCGCTCTGATCAGCAGGTGTCGTTCTCGGCGCCCACGAGCGGCGTGCCCGCCCTGGTGCTCTGGGATCGCGATGGTCGGATGCTCCCGGATCCGCCGTCTCCGAACGCCGCGCTGGTCGCTGCGGTGGTCCGAACCCTCTCGGCCGCCGGCCGGGCGCCGCAGCGTGGGCTCGACGTCTCCGCCGACAGCAGCGCGCTGAACGCCGTCGCCCCCGACGGTGGAGCGAAGTTGGGGCTCGGATCGAGTGGCGCTGTGGCCGCGGGCCTCGTTTCGGCGTTGGCGCCGGACGCTCCGGCGGAGGTCGTCGCGACGATGGCGCTGCAAGCGCATCGGCAGTTCCAGGGTGGCTCGGGCTCCGGAGGAGACGTCCTCGCGTCGCTGCACGGCGGGCTGGTGGCCTTCTCGCCCGGCACCGCCCCGACGCCGGTCGTGCCGCCGCGATCGCTCCGGTGGGCGATCCTGGCGACCCGGCGGCCGGCCGACACCCGCGCCCTGACGCGCCGCTTCACCGAGTGGCGTCGAACGGGCGCCGGAGACACTCTGATCGCACAGATGGGAGCGGTCGCGACAGATGGCATCGGCGCGCTCTCACGCGGGGACACGTCAGCATGGCTCTCGGCCGTCCGGCGATACCTCGCTCTCGAGCGGGAGCTCGGCGCTACGGCGGGGATTCCGATCGTCGACGACGCGGTCGAGGCCTGCATCCGCGCCGGGGAGGCGGCCGGCTGGGTCGCCAAGCCCTCGGGCGCCGGTGGTGGCGACATCGTTGTCGCGTTCGGCGACGACGATGCCGATGTCGCTCGCCTGGAACAAGTCGCGGCGTTGGCGGGTTTCGACAGGATTCCTCTTGCTCTGGAGGCCGTTGGCGTTCTACAGAGCCATCTACCGGCGGGTTGACTCCGCCTGAGCATCCCGATGCACGACCGGATCCCAACGCGTCCTCCCCGCAGCTCCCGTATCTCCGGGTTCTACCGCTTGGCGCGCCACGAGCGCCTCGACGCCCTGGTGGAAGCGGGATTCATCGACACCGACCAGGCGGCTCTGCTGGCCGCGAGCGGCGCGCTGCTGCCTTTCGGCACCGCGGACAAGATGATCGAGAACGTGGTCGGCTGCTTCGAGCTGCCGATCGGGCTCGGCATGAATTTCGTCGTCAACGGTCGCGACTACGTCGTGCCGATGGTCGTCGAGGAGCCGTCGATCGTCGCCGCGGTCAGCCATGCGGCCCGCATCGTTCGCACCGGCGGCGGCTTCGAGGCGGAGGCCGACGGCTCGATCATGACCGGCCAGATCCAGGTGATCGGCGCCGCCGACATCGACAGCGCCCGAGACGCCGTGCTCGAGGCCCGCGACCGCCTGCTGGCGATGGCCGACGAGCTCGAGCCCGGCATGCGGCGACGCGGCGGCGGAGCGGTCGATCTCGACGCCCGGATCCTGCGCGACGGCACGAGCCGGTATAACGAGATGCTCGTCGTACACGTCTACGTCGACACGTGCGACGCGATGGGGGCCAACCTCGTCAACACGATGTGTGAAGGTCTCGCCGCCGAGATCGAGAGCCTCACCGGGGGTCGGGTCTACCTGCGGATCCTCTCCAACCTGACCGATCGACGGCGTGTACGCGCCCGCTGCCGGGTCCCCGCAGCGCAGATGGCGTGGCACGGCTACGATGGGGACACCATCTCCGACGGGATCGTCACCGCGTCGGAGTTCGCCGCGGCCGACCCGTATCGGGCGGCGACGCACAACAAGGGCGTGATGAACGGCGTCGACGCAGTCGCGGTGGCCACCGGTCAGGACTGGCGCGCCATCGAAGCTGGTGCCCACGCTTTCGCCGCCCTCTCCGGCCAGTACGGGCCGCTGACGCGGTGGTGGCGTGACGACAGCGGCGCACTCTGCGGCGAGATCGACATGCCGATGGCCGTGGGAACGGTCGGGGGGCCGATCCGGCTGCATCCGACGGTCGAGCTTCTCCTGTCGATTCTCGACGTCGGATCGGCGTCAGAGCTCGCATGCGTGATGGGCGCGGTCGGGCTCGCACAGAACCTCGCCGCCTTGAAGGCTCTCGCCTCGACCGGCATTCAGCGCGGGCACATGTCGCTGCACGCCCGATCGGTCGCGGCCACCGCCGGGGCCTGTGGCGATGACGTCGACGTCGTCGCCCAGACCATGATCGACGAGCGGAACATCAAGGTCGAACGCGCGCTGGAGATCATCGAAGAGCGCACGCGAGAGAGCGCCTGAACCGCGACTTCACTCGGTGAACGACCGGTTCACTCGGTCGACACGCACCAACCCCAGCAGACGTCGCATCCCGGGCAGTCTGGCGGCGGCAGACACTCGTCCGCGGCGTTGCACTCCATGTCGTCCGGACACCCGTCGTCTCCGAAGCAACCGAGGCACGGGCCATCGGTGAACGGAAGTGCGTGAGCCAGCGAGGCGAAGCACTCGTTCGGGTAGGTCACGCCGTCTGTGCCGCAGACGGGGTCGACGAAGCCGCTGCAATCGACCGGCGTGCACGCCCCCGAGACGCACCGCGTCCCGATGGGGCAGTCGTCGTCGATTTCGCAGCGATCGGGGACGTCTTCGCACTCCCCCTCGAAGGCGACGGCCACGTGCGCCGCCCGCGCCAGGCAGCGATTCGCGTAGGTGCGATCGTCGAAGCCGCAGACCGGTTGCCACTCGTCGTCGCAATCCGGGCGCAGGCATTCGCCTTCTTCGCAGATCGACCAACGGGGGCACTCGACATCGGCGCGACAATCCGGCGGTGACGTGCAACGCCCACCGACGCAGCGTCCTCGGTCGCAGTCACCATCCTCTTCGCAGGCGACTCCCGGCGCGCAACGGCCGCCCCCACCGCAGTCGGCGCTGCAGACCCAGCCTACGAGCGGGTCGCAGGCGCAGAACGAAGGCGCACAGATCCCCGACGGTCGTTCGCACACCTCGCCCTCGGGACACCCCTCTGCGCTGCACCCTGCCGGATTGGGTCCCTCGCATGGGTCGGGTTCTGACACGCAACGACGACCGACGCAGCAGCCGGGCGCTGACGGATCGCAATCTCGACGACATTCGCGCGGTGCGCAGGTCGCACCGGGGTCGCACTCTTCATCTCGTTCACACTCGTCGACGGCCTCGCACTCGCACAGGAAACACCCGTTGCGGAGTCTCTCTCGGGTTCCCGGCGGGCAGCCGGCGCAGTCGACATCGGGACACTCCTGACACGCGCCGTCCTCGCAGTAGGACGGCGGTGGGCACTCCTCGTCGATGCGACAGCTGAGCTCGTCACACTCCCCCCGATGAGCGATTGGGACGCGTGCGAGGTCGGCCATGCACTCGTTCGAGTAGGTGATTCCGTCGGTGCCACAGACGGGCTCCCACACGCGAGGGCAGCCCCCGGGTTCGCACGCACCGTCGACGCAGACCTCGCCGGCCGGACAGTCTTCGGCCTCTCTGCACGACGGAACGCCGACGCAGACTCCACCGCCGCAATCCCCCGTGCAGATCCATCCTCCCGCGGGGTCGCAGCTGCAAGCCGATGGACGGCAGTCTCCGGCCCTGACCTCGCACCGCTCGCCTTCCGGACAATCGCCGGGTGCACAGCCGGCCGGGTTCGGCCCGTCGCAACCCACGTCGGCCGCATCGACGCCGACGTCCGGAGCCGGAGCGTCGGAGCCGGTGTCGGGGTCCGGATCGTCGGTGGCGTCATGGCCGGTGTCCGGCGGGGGGCCGGTGTCCGGCGGGGGGCCGGCGTCCAGCGGCATTCCGACGTCCGGAATCGAGGTGTCCGACGAGGCGTCTTCGGTGATCGGGATCACGTCCGAGACGCCGGCGAAATCCGCGCGCTCGTTGCACGCGACCAGGAGCGCGAGGAGGACGACGGGGCTCAGAATCCTGACGCTGGGCTGGAACATCTGACTTCTACCTGAGCGCGAGAGATCGTGACCGGGCCCCGTCGGCGACCCGGTCGCCCGGGCGTGGCGCGCGTTCGCGGGGAGGAAGACCTCGGCGGCGACCGGCCGAGTCCGAGCTCGTCCGGGGCTGATGGTGCAACAATGGTGCAACTCCGATGCCACCGTCGATGGACCTCAGGTTCCGAGCATGGTTCGTACGACCTTGTCGAAGGCCTCCGCGTAGACCTCGAAATCCGTGTCGCTGAAGAGCACCATGCGAACCTCGTCGAAGGCTTCCGGGTTGGCCCTCACGGTGCGGAAGAGGGTGTTGAGCGCGATCAGCGCGGCCTCGGCGATGGGGAAACGATACGCGCCGGTTCCGATCGACGGGAAGGCAACCGTGCGTGCACCAGCCTCTCGGGCGAGGTCCATGCTGGTGACGTACGCTCGCTCGAGTTTCACGTTCTCGCCGTGTTGGCCGTCGCGGTAGCCGGGTCCGACGGCGTGGATCACGTGCTTCGCGGAGAGCGTCCCCGCGCCGGTGATGATCGCCCCTCCGGCATGACACGGCCCGATCTCGGCGACGATCTCCCGACATTCCGCGAGGATCGAAGGGCCGCCTGCGGCGTGAATGGCGCCGTCGACGCCGCCACCGCCGGCGAGCCCGGCATTGGCCGCGTTCACGATCGCGTCGACCACCTGGGTCGTGATGTCCCCCTGGACGAGGCCGACGCGCGTGCTTCCGACGAGATGTTGGTTCATGACGGTGTCCGTGCGGCAGTCAGCGGTTCATCGCCAGGCTACCTGTTCTGAAAAGGACAGCGGAATTGCCGCAAATCTGTTCGGAGGGTCTGTGGGTGTGTCTTTTTGGTGTCTGCGGGTGACGCAATGTGCCCTTTTCTGTGTTGGTCTTTCTGTGTATGGTCGCGGATCGCGATTTTCATCTTCTGACGGTCACACCCCGTCAGCGTGCCTGGCAACTGGGGGGATGCGCGGGGCGACCACCAAGGTCGCCCCGCATCTATGTAGGTGGAGCACCCGCGTTCACGACGACGCCACGTGACGCGCAGGTCTCGAGCACCACGGCAGGCGGCTCGTCGCTCGACACGAGCTCGACTCGAGCGGGCAACCGGTGAAAGTGCATCTGAAAGCGGGGGTCTCCGACGAACTCCTCGTACGTGTCCAGCTTCTGACGCAGCTCCTCGACGCGATCGTCGACCGGCTCCCAGCTCTCGAACTGATAGATCGTCAGGACGACCCATCCGTCGCGCACGTGAGCGGCATCGACCGCCGACGATCGTTCGACGCTCATCGTTCCAATAGATGGTGCACGACGACCTGCACGAAGTGCGCGACCGCGTCTTCCGAGCCGTTTCTCACGGCCTTGCCCACCTTGCTCACCAGGTTCAACTCCTCACCGGTTCCGAGGCGGAAGATGCGCGGGTCCATCGGCGCTTCCCCATCTTCCCACCGAGAGTCTTCGACCAACCCCGAGACGACGTCGCCGACGTAGGCCGCAGCCTGGCACTGCATCGCGAAGGTCATCTCGCCGAATCCGTCGTCGTGAAAGGCGCTCAGAATCGCGTCGACCTCTTTCAACGAGGCCAGCGAGAAATCCAGGTTGCGTCCGAAGTGCCGTTCCGCGGCGACGACGAAAGCCGACGTGTTCTCGTCGTTCACCGACATCGTCGTATCGGCGTCGGCGTCCAGATCCAGCGCGGCGTCGGGCGCGCCGCTCGCGTACCGCATCACGCCGTAACTCATCGGTTGCCGGGAGAGCGGAAGCAGCGACACCGGAGAGCGACGCGGGTCGTCCGCAGAAGCACGTATCGCTGCCTTCCACTTGTGATCCGTGACCGCCGTCGGCACGTGGTCGCACAAGCACACGAAGTAGCGGTCGCCGCCTGGCGTCATCACTTCGAGGTCGATCGGGATCGATGCCTCGCCCCACTCCAGGGGGTCGGGTGCGTCGTCGACCTCGATGTCGAGGCCCCGCAGCTCGTCGCACAAGGCGCCACGGTAGTCGGCGAGAGTCTGGTCGGCCTGCCAATCGGGGAGCGGCAGATCGAGTGCCCGGGCCCAGAACCGGGCGACGGCCTCGGTGCGACGCTCCCCCGCAGCCTGGGAGGCATCGCGGAGCGCCGCCCACGCATCCCGCATGGCGCCGACGTCGGTCACCGACAGGGTCGCCGCCAGCCCCTTGCGGGCGAGCACGCTCTCCGGCTCCACGACCAGGAACTCCTCGGCGGAAGCAGCGAGCGCGCCGAGCCGACGAGACCGATAGGCCGCGCGGATGATCTCGGGCAACAGCACGGCGTCTCCGGAGATGTCGTACGCGCGCACGAGATGATCGGTGGCGTCGCCGGAACGGCCGAACGAGAAGTAGAGGCGGCCCGCCTGCCGGAGCACGTCCGGCTGCCGATTGTCGATACCCAGCGACATCTCCCACGCGCCGAGCGCACGACCGGTTCGGCCGGCCTCGAGCAGAGCGTGGCCCAGCTCCCGAAACAGGATCGGGTCGCGCGGTTGTTTCTCGGCGAGCCCTTCGAGTGCGGCCGCCGCCGACTCGGCGTCGGGTTCGAGCGCACAACGCCGAATGCGCGCATCGGCCCAGAAGTCGTCCAGGCGCCCATCTTCGGGATCAATGTCGGACGCGGCACCGTCGAGAGGAACGAACCAGACCCGCCGGGTGACCCGTGTGCGACCGTCGTCCTCCCGCCGCATCTTGAGCGTCACGGCCAGGTGCGCCTGCTGGCGTTCACTGAACGTCAGGAACACGTGCCGAGAGCCATCGCCCTTCAGCGGGCGAATCTCGCAACTCCCGCACGCCGCGTCGACATCGCGGGAGACCGCCAGCAGGATCTGCTGCTCGATCGCCTCGACCGACCCGAAGTCGTGCCGCGCGAACCGGCTCCGAAGGAGCGCCTCCGACGCGCACTTCTCACAGCGCACCATCTGAAAGAGCACGTCGGTCTTCCGCACGCCGTAGCGTTTCGCCAGCAGCCGCTCGTTCTTCAGGAACTCCTTCGAGTTCACCGGTGGTCTCCACGAGGTGACGCGACGCACGGCGACTGACACGGGTTCGCCGTTTCGATGCGGATCGGGGTCGAAGGCAAGTGCTGGCTCGAACGCGGACCTGATGCGGACACAGGATAGCAGGCATGACCGCCCTGCCGGAACCCCGGACTCCACCCCCGGAAATCCGGGCCTCCGAGACCCTCGCGAGCGAGGTCAACGCGCGACATCGAGGTCGAGCTTCCGCCTGGCGTCGGTGAGGAATTCGAGGTCGGCCCGGAGCTCGGCGCTCCACCCGATGGTCTCCGGTGACCGCTGGGCGAGCACCGACGCGTGTTTCGCGCGGTCGGCGGCGGCGTGCAGAAGCGGTCGCACCGACGTGAGGTCCGCTTCGTCCCCGGCGACTTCGAGCTGCTTGGCGGCCTCGGCCGCGAGTCGACGGAGACGTTCCGGCATCGTGTCGAGCACCGTACCGGAGCCGACGATCTCGTAGAGCCGTTCGAAGAGTCGCAGCCCCTTGATCGCCGTCTCCGCGCGGCCGAGGCCGAAGCCGGCGTAGAACCACGCCTGGAGCTGATTCACCGTCTTGATGTCGTCGATGTAGGACCAACGGTTGACCACCTCGAAGACCCCGGCCGTCATCAGGTGCCGATAGTCGTCCACCGTCGTCGGCGTCTCGAACGGGACCCCGAAGAGCGCCGACATCGCCGCAACCACGCGACCCAGCTGGTCCGAGACCGGGTCTCGTTCCGTGAAGAGGAGCTCCACGCCCCCCCGGAGGCGGTCGATGCCACCGCAGGCCGGGCTGACCGCGGCGATCATCTCCATGCCGTCGAAGAAGAAGCCCGGGGCCGCGGTGTCGTAGCCGAGGGCGTAGGCTTCGGCCGGCGTCATGGATCAGCGACCGGGACGAGGATCGCGTACTGCCAGTCTGCCAGCGTGAAGGTCGCGTTCCCACCGCTGACCCGGACGTCGACCGAACCGCCGAGCACATCCGCGAGCCGTCGAGCTTCGAGCCCGAGATCGGCCGGAATCGGCACGTTTCGAGAGCCCCCCTCGCCCTTGTTCATGGCCACGATCGCCACCTCGTCACCGTGAACCCGGGCGTAGATCAGCACGTCGCCGTCTGCCCAGAGCTCGTGGAAGCGTCCCCGGCGAAGCGCGGCGTGGTCGGCGCGCGCACGCCCGACGGCGCGGACACGGTCGAGCAGAATCTCCTGGGCTTCGCTCAGGTCTCCCCACCGCATCGGGCGCCGATTGTCCGGGTCGCCGCCGCCGTAGAGCCCGATCTCGTCGCCGTAGTAGATCAGCGGAATCCCGGGCTGAGTCAGCACGAATAGAAACGCGAGACTCATGCGGTTGATCGAGTTCCACGTGCCGTCGTTCAGCCCGGCCTCCATCGGGTCGGGGATGTCGGCCCAGGGATCGATGCCGGCGCCTCCCTCGAAGAGGAGCGCCGAAAACCGCGGGATGTCGTGGTTACCGAGGAAGGGGCTCATCCACGTGTAGAACGCGCCGTAGCGTTCCTCGCCGATGCGGCGACGATCCGCCAGGTCGCGAAAGCTGCCGCCGTACGCGAAGGCGTCGCGGATCGGCCAGAGCAACGGGAAGTCGAACTGACCGTCCAGCTCGCTGTCGGAGACGTAGTCCATGATCAGGCCGTGACCGTCGACGTGGGTGAACGTCTCGCCGACCAGGTAGAGCGGAGCCCCCCCCCGGGCGTCGATGCGCTCGTTCAGTCGCAGCGCGATGCGACGCATGATCACGTGGTCCATGTGTTTCGCCGCATCGATGCGCAGGGCGTCGACATCGAACGTCGAGACCAGCCACTCCAGGTCTTCGCCGACCTGCTCGACGATCGCGTGGTTCTTGAAGTCCAGGTCGGGCAGGTAGTCGATGAACCAGCAGTAGATCGGGTTCGTGTCCCAGTTGCACGGCCCGGGATCCGAGGTGCAGGTGCACGGCTCCGCTCGGAACCACTCCGGGAAGCGGTCGACGTACTCGTGGTCCTGGTGGACGTGGTTCAGCGGCACGTCGAAGAGCACCCGGATGCCCCGGTCGTGGGCCGCGCCGATCAGCTCATGGAGCCGGGTCGCGGAGTCGCCGCCGACGTCCCCCCACCGGAACTCGATCTGCCGTGCGTGGCTTGGCCAGTAGCCGTGAAATCCGCTGAAGTCGTGTTCACGGTCGACCGCGATGTAGTCGCCGTCGGGGTTCTCCTGCACCGGGCTCAGCCAGAGCAGGTTCACGCCCAGAGCGTCGAAGTAGCCCTCCTCGATCGCGTCGGTCACTCCCCGGAAGTCGCCGCCCTGGTAGTTGGCGATCGTCGGCACGCCGGGCACCGGCACCGCGATCGGTTCGGCGGCCCCTGCGTCCGAGTCGCGAAAGCGGTCTGTGAACACGAAGTACATCGTCGCGTCTTGCCAGACGAAAGGGGCGTCTTCGACCCAGAGGGGCAGGTAGAGCGGCTCTTCCTCGACCGGGCGTCCGGCCTCGTCCGACGCCCACACCCAAATCGAGTGTTTGCCCGATCGGAGATCCGGGGCGTCGACCGTGATCAGTCCCGCCGAGAGGTCGATCTCGGGCGTCACGTCGACCGAGCCGACCCGAACCCGAACGCTCGCCGGATCGAGCGGCGAGCCATCGGCTCCCCGAACGAAACGCAGCGCGGCACGGACACCGGACGCGTCGGACTCCGCCGACACCACCTCCAGGAGCGGCACCTGGCAGTCGCCCACGACCAGGTTTCGGTTCTCGCTCCCGCCGACCCAGTGCGTGAGGAAGTCGACCGGCGGCGGCGCCTCGGACATGTCCTGCCAGTCCCAGGTGCCGTCGACGATGAACTTGTAGGGGTGCTCGCCCGGCGGGAGGCTCAGCGAGGTCCGGAAACGGCCGTCGCCCAGCGCTTCGAGGGTGATCGGGGCCGTGTCCCACTCGGTGAACGGTCCGGCGAGCTGCACCTCCGCGGCGCCGGGCGCCAGGTGCTCCACGATCGTCGAACAGCTGCGGATCGGCGTCGGCCCGCTCCCGCCGTCCGGTGTGTCGTCGGACAGATCCACTCCGGTCTCGCCGGCATCCGGATCGACGCTGGCATCCGGGTCTTCTGCGTCGTCGGCCGATGCGTCGCCAGACCCGTCGGCAGGCGCAACGTCTGGATCGACGTCGAAGTCGACCTCGAAGTCGACATCTGCGTCGGCGCCAGCGGAGTCGGTCGGGCCGGCATCGGGAACATCGCCCGCCGTCGCATCGGTCACGTCCGCGGCCCCACTGGGCGGCGAACAGTCGCAGACTGGCTCCTCGCAATCGACGAGGCCGTCGCCGTCGTTGTCGAGACCGTCACGACACTCCCGTTCCACGGCGCCCTCGCCCGCCGCGATGGGCGACGAGTCGCCACCACACGCCCCGGCGAGCAGGGCCGTGAACAACACCACGGACCACCGAGGCACCTGCCTCCTGGTCGGGTCACTCATCGACGACCGCCATGAACATGTCCGCGACCTCCTGGTGTCCTTCCGGGGTCGGGTGGATGCAGGTGAAGTCGAACCACCGCTCGGTGTCGGGACCCCGGTAGCATTGCGAAGCCGGGTCGTCGTTGTGGAAGCCGTGGCCGCAGAAATGCTCGAGCATGAAGATCATGTCGGTGCCCGTCTCGACGGCGATCTCCATGAACGACTCGTTGAAGCGGATCACCGGCCCCCGGCCCTCGGGCCATGGCTCACCGAGCCCGATGCCCTCGGCGAGGGCGCAGGAAGCGGTGTCGCCGGTCGCGTCGGTGTACTCGAAGATGTTCGAGAAAATGACGAACACGCCGTTCGGGAACCGTTCCGGATCGTCGACCAGCCAGTGAACGGCATCGCGCATCAGCCGGATCGCCTCGTCGGCCATCGTCTCGATCTCCTCGATCGAGCCGTTGTCGACATAGGTCTCCGCCCAGCGGAAGATGTCGTTGCCGCCGACGGTCATCACGACGAGGGTGGTCAGCGGCTCCGGCTCCGGGAAAGCCATCAGGAGCTGCTGGTTCGACGGCAGGAGCAGGTCGTCCGTGCGCGCCCCGAACTCGGCGAACAGACCCACCTCCAGCTCGCCGAACCGCTCCTCCAGCGCCTCGACCATCCGCGATCGGTAGTAGTGCTCCGGCAGGGTCGGCGGCGTTCCCACGGTGACCGAGTCCCCGAGGAAGACGACCTTCTGCACCCCCTGGATATCCTGGTGGTTCGTGCCGAAGCAGTGCGAACCGACGGACGGATCGAACTGGTCGTAGTCCGGCCCCCCGAGCTCCTCGGACATGATGTCCGCGAAGCACTCGGCCACGGTCTCGGGCGGGGGTTCCGGCCCATCGCCCATGCCGGAGCCATCGGACAGAGTGTCCGTTCCTCCGTCGTCGAGGGCCGAGTCGCCGGAGACATCCGTAGGGTCAGCCTCACCGCCGCCGTCGCAAGAGACGAAGACGAAGAGGCCGAGGAGGGTGAGAGCTCGCAGCAGGTTGTCCGGACGCATGGGCACCTCGCGCGGGAGCGAGCATATCACCGCGAAGGTGTCAGGCCTCCACCCAACCGCTCTCCGGATCCCACCGATTCCAGACGCCGTCGATCTCCATGTGCAGATCCGACGTGCCGGTCGGCACACGGAACCGCGTCTCGGCGAACGCCGCGTCGATCTCGTCATCGGGCAGATCGTCCGAGGCGGTGCGCTGGTCGGTGCCGTAGAAGGTCATTGCGAACTCCTCGGCGCTCACGTCGGCAATCGCGAACCCATTCTCGCCGATGTTCGAGTAGGCGAGGTGCGGATTGATCCGCGGATCCTCGGCCACGAGCAGGCCGTCGACCATGAGCGCCAACGCAGGGGCGCCGGCCTCGGCGAGCGCCGGGTCCGCCGTAGCCGTACGAACGAGCATGCGCTCGTAGGTGTTCGAGGAGATCGAGCTGCCGAGGAACTCGACGATCTTCCGGGAGGAATCGTCGCCGGGCCACGGCGTGCCCGCCATGAAGGCGTGCAGGTCACCGGAGACGGCGATCACATTGTCCAGCGCACCGAGCTCGTTCAGCAGCGCGTCTCGGCGGTTCGGGGTGCCGTCCCAGTCCTCGATCGAGAGGATGAACTGCTGCTGGAAGTCCGGTGGCACGGCGAAGCTGGTGACGTCGACGACGCGCCGCTGCACCACGAATTCGCTGCCCCACACACGCCACGTCGCCGTGCTCTCGCGCATCGCGTCGAGGAACCAGGCCTCTTGTTCGGCACCGAGCATATGCTCGCTGGCGCCGTCCGTCTCCGCCCAACGATGGGCTGCGTAAGCCTCGAAGGGGGCACGGATCGCGAGGTATCGGCTCCCGATCGACGAGTGCGCCGACGACTTGCCGAGGGTGAGAAACGCCAGCCCGCGCGGCAGGCCGGCGGTATCCTCGATCGGCGCCCAGGTGTCGTCACCGCTCTCGATCAACGCCGCGACAGCTCGATTCACGTAGCGTACGGCGACCTGTCCCGTGGCGTGCTCAGGGGCGAAGCCGAGCAGGGGGGCCGCCGCGGCGAGCGCGTCCGCGTACGCCCCGTCGGCGTGGGCGTCGACGTCGACATAAGGCTCGGCCCAATCGGGTAAATCACCGAGGAGCGCCGTGAGTGCGTCTTCCTCGATCGCGACGGCGCCCGGGAATGCGCCCTCGGGCACGATGTGGTCGGGGCGGTACAGCCGCAGGTCGGTCAGCACGAGATGAACGTGGGCCCCGAAGCGGAAGTCCCGGTAGATCCGGATGTCGTCCGGGACGGGGACCGTCCGGTCGTATTCGAAGTCGGGGTCGGCGTAGTCGACGGGCATGTACTCGAACCACGCCTGGGTCGCGTTCTGCCGTCGCTCGATGTCGAACTCGTCCTCACGGTCGTTGGTGTCGGTGCTGTGCGCTCCCCAGGAGTCGTCCGCGAACTCGTGATCGTCCCAGATCACGATCATCGGGAAGCGTTCCTGCACCTGCTGCAACACCTGGTCGCCCCGGTACGTCTTGTAGAGGTCCCGGTAGTTGCCGAGAGCCCGGGCGGCGTAGAACACGTCGCCGTCGTCGTCGAATTCGATCGCGCCGTCGGTGTCCGAGAACGCCATGACGCGGTCCGGGCTCGTGTCCTGATAGCGCGGGTCGCCGGTCGTCTCGTAGACGTAGTCGCCAAGGTGAACGATGAAATCGACCTCCTCGCGGAGAAGGCGCTTGTACGAGTTGTAGTACTTGCCGTTGAAGTCCTGGCAGGACACGGTCGCGAACCGGACCGGAACGTCGGCATCGACCGCCGGTGCCGTGCGCGTGCGCCCCAGACGAGACGCGAAGTCCCCATCTGGCAACCGGTAGAGGAAGCGGTACCAATAGTAGGTCCCCGCCTCGAGCCCGGTCAGGCGCACCTTGAGGCAATGGTCACTCGCCGCCTCCGGACCGAGCTCCAACGACGACGCGCCGTCGAGGGTGAGACGGTCGGTGAAGGCCTCGTCGCGGGCGACCTGGAGGAGCACCAGCATCGGCCCGTCGGCGTCGGCATCGACGCAGCGGGTCCACAGGACGATCGAGTCTTCCCGCGGATCACCGGACATGACCGACTGCGGAAAGAACCGGCTCCCGTCCACGGGCTCGGGATCCGTCTGCACGTCCACGGGCTCGGGATCCGTCTGCACGTCCACGGGCTCGGGATCCGTTTGCACGTCCACGCCCGCGTCGGGGGTCGGGGTGTCCGCTCCGGTATCGACGTCGGGGTGTCCGGCGTCGCCTTCCGGTCCGCTCTGTTCCTCGTCCCCACACGCGGTTCCGAGGGCCATTCCACCGGCCGCGACGACCGTGGCTTTGAGAAGCACTCGACGACGGATCTTCATGATGGAGCTCCTACTGGGGTGACGTCGGCGCAGAGCCTCGCGCCCCTCCCGCTCGAACGCAACCCCAATGGCCCCAGCGCCCTCACCGGGCCTGTTGGCATCAGATGCGAGGACAGCGTACCGTAGGGCCTCCGGCGACGTCTCGACACGCTAGTCCAGGAACGGAATGAGGCGACGGCTCCTCCCCGGTTGGTTTTTCGCAGCCATCCTCCTGCTCGCGACGGCCTGCAGCGACGGAAACACCTCGGCAGACGAGGCGGAGTGCGGCAACGGCATCGTCGAGGGCGACGAGGCCTGTGACAGCGGCACGTTCGGCTCGGCTCGGTGCACGCCCGCGTGCGATCTGATCCTGCCGTCCGACGAGGTCTGCGACGACGAGTTGGACAACGACTTCGACGACGCGACCGACTGCGAGGACGACGACTGCGCCGATCAGGAGCACTGCGCATTGCCCGACGAAGACTGCAACGACGGCGAAGACAACGACGGGGACGGCGACACCGATTGCGACGACAGCGACTGCGATGAGGCGCCGAACTGCGTCATCGGTGACGAGATCTGCGACGACGAGTTGGACAACGACCGCGACACGGACACCGACTGCGACGACGACGACTGCCTCGGTTTCTCCGGGTGTCCGGAGCTCTGCAACGACAGCCTCGACAACGACGGGGACGGCGTCGTCGACTGTTTCGACGACGACTGCGCGGGCCATCGTGACTGTCCTCCGCGGTGCGGCGACGGGCGCGAAGATCGGGGCGAACAGTGCGACGAGGGACGCGACAACGACGACACCCTCACCGACGCGTGCCGAACCGACTGCCGGCTGCCCTCGTGCGGTGACGGGGTCATCGACACCGGCGAAGCATGCGACGAGGGACGCGACACCGGCGCGCCGGGTATCTGTTGGGGTGGCTGCATCTTCGGTCTCGACGGCGGTTGCTCGGATCCCCGCGTGCTCTCTGCGGCAGACAACGGGACACCGGCCGGCGCCGGGGCGCGGGTACGCGTCGATCTCGCGGGCGGAGGCGACGACTGGACGCCGCCCGAAGGCTGCCACCCCAACCCCTCGACGAGCGGCGACGACGCGGTCGTGATCTTCGTGCCGCCGGAGACCAGTTGGTTCATGGCGACGACGGCTGCGGACGCGGCCTCTCCGGACACGGTGATCGGCGTCGGTCGGTCGTGCACCCTGCTCGACGAGCTCGGCTGCAACGACAACACGCTGACGTCTCCCGGGTCTGAGGTGCTCTTCCAGGGATTCGGCGGCGAGCCGGTGTTCATCGTGGTCGACGCCGTCGGCAGCGTGCCCGAGGCCTACCTCGAGATCACGCCGCTGGTCGGGGTCGCGGGCGAGGGAGAT
>CAZFPM010000044.1:0-14591 GCA_964520965.1 uncultured Myxococcales bacterium
CCAGGCCGAGCTCCGCCGCCCGACCGCGAACAGTCTCCAGATCGACGCCGACCCCGTCGATCGCCGAGACCCGTCCGACCACAGGGGCACTCCCTGCCTCGTCCAGCCGTCGCGCGAGCGATGGCAGCAGTCGCTCGTTCGGGACGACCGGTCGCCAAGCCGACGGAACCGGCGTCCCGCGGGCCACGATCACGCGGTCTCGACGGCCGGCGCGGCCGACGACCCATCCGCCGAGCGCGTGCGCGGCGTCGGTGTCGGCATCGGACGCCGGAGCCCACCACGCATCCAGGGCGGGCGGCGCTGCCGCGACCGCAGGCGCGCTGGGGGGCGTCCAATCGTCCGGCGCGGTGGCGGTCAACGGGCTCCGGTCCGACGTGAGATCCGCGCGGGCCGTCGGGGTATCGGCCCCGCAACCGGTTGCGAACAGCAGAAGGAATGCGGGGACGAATGCGCGCCGGTAGACCATGTGCACGGGGTTTGCGTCGGCTCGAAGCCGGCGGATTGTCGGCCATGCCCCCGGTCAGGTCAAACCAGGACGGTCGAAACCCAGGGCGGCCGCAAAGTCCGGGCCATCCGCCATCAAGGGCGAGATCCTATCTCGCCCCCGGCTCGCAGAGCCGGTCTACACCCCCGAGGCAACCCGAGACCCTCGACTTTGCGATCCCCCTGGGTCGAAACCCGTCACCCGGCCCGGTCGCCGCTGCCGATCGCGTCGATCAGGTGATTCCGGCGGTCCCTGCACCACAGACCACGCCGCCGATGCGCGCGCCCTCGAAGCTCGGGTGTCGTCGCTGCAGCACGGCGGCCGTCGCTGCCGCCCCCGAGAGCTCTGCGGCGACCTTCGCTTCGCGCCATAGCCAACGCGCTGCCTCCGCCATCTCGTCGTCGGTGACGAGCACGATCTCGTCGACGAAACGCTCGATGATCGAGAGGTTCAACGGTTCGGAACGCCGCGGGGCGAGCGTGTTGGCGGCCGTCGTGATCGCGGGGAGCTCGACGAGGGCCTGCTGGCGAACGCTCTCGTAGAGCGTCGGCGCTCCGACCGGCTCGACGCCGATGACCCGGATGTCGGGCGCCAGCGCTTTGGCGGTCACGGCCACGCCGCTGATCAACCCGCCGCCGCCGATCGGGACGACGAGTACCTCGAGATCGGAAACGTCGGCGAGGAACTCGAGGGCCAGCGTTCCCTGTCCCGCCACGACTTCGGGTTCGGCGAAGGAGTGGATGTGCGCGAACCCGGTCCGCTTGGCCGCCTCCCTCGCTGCGCGATCGGCGTCGTCCCAGACCTCGCCGTGCCGAACGACGGTCGCGCCCCAACGCTGCAGGGCGACCTCTTTGTCGAGTGGTGCGTTGTCCGGCAGATACACGGTGGCGCGAACGCCCAAGACGTGGCCGGCGTACGCGACGCCGAGTCCGTGGTTGCCGCCCGACGCCGTGACCAGACCCCGCCCGCGGGCCTCCGGGCAGAGGGTCAGCGCTCGGTTCAGGGCACCCCGGACCTTGAACGAGCCGGTGACCTGCAGACTCTCGAGCTTCAGGGCCAGCGAAGCGCCGCCCGGCAAGGTCTCGTGCAGGCCGTTCATCGGCATGACGGGTGTGCGTCGCACGTGCGGCGCGACCCGCTCGGCCGCTCGTCGGACATCTTCGAGGGTGGGGATCGTCATCGGCGGATCATGCCCTTGGAATCGGTGCGAGATCAAGAGGTTATCGCCCCCGATTCGAGGCCGCGGTCCGCTCGATCGATCGCCGATCGATCACCCCTCACGAAAGATTTGATTCCGGCGATCCCGGCGTGCATTGTGGGGTCATACTCTGCGAAAGTCCCGCCCAGGAAAGTCATGGATTCAGCCGTTTCGAACGCGCCCCGAGCCCTTCCCCATGACCTCCGTCACCGAACGGCCCGCGCGCGTCGCGTCGACCGACCTCGGCTCCCGAGAGGCACGAACGTGTGGTGGCGGGCCGGGTTGTACAAGGTCGAACGGCTCGAGCTCCAGGCCCAGAATTGGTACGCCATCCTCGTGCGGCCCGCCGAATTCGGCGAGGTCGGTGTGCCATGCTGGTTCGCGCCCGCGCACGAGATCCAGGTAGACGACGCCTGATCGGTCGGCGCGTCCGCGACCGGGGGAACGTCGACGACGGTACGCGCCACGGCGGCGCGATCCGCCACGTCGCCGCGGGCCGTATCAGTCTCCCGGGATCCGCGTTCCCGTCTTGAGCACCGGCTCGAACCCGCAGTTGAAACAGCCGCCGCTCGGTGTCGCGACGCGGAACGCGATGTCGCTCACGCCCTCCCACCGGTCATCGGTGACCAGCTCGCCGACGATCCGCTCCTCGAACCAGACGTCGCCGCACCACTCCGTGGTCGCCGGCCGAACCTCGAGGGTGATGTCGAACCCCGACGCGTCGACCGTGCCGAAGTAGCGGTCGGGACCGCACGTCATCGTCAGCGCGCCACCATCGCGCTCCATCTCGCAGTCCGCAGGTCCGAAGGTCAGGCGGGTCGCGCCGCAGCCGACCTCCTGCACCGTCTCGCTGTCGCCCCAGCGCACGCGCCACGTACCGCCGTAGCAACCCGCGCCGCACTCGACGTCCAGCGCGATCTCCGTGCTACCGACCGAACCGCGATCGTCTTCGACCTCCAGCGAGACCGTGAAGGTGCCCTCCGCCTCGAACCGGTGGGTCGTGATCTCTCCCGTGTCGGTCGATCCGTCGCCGAAGTCCCAGCGCCACGCCACGATCGCGTCGCCGTCGGGGTCGGCGCTCCGCGAGCCGTCGAAGCGGATGCTCACCCCGCTCCGAGCCGGGTGCGGCAGGTAATCGATGCGCGGCTCCGGGGCCCGATTCTCCGCGTGAACCGTCACGAGCGCTTCGTCCGCTCCCGTCGCTCCGAACTCGTCCCGCACCACGACCCGCACCGTGTACTCCCCGCCCGTTGTCCAGGTGTGATCCACCGTCACCCCTTCGACCTCGGCGCTGCCATCGCCGAAGTTCCAGCGATGGTCGGTGACCACGCCGTCGTCGGTGACGTCGGCGGTCCACGTGGTGTTGGCGTCCACCGCCACGTCGCGGTCGGGCCCGATCTCGACCGTCGGAGGCTCGTTCAGGTCTGCCGGGTCGAGAACGTCGAGCGTCTCGATCGCCTCGGCCTCCAGGCCGTCGTCGTCGACCACGGAGAGTCGGAGATCATAGCTCCCCGGCTCCGCCCACGTGTGCTCGACGCCCGCCCCGGCTCCCTCGGATCCGTCTCCGAAGTTCCATCGCCACTCGACGACCTCGCCGTCGGGATCGCTGGAGTCGCCACCGCCGATCGACGCCGCCGCACCCGCGACCGGGGATTCCGGGACCACGATCGATGGTACCGGGAGGGCGCCGACCCGCAGTTCCATCGTCGCGGTATGGATGCGTCCGCGGTCGTCGGTGACGGTCAGGAAGATCGCCTGCTCGCCAAAGTCCGGGAAGGCGTACGTCACGTGGTCGCCGGTCAGATCCTCGGTCGCGCCACCGACCGGACCCACGCGCCAGGCCCACGATTCGATGGTCGCCCCGCCGCCGTCGGAGCCCCGCCCGTCGAGGGTGGTCTCGACCCCGCTGACCGGGAGCGGGTCGGCGACCTCGATGTGCGCGACGAGCGGACCGATCTCCGCCCCGCCGTCGCTACCCGCGTCGGTGCCGCCGGTGTCCGCGGCCCCGGTGTCCGATGTCGTGGTGTCCGCGGTCGGCTCGTCCGGCGCGGCGTCGCCGTCGGAGCTGGCGCCCCGGTCGTCCTCGGCGTCTGCGGGTCCGGCGTCTCCCGCATCGGCGGCCCCGCGGTCACCGGTGTCGCGATGCCGGTCGTCGTCGCGGGTGAGCGGAACGTCTGGCTCCACGTCCGGGGCGAAGGTCGCCGCCGGGTCGTCGCCGCACGCCACCGTGAGCACCAGCACTGCCAGCGATACCGTGGCGGAGGCTCCGAATTGGCGTTGTCGGGACGGCGTGACGGAGAGCATGATCCCGGGGGCGGGCGGCGCTGGATGACGACGGCAGGATACCAGCGTCCGCGTACCGGGCGAAGCGCCTATTGCGCCGTCTCCGCCGACACACCGGGGCGCCGCAGTTCGTGGTACTGCAGGCGGACCAGGGTGCGGTAGAGGCCACCGGCCGCCATCAACTCGGCGTGGGAGCCCACCTCGGCGACTTCGCCGTGGTGCATCACGACGATCCGGTCCACCCGCTGCACGGTCGAGAGCCGGTGGGCGATCACCACGCTGGTCTGCCGATCGACGAGGCAATCGACCGCCTTCTGGACGACGGCCTCGGTCTCTGTGTCGACGTTGGCCGTCGCCTCGTCGAGGACGAGGATCTCCGGTCGGTGTGCGAGGGCGCGCGCAAAGGCGACCAGCTGCCGCTCACCCGCCGAGAGGTTGGCCCCGCGCTCCTTGACCTCCTGGTCGAGTCCGTCCTTGTGCCGAGCGAGTACGCGGTCGAGGCCGACGGTGCGTGCGGCCTGGTCCGAGCGCCCGTCGGGGATTTCGTCGGCGCGCAACGCGATGTTGCGCCTGAGGTCCCCGCTGAACAGGAAGACGTCCTGGAGGACGAGGGCGAACAGACGGCGCAGATCGCGAAGGTCGAAGTCGCGGATGTCGGTCCCATCGATCGTGATGCGCCCCTCGTCCACGTCGTAGAGCCGGGTCAGGAGGCTGGTGATCGTGGTCTTCCCAGCGCCGGTGTGGCCGACGATCGCGACCTTCTCGCCTCGGCGCACCGTGAACGAGACGTCGCGCAGGATCGGGGTCTCGCCGTCGTACGAGAAAGAGACGTTCTCGAAGCGGATCGCGTCGCGGAGCTCGGAGATCGGCTTCGCTGTCGCGGCGATCGGGGTCGTGTCTCGGGTGTCCAGAATCTGGAAGAGCCGCTCCGCGGCGGCCATCGCGGACTGGATCAGCGTGTACTTCTGCGACAACTCTCGGATCGGCACGAAGAACTTCTGCACGTATTCGATGAACGCGACGAGCACGCCGAGCGTGACCAGCCCCTGGAGGGTCTGTCCGGCGCCGAACCAGATGATGCCGGCGACGGCGATGGAGCTGAGCGTCTCGACGACGGCGTAGAGGGTGGCGTCGTATTTGATCGAGTCGAACGCTGCGTCGCGGTGCTCCCGGTTGATCCCGTCATAGTCCGCTCGAGCCCGTTCCTCGCGTCGGAACACCTGGATGATCCTCATGCCGGTGACCGCCTCCTGGAGGAACGCGTTCAGCCGGGCGATCTTCACACGTAGAATTCGGTAGGCGCGCCGCATCAGGACGCGGAACACGAAGGTCAGCAGCACGAGGACCGGCACGACAGCGAAGGTCACCAGCGCGAGCCGGGTGCTCTTGACGAGCAGGATCACCACGATCGCCGACAGGGTCAGCACGTCGCCGATGATCGTCACCACACCGCTCGACAGAGCCTCCTGCAGGGAGTCGATGTCTGTCGTGAGGCGGGTCATCAGCCGACCCACCGGGTTGCGGTGGAAGTACCCGACCGACAACCGCTGCAGGTGCTGGAATACCGTGCAGCGCAGGTCGCGCAGGGCACGCTGGCCGGCGAGCTGCATGACGTAGAACTGCGCGAAGAGCAGGATGTACTCGCCGACCAGGCAGCCCGCGAACGCCAGGATCTTCCACCCCAGCCCGGCCAGCTCCCCCGGCACCAGGTGATCGTCGATGACTCGTTGGATCAGGTAGGGTTGCACCAGCGTGAGCGCGGAGGCGGCCGGCAAGAGCAGCAGCGACATCACGACCAGCCCCTTGTACGGAGCGACGAACCCCCACAGGCGTTTCGCGAGGGTCGCGTCGGCAACCTGCGCGAGGCGTTCCTCGCGATGCAGGTCGACCGAGTCCTGGGAGCCGCGGTCACTCAAGGGACGCCTCCAGGTTCTGCAACTCCACCATCTCGGCGTAACGGCCGCCCCGCGCGATGAGCTCTCGGTGTGGTCCGCGCTCGACCACCTCGCCGTCCTCGAGGACGATCACCTCGTCGACGAGGTCGAGCGCGTTGAACCGGTGGGTGACGAGCACCGTCGTTCGACCGCGGGCGGCATCGGCCAGCTCGGTCAGGATCGCCCGCTCGGTGCGTGTGTCGACGCTGGCCAGTGCGTCGTCGAGGATCAGGATCTCCGGGTCGCCGCCCAATGCCCGCGCGATCGTGGCTCGCTGCCGCTGTCCGCCCGACAGGGTCACCCCGCGTTCGCCCACGACGGTGTCGAGGCCGTGGGGGAGCGCGACGAGGTCGGCCTCGAGCTGCGAGACTTGCAACGTTCGTTCCACCGGCAGCCCTTCGTCGCCGTCCGGGACCCCGAACCGTACGTTCTCCCGGAGCGTGGTCGAAAAGAGGAAGCCCTCTTGCGGTGCGAAGCCGATCCGACCGCGCAGCGCGCCCAACGCCAACTCGCGCAGCGGGACCTCGCCGATCCGAACCTGGCCCCGGGTCGGATCGCAGAGTCGGGGGATCAGTTCGACGAGCGTGGACTTTCCGCTTCCGGTCGGACCGACGATCGCCACGACGGAGCCCCCGGCTATGTCGAGGTCGACGCCCTTCAGGGCGACGGTACCGTCGTCGTGCACCACGTGGACGTCGTCGAATACGATCGCGTGTGTGGGCCGGCCTTCTGCGGCCCCGTCGCCTTCACCGCCGACGATCGTCGGCGCGGTGTCGAGGATCTGCATGGTCCGGTCGAACGACGCGCTTCCTCGGTTGTAGACCGAGAGCACCCAGCCGAGCGCCATCGTGGGCCAGGCGAGGCCGACGACGTAGGCCGAGAACTCGACGAACTCGCCCAACGTCAGCTCGCCCGTCACGACGGCGGCGCCGCCGAACCAGAGCGCGATCAACGTCCCGAGGCCGGCGACGACGCGCATGTAGGGCATCAGGCCGCCGCGGACGACGGCCAGGTCCATGTTGCGATCGACGTAGTGATTCGACTCGTCGAGGAATCGCGCGGCGACGCGGTCCTCGATCGCGTAGGTTTTGACCACGACAGCGCCGGCCAGCGCCTCTTGTGCGGCGGCGCTCAGCACCGACAACTGTCCCTGCATCGCGCGCGTTCGCGTGTAGAGCGCCCGGGTGATCCGGATCACGGTGAAGAGCACGAACGGGTAGGGCGCGAGACAGAGGAGCGTGAGCTTCGTGCTGAGGTCGAACATCAGCACGAGCACGATCACGTAGGCGACGCTCGTATTGACGATGTTCAGGATGCCGACGCCGAAGAGGAGGCGGATCTGCGTAACGTCGTTGATCGTGCGGCTGACCAGGTCGCCGGTCGCCCACTGCTGGTAGAAGCCCCCATCGAGGCGGCAGAGGTGGTCGAAGACCTCGTTCCGGATGTCGTACTCGATCTGTCGTCCGCCGTTGAACACGAAGATCCTGCTCAGGACACGCGTGACGCCCGCGCCGAGCGCCAAGAGGGCGATCACGACGCCGAAATGCCGAACCCGGTCGAGATCGAGGGCGCTGTCGGATCCGTGCGCGCCCCTCAAGAGCTGCACTGCGGCGCCGATCTGCCGAGGGATTCGCAGCGCCAGCAGGTTGGTGGCGATGAGGAAGACGACACCGATCGTGAAGTGCCACCCGTAGCGCTGCAGGTATGGCCAGAGTCGCTTTGCGCGGGATGGTCGGGTCGCTGAGGTCATCGGCGAGGGGCTCGGGTCGCGCGCATCGAAGAGCACGCCATTGCGCCGGTCAAGGGCCTCCGTGCGATTGCCGGCCGAGTCGATTCGGCGCGCGGAGTCACGGGGATGCAGCCCGGAAGTTCGCACCGACTGCGGTCTAGAGAGCTGACCAAGAGTCCTCCCGTCGCGCCCGCAATCCAGCGAATTCACTGGCGGCGTTGCTCCTCGTCGACGTGCTACCAGCACGCCTCCTCGTCTCGCCTTGCCATTGATTCCGCTGGATCGCGCTCGCTCGGTCCAGACTCATGATCGTCTCTCTAGGGGGTGGCGTTCCGACGGACAGCCGGTACAATCGCCGATCTCCGATACCCCAGAACTTCGTCCTCCCCGGTGCTTCGTCGCACCGAGGGGCGTGCCTCACCTATGTCCGGCGAATTCAAGCGAACGAACACGAGCGTCCCCACCGTCACGGTGAAAGGGATCGTCGGCCTCGTGGCGTACGCGCGGACGCGGGGCGTGGAGGTCGCCGCACTGCTCGACGAGATAGGCGTGTCGCAGGGCGTGCTGGAGAGTCCCGACGGTCGTCTCCTCAGAACGCAGGTCGCCCGAGCCTGGAGCCTAGTCGACGAGCGGCTCGGCGAGCCGGCCTTGGCGATTCGGGTCGCGGCGCTACTGCCCTTTGGGTCGGTGCCCGTCGTGGACTACATGATGGCGACGAGTCCCACGGTTCGCGCGGCCATCACGCACCTGATCGGGTACTTTCGACTGATCCACGACGCCGTGGAATTCCGGATCGACGTGCAGGGCGACGTGGCCGTCGTCTCGCATCGCGTCTGGGACGATCGCACGGGGATCGAACGCTATTGCGTCGAGATCGTCTTTGCCGGGTTGGTCGACCGTCTGCGCGAGCTCTGCGATGCCGAATGGGATCCGCTGGTGGTCCGGTTCGCCCACGAGACGGACGCCGACGTCGCCGAGTACGTCGAGCGGTTCGGCTGCCCGGTGCGGTTCGGCGCGCAGCGCAGCGAGATCGTGCTGCCGGCCTGGCTCCTCGACGCGCCGATGAGGAAGGCGGATCCGGTCCTCAACAGCGTGCTGCGGCGCCACGCCAACCTCCTGCTCGACCAGCTGCCGCCCGGAACGTCGGTTGCCGACGACGTCCGCCAGGTGCTGTGCGAGATGATTCCGACCGGCGACTCCAGCATCGGCGCCGTGGCCAGGCGGCTCGGCGTCAGCGCGCGAACGCTACAGCGACGCCTCAAGGACGATGACGCGTCGTTCCACGAGATCGTCGACGAACTCAAGCTCGACTTCGCCATCCGATTCCTCGGCGATCCTGAGATGGGCATCGGGGAGGTCGGATTCGTGCTCGGGTTTTCCGAGCCCAGCGCGTTCTCGCGGGCGTTTCGCCGATGGACCGGACAGACGCCCGGAGAGTTCCGTCGCGCCCAGCCCGAAGCCGGCGATAGTCCGTACTGACCGGGTGGATTCGACTGCCGCGACCGCGCACGTCCGGTCCCGTTACGAAACGGCGTGCCTTGTTCGATTGCGCCGTCGCTGCTAGCTAGCGCGGCGCTGACCGATTACGAACCACGGGTAACCGACATGATCAGGAACATGCTGTTGCGGACCGTCGGAGCTTGCGCCACTTGGGCCTTCGTCGCGTGCTCGGGATATAGCGTCGAGGTCCAACCGGCGCCGGCCGAGACGGAGCCCACCGTCACGCCGCTGGAAGCCGCCTGTCAGGAGGTCGCGATCGACGTCGCGCCCGGAGCGGACGCCCGGGATGACGATCACGTCGGCTTCGTGGCCTGCGGCGGTGAGGCACCTCTCGGGTTCTCCTTCGTCTCCGGAGCGTTCGAGAACGGCGTAACCCCGGTCGGGGCAGCCGTGGCCACCGTGCGCTGCGCGTCCGACGACACCTGTACGGCGGCAGCGCAGCCGGCGGTGCTGGGGCTACTGTCGATTCTGGCCGACGCCGCCGAACCCGATGCGGTCCACGGGGCCGCCCTCGCGTGCGGAGCGGATTCGGTGATCGTGACCGCGTTCGTTGACGCGCACGCGGAGGCGCAGGCGGAGGTCGCGGCGCGCTTGGAGGCGCTGTCGCCCGCGCAGCGCGATCTCTACGTCGAGCTGCCGCAGGTCATCGCGACCGACCTCGATGCGCTGGAGTCTACTTTCGCCCAGACCCGGGTGGCGTTCGAGGAGCTGGACGAGCGGATCGAACGCGAACTCCGGGCCGGCGCCGTCAGCGATGGTCTCCTCGCCGAGGCAGAGGGGCTTCGTGACGACTACGTGCGCGAGTGTCTCGCCCGCACCGGGTTGCCTTTCGACGAATGCATCACCGGGCCGATCGCCCGTCCGCTCACCGGGCGCCTCGTGGAGATGTGGCTCAGTCGGCGGGACGCTGTGGCCGTGCGCGTGGAGCTCGCGCTGCTCGCCGTCGGTCGCGATCGCAGCACGCTGCTGAACGCCGTCGCCGGAGCCCAACGACAACGCATCGACGATCAGACCGCCGCCTTCGCGGCCGCAGACGCAGCGCGAACCCAGGGCCTGAGCGAGACCGAGATCGCGGAGCTCTACGGCCGGCCCCTCGACCTCCGGGGTGCGGAACCGATCCCGTGGGACATCGCGCCACGGGATTACGGTGCAGCCGCAGCCGAGCTGCCGGTCTTGCACGTGTCCGGCCTGGTCGCCGGTGTTCGACAGCGCGGGGACTACGCGACCGTGCGGTTCGACCGCACGTACGTGCGTTGGGATGACTTCCGGTGCGTGACGACCGACGAGGTGGAGCGATTCGACTGGCGCGGTCGCATCGCCTTCCTGGCGACCTGCCCCGAAGGTGATGATCGCCTTCGGGTCGATCCCGACGACGTGCGGGTGTCCCCGGGCGATCTGGACGACGTCGAAGGCGTGATCGTCGAAGCGTGGGTGGATCCCGCTGAGCGTCACGGGCGGATTTTCCGCGTATACGGTGACGAAGAGGGCAGAACGCTGGTGCGAATCGGGCCGTTTTCCGTCGAGTAGGGATGGCCCGCAGCAGGCTGTCTGCGGCTGGATCGAAAGCTCTGGCCCGTCAGAGTCGGACGATCTATGTTGAACACCCTCCATCGTGTTGCGTCAGAAAGGCGTTCCTAACGGAACAGGTATTCCACTACCCGCGGGGCCGTGCGGCTCCGCCTGAGAGCGAGGTATACATGAAGCTCATCCGATTCATCATCCTGTCAGGCCTCTGTGGCGCCGCGATGACCCTGGGCATGGTGTCCACGGCCACGGCGCAGTGCACGAACACGTGCGCGACGTCGAACGATGGCGAGTGCGACGACGGCGGCCCGGGTTCCCTGTACTCGATCTGCGACCTCGGCAGCGACTGCAACGACTGCGGCGCCCGCGGTGGCGCGCTCTGCACGAACACGTGCTCGACGTCGAACGACAGCGAGTGCGACGACGGCGGCCCGAACTCGCTCTACTCGATCTGCGACCTCGGCAGCGACTGCGCCGACTGTGGTCCGCGCCAGGCGGCTGCACCGACTCCGACGCCGGCCCCGGCAGGTGCGCTGTGCACGAACACGTGTTCGACGGCGAACGACAGCGAGTGCGACGACGGCGGCCCGAACTCGCTCTACTCGATCTGCGACCTCGGCAGCGATTGCAACGACTGCGGTGCGCGCTGACATCCAGCAGCGCCCGTGAGCATGAAGGGTGACGCCCCGCGATGCGCGGCGCGTCACCCTTTTCGCTTTTCCCGGTCCCCGGACCCAATCCCCCCTGGAGGACAAGATGCGATTCCCGATTCTGGCGTGCGGTCTGATCGCCAGCGCAGCTCTTCTGCTCGCCGCTCCGACCGAAGCCGCTGCCCAGTGTACGAATTCCTGCCCGACCGCGTTTGACGGCGAGTGCGACGACGGTGGTCCCGGCTCGCTCTACTCGATCTGTGATCTCGGCAGCGACTGCGCCGACTGCGGTCCGCGCGTCGCCGGCGGCGGTGGGCTGTGCACGAACACCTGTTCGACGTCCAACGATGGCGAGTGCGACGACGGCGGCCCCGGCTCGCTCTACTCGATCTGCAGCCTCGGCAGCGATTGCAACGACTGCGGCCCGCGCCAGGCCGGTGGCGCCGCGCCGCCGACAGGCGGCTCGATGTGCACGAACACCTGTTCGACATCGAACGATGGTGAGTGCGACGACGGCGGCCCCGGCTCGCTCTACTCGATCTGCGGCCTCGGCACCGACTGCAACGACTGCGGTCCGCGCGCCACTGGTGGCGCCGTCCAGCAGGTCGCTCCGGCGGGCGGGCAGCTGTGCACGAATACGTGCTCGACGTCGAACGACAGCGAGTGTGACGACGGCGGCCCCGGCTCGCTCTACTCGATCTGTAGCCTCGGCACCGACTGCAACGACTGCGGCCCGCGCGCCGGCGGTGGCGCCGTCCAGCAGGTCGCACCGGCGGGCGGGCAGCTGTGCACGAATACGTGCTCGACGTCGAACGACAACGAGTGCGACGACGGCGGCCCGAACTCGCTGTACTCGATCTGCGACTACGGCAGCGACTGCAACGACTGCGGAGTGCGGCCGCCGCGCTGAGCATCGGCGACCCGGCGGCAGACACCCCGCCACGACCTATCGAGGCCCGGGCTCCGGCTCGGGCCTCGCTGCGTCTATACGGCGCGCCGGGCTGCGCGACGGGCCTCGACAGCCTCCGCGAGCTCCGCCAGCAGTCGCTCGGTGTCGTCCCACCCGACACACGCATCGGTGATGCTCTGCCCGTGCACCAGCGGTGCGCCGACGGTGAGATCCTGGCGGCCGGCGACGAGGTGACTCTCGATCATCACGCCGCGTACATGCGGTGATCCTGCGCGCAGCTGGTCGGCGACCGCCGTCGCCACCAACGGCTGTCGGGTGTGGTCCTTCTGGCTGTTGCCGTGGCTGCAGTCGATCAGCGCGGCCGGCTCGAGCCCCGCCTCTTCGAGCATGCGCACAGTCGTCGCGACCTGGTCCGGGCCGTAGTTCGGACCGCTCGTGGCACCACGCAAGATGATGTGGCACGCGTCGTTTCCGGCCGTGGCGACGATCGCGGAGATGCCCTGCTTGGTCACGGAGAGGAAGTGGTGCGGGTGCCGTGCCGCGCCGATGGCATCCACCGCGATGCGCACGTTTCCGTCGGTGCCGTTCTTGAACCCGACCGGCATCGACAGTCCCGATGCGAGCTCCCGGTGCACCTGGCTCTCTGTCGTCCGGGCTCCGATCGCGCCCCAGGACACGAGGTCGGAGATGAACTGCGGGCTGATCGTGTCGAGGTACTCAGTGCCCGCGGGCAAGCCGATCTCTGCAAGGTCCACCAGGAGCGCCCGCGCGAGCCGCAGCCCGGTGTTGATCTCGAAGGTCCCATCGAGGTGGGGGTCGTTGATCAGGCCCTTCCAGCCGACCGTCGTGCGGGGCTTCTCGAAGTAGACCCGCATGATGACGTGGAGCTGATCGGCGTATCGCGAAGCCGCCTCTCGCAGGCGGCCGCCGTACTCGAACGCGGTCGGCGTGTCGTGGATCGAGCAGGGGCCCACGATCGCCAACAACCGGTCGTCGTGGCCGTGCAGGATGTTCGTCGCGACCATGCGGGCTTCCGCCACCACCTCGGAGGCGTGCTCGGTCAGCGGTAGCTCCTCGATCAGAATGGCCGGGGGAAGGAGCGGCCGCAGGTTCTGAATGCGAAGGTCGTCGGTACGGTGGAACATCGGCCCGGGGAGGCTCGGGGTGCGGGGCTCAACCCCATTAGCGGGTGTGGCGTGAATGTCCAGCGCCGGACCGCGCCGCGCCCGCTCAGTGCTCCTCGCCCGCGTAGAGATCGGCGACCAGATCGGCGTACCCATTGTAGAGCAGGGTGGGGCGCCGCTCGTCGGCGTCGGGAATCAACCACTCCTCGGCTTGCGACCAGCGCGGGTGCGGCTGCTCCGGGTTCACGTTCGAGAAGAACCCGTACTCGCGGGCGTTGCGTGTGTTCCAGAACGTCGGCGGCTGTTCTTCGACGAGGGTGATCCGCACGATCGCCTTGGTGCTCTTGTAGCCATACTTCCAGGGCACGGCGAGGCGCAGAGGGGCCCCGTTCTGGACCGGAAGCGGCTCGCCGTAGATCCCGACCACCATGAACGCCAGGTCGTTGAGGGCTTCGTCCAGGCGCAACGCTTCGAAATAGGGCCAGGGGAAGTGCGGCAGATCCTCCAGTCCGGGTTGCTGGCTCGGGCGTGCCACCGTCTCCATCGCGACGTAGCGGGCGCTCGACATCGGGTCGGCCATCGCGATGAGCGCAGACAGGGGGAATCCGGTCCAGGGCACCGTCATCGCCCAGCGCTCGACGCACCGGAACCGGTAGATGCGCTCCTCGAGGTCGACCCGCGACAGCAGGTCCTCGAAGGACAGTGTCATCGGCGAGTGGACGAGGCCGCCGATCTCGACGGTCCAGGGCTCGACCTCGAATCCGCCGACGAGCTGCCAGACGCTGTCTTTGCGGGTCGTGAACTCGTAGTAGTTGTTGTATCGGGTTGCCGCCTCGTACGCGGTCAGGGGCCGCTCCGGAACGTCGAACGCGTCGTTCGCGGGCGCCGGGAGCATGTCGGCAAGCGAGGTCACCACCCGGCCTTCGCCCCCGAGATCGAACCTCTCTACGGAGAGGCCGCAGCCGCCGACGCCCACCGACGCCGCCGACAGCGCGCCCAGTCCGAGGCTGCGGAGCACCTCGCGGCGGCTGCGGTAGATCGATTGAGGGGTGACCTCGCGCTCCGGCAATGCCCAGGGCTTGGGAATGTGGATACGCACGTCAGAACCTGTAGCTGAGAGACACCGAGACGTCGCGGCCGCGCTCCGTCCCGACTGCGTGTACGATGCCACCGACGCCCAGCGTGATTGCAAGGTCGGGCAGACCGGGCAGGTCTCCGCCCGTCACTTTGCCGCGGACGTAGACGAACTGCTCCG
>CAZFPM010000044.1:14601-18934 GCA_964520965.1 uncultured Myxococcales bacterium
CGACGAAGGTGACGTGCTTCCTGACCGGGTCGGCGAACTGCTCCGTCGGCGCCGTCCGGGCAGTCTCCGCCTGGACGGGGACGAACGCCTTCGCGTACCCCTCCAGCGCGAGGTGTTGGCGCCAGACGAATCCACCGATGCTGCCGGAGACGAGCGCACCATCGCGGTAGTCCCGGCAGGGAGACCCGTGCTCCTGGCAGCCGCTGACCCGATACCCGAGCTCGATCTGGGTCCACATCGGGACCGGGTAGAACGAGTGGCCGAGTTGTACTCGTGGGGTCACGTCCCACCCGTTGCTGCCGACCGATGGGAACTTCACCGGATCGAAGACGTCGTCGTCGATGCCGTCGGCCGAGCTCTGCTCGAACGGATCTCGGTACAACGGCGCCTTGACCTCGACGCCGACAGCGAAGGGGAGGCGTCGGGTCGGCGCGAAGTCCAGGGCGAGCCGCGTGTCCCCGAGCGACCGATTGCGGTAGACCACCCCGGACGCAGACGTGTGGGTCGCCGCCACCCAAGGAGCAGCCAACGTGAGCTGGAGGTGGCCGGGAAGACCGATCTCGGCGTAGGTCCCGACGGTGACCGACCGATAGGCCAGGCCGGTCGCCACGCCGTCCCGCACCCCGTCGTCAGCGGAGAAGAAGGTCGTCCCCAGCTCCAGGTAGCCGTTTCCGGCATCGTGCAGCCACGGACCGGCCCACGCGAGCGCCGGGGTCATCGCGGCGACGAACGCCGCGGTCGCGATCGTCGCAGCCTTCATCCCCGCCGGCGGAACCGCAACAGACTGAGGACGAAGACCGCGCCTACGGGCCAGGGCACCCGGCCGGGGGATACGGCACAGATTCTCGATCGGCCGGAGCCGCCCGAGGCGACCACGTCGTCGGCGAGGGGGATCGGCTCGGTCGGCACGAATCCGGCTCCGTCGTTGTGGGCGACCAACACGCTGTTGATGTCCTCGGTGTTGTCGGCGACGGTGACCGGGTCTCCGGTGGCGCCGGTCTCCTCGATGGACTCCGCCGCTGGCATTCCGTCGAAGTCGTCGACCGCGCCGGCCCCGGCTCCGCCCTCGATCACGTACTCCCGTCCGTCGGTCAGCCGGATTACGACGGGACGGTCGTAGGGGTCGCCGCCGTCGGAGCAATCGACGATCGCGGTCGCCTCGTGGATGTTGGAGACGTCGGCGAGGTCCGGGTTGAACGCGAAGATCGGATCGAGGGTCATCTCCTCGGCCGAGAGCGTCGTGTAGAGGCGGGTCAGGTACGGGATCCGATCGAAGAGATCCTGCGCGTGGATCAAGGGAGCGATGATCGCGTCCTCGAGCGCCTGTGCGAATCCGGCCGAGTCGAAGGACTCCGGGTCGAGATGCTCCCGATAGCACTCCAAGCAGTTGTAGAAGTCCTGCGGCCGCAGACCCTCGTCGGCGAGCTCCTCTGGGAAGGGGATGAACGCCTGCAGCAACCCGAGGAGCTGATCGTTTGCCGCGAATCCCTGGCGCCGCATCTCATCGAAGAACGCCACCGGATCGGTGATCGCGGCCAGGGCATCGAGGTCGTACTGCCCCTCGCGGTAGAGCATCTCCGCCATCACCGACGACTCGCCGGCGTACTCGGTCGTGAACCCCTGGCCGCCGGCCTCGTCCATCGCCAGTGTCACCAGCTCGTCGTAGTTCGAGCCGCCGGAGAGCCAGTCGATGCGGGCGTCGTTGATGTGCACGTGCAGGTAGTTCTCGGGCACGGACCGCGCATCGCCGAGCACATGCACGGTCACCCCGAGGTCGGGCTGCGTGGCGATCGCCGTGAGTTGGATCGGGATCATCGGCTTCGTCGCGTCATAACGCAGCGTGATGGGCTGGATGTCGCCGGTCTCACGGTCCTTCGACAGACGGAACGCGACGAAATGGACGTCTCCCTCCATCTCGACGTAGGGCTCCACGAAGGGCATGACGTCGTCGGGGATGTCGTAGTCGTTGGCCTGGAGCCAGTCGAAGAGCGGCTCGACGGCATCCGCCTGCAGGACGGCGAAGTCGAACGGTCCGACCGAGGACTGCTCGACCACGGTGACCCCGCCGTCGCCCTCCTCGGGATCCCCGCCGGCCGAGCCGGCGAAATCCGCGTCGTCTTCGGCCATCGGTGGGAAGATGCAATCTCCCAGGTACTCCCAACGGAGCACGAACTGCGGCCCCACGATCCGTTCGAGCGTGGCGAAGATGACATCGCTCGACACGCCGACCTCGGGCCGCGCCGACACCGGCACGATCCACGCGAAGTCGTCGGCCTCACCCTCGTATTGGATCGTGATGTGGGCCTCGATCGTCCCGTCCTCGACCGCGAACAGGATGTTCTCGCCCGTCTGGTCCACGGGGATCTGTGAGCAGAAGAACCCGCCGCAGGCCCATGCCGTGCTGGGGGTCAGGGTCCAGACTGCGCTCGTCACCAGGGCGAGCGCACCGATCAGCGCAACAACTCGGGAGGTCATGACGGCACCGGTGCAGTTGGAGGAAGCCCCGCCATCCTAGCCATGGACCCGATGGGGAACCAGCATAGAATTCAGTCGTCGCGTCGTCGCGTCTCACCGGTCGATTCCGCGACGCGCGACCGCCGACAAGTCGCCGCGACCGGCAACCCCGGGCGTCGATCAGCGTCGGCGGCGCACCCCGGCGAGAACGAGGCCGACCAGGAGCGCCATGCCCGGCACATACCCGGGTCGTCCGGAATCGGCCCGCACGTCGCAAGTGCACAGCGACGGTGTCTCCGACGACCGCTTCGACTCGACGGTGACCGTGATCGAGTCGATGGAGCCCCAGAGCCCGCGGGCGTCGAGGGCGCAGGCGCGGATCGTCAGCATCAGCCCGGGAACGAGGCCCTCGACGTAGAACGGTGTCTGGCCGCTCGGACCGCCGGTCTGGTCTACCGAGGCCCACCCGTTCGGATCGGCCGGGCACGTGTCGTCATCGGCGGCGCTGGCGCACCACGCGACCACGATGTCGTCGTGCTCCCCGTCCGGATCGCTCGCATTGCTGACGACCACTTCGAGGTCGAGGGCATCGGCCGGGACGATCGTTCCGTCTTCGGGCGAGATGATCTCGAGGCCGATCGGCGCGGAGTTCTCGAAGTCGATCCAGAAGTCACACTCGTGCCAACCCGTGTCCTCCTCGCCGTCGCTGGCCCGGACCCGAACGACATAGTGACCGTTCTCGACGAGGATGTCGGGCGGCAATTCGAAGACGTGGTCCTCTTCGTGACCTGGCGGCTGGAACGTCGTGTCCGCGAACAGCGGCATGCCGGCCTCGAAGTCCGCGTCTGCATCCCAGAGTTCGACCTCGATCGTGACCTCCTCGGCCTCCGGGTCGATGATCGGCGGCACGATGATCGCCGTCGGGAGCTCGTCGGTGATCACCACGCCCTCGCAGGACTCGGCGAATATGCCGCCGAGGCCCGGGTCTTCTGGCTCCTGGTTCGGCTTGATCTGGAAGCCGTGGATATTCGAGTACGCGCTGGCGGCTTCGAAGGGGTCTTCGCTGCGCACGCGCGCGAAGTACGTCGCTCCCCACTCGAGCGGGTCTTCCACACCCCAGTTGGTGCGGCTGCCTACCTCGGATTGGGCCACCGGGCCGCTGTCGCGGATGATCTCCGTGAATTCCCGGGTGGTCGCGATCTCGAAGCGGAGGAAGACCCGATCGCGGTCGGGGTCTTCGGTGTTCGTCGCCGCGAGCACGGGGGTGCGATCGATGACGACCTCTCCTTCTTCGGGCTTGATCAGGATCGGCGCGAGTGGCGGTTCGTTGTCGACGTTGACCGTGAAGGTCCAGTAGTCGGACCACGCGCTCGTCCCGCCGTCGAGGGCACCGTCACGCGCACGGGCGCGCCATGAAACGGGCTGGTTCTCGCCGATCGGCGAGACGACGAATGCCGTCTGCCCGGACGGGTCTTCGTCGACGATGCCGACCTCGTCCGGCGCCGCGGAGGGGTCGCCGTAGTGCACCTCGAAGTCGTAGGTCAGCGCGTCGCCGTCCGGGTCGAACGCGTTCTCGACGACGAGCTCCGGGGTCGCGGTGGCCACGCTCGTTCCGTCGTCCGGGGCGACGAGCAGGGGAGTCTCCGGCGGCAGGTTCACCGCCCGCGTGTCGATGACGACCCGGGAGGTGACGACGAACTCCCTGTCCGACACCTGCATGGTCAGTTCGTAGGGGCTGAGCTCGGCGGCGCGCTCGCCGACGGGCCACTCGAACGAGCCCGCGTCTTCACCGAATTCGACGACTCCGCCCTCGACCTCGGCGCCGGTGTTGTCGACGAGGAATGCGTCGAAAGCGACCTCGTCACCGTCCGGGTCTCCG
>CAZFPM010000044.1:18944-19343 GCA_964520965.1 uncultured Myxococcales bacterium
CGGAACGTCCCGCCCTCGGCGACGATCGCCCGTCCCGGCGGCACGGGTGCCGGAGCGCCGGCGACGAAGGCCTCCATCCACGGCACGCGGTTGCCCAGCTCGATGATCAGCTGATACCGGCCGGCAGATTGCTGTCCCGCGCCCGAGAACTCGGTGTCGCCGAAGGTCGACACGACCACGCAGTAACGGCCAGCCTCGGCGATATCTCCGGTGTCGAGCACCGCGTTCAACGAGTCGCCCGCCCCGTCGTCGTCGGTGACGAGCATGGTGCTACCGTCGCCGGTGAAGAACGCCAGCACGGGGTCGACGTTGGGGTGTTCGCGAACCTCGCCGGGCAGCTCGAGGTCAGTGCCGGTCGCCACCAGGAAGCGGTCGTGAGCGACGGCCTCGAAGCAGAAC
>CAZFPM010000044.1:19353-29627 GCA_964520965.1 uncultured Myxococcales bacterium
AGTCGACGTCCGCGTTGCGCGGACCGATGATCGCGCCGGTCGCGATCCAAGCCTCCGGCGGCTCCAGTCGGAAGAGCTCGGAGTCCACCCGGTCGGCCCCGGCCTCGCGGGGGGAGTCGTTGGGCTCGAAGGGGTCGACCCCCATCGGGGGTACCGTCGAGTCGCCGATGTCACCCACCGCGTCGGCGGTCACCGCCCAGGGGCCGGGCACGATCGTCGTCTCGAAGTTGGCGTTGGGGTCGTAGACCATCAACCGGTAGTCGTCGGCCGGGAACAGGCCCCGGAAGAAGAACTGGCCGGCCGGCTCGGTGTCCGGACCGCTGCGTGGCTCGTCCGAGAAGTCGTTGTGGTGGTATTGCGGCATCGAGGTGCGCTCCGCGCGCACCAGAACCCCCACCAGGGGACGATCGCTGCCGATGATCCGGCCGTCGAAGCCGCCGTAGAGCGGCAGCGTGAAGTCCATTCCGGTCAGCACGGTGTCGTCGGCCAGATCGAGCTCGTCGGCCACGCTGGCCAGGAGTCCGTTCCCGAAGGGCTCGGCGACGTCGTACCAGAGATCGCCGAGGTTCCCGGACCGCCCGGGACCCATGCGGGCGTCGAGCAGGTAGATCCCGGCGGGAACTTCGGTGAATGCGTAGAGTCCGTCGGCTGCGGTCAGCGCCGTGAAGACGATCGAATGCCCCTTTCCGGAGTCATCCCGCCACAGACGGACCTCGATCGCGTCCAGCGGGCTACCGTCTTCGGCGACGATCAGCCCCGATACCTCGGCCGCGCGAGCCGTCGTCGACGGCCCGGCCAGAGCCACAGACGTCAGCAAAGCGACGAAGAGACACGGGATTCGGTAGGAATTCATATCGCGGGGAGTTTACCAGCCCGGATACGTTGCGCCAAACCCTAAGGCGCCGTCCGACATCAGATCATGGGCACTCAACCGCCCGGCGTCGACCGACCGGGTCTACATGCGCGTCATTCCTCTTCGTCGACGGGTGGCACCCAGACGTCTCCGAGAACCTCGTCGAGTGCAACCGCCGTCTCCGGGTGGGTCGCCCGGAAGTTGCGGACCGCGTCGGCCCACGCCCAGGTCGGCCCGGCCATTCGCTCGGCGAGGCTCTCCTCGTAGAACCGGCGCGCATGGGGCTCGAGACTCTCCGCCGGTGCGCGCACCGCCGCGGCAATCCGGTCGAGCTCTTCGGCATGTTCGGTCAGCCAGTTCCGGACCCGTTCGACCACCTCGTCGTCGGTCGACGCGGGAGCCGTGACCGCTTCGGTCAACGCCTCGGTCAGCGCAGCCGCTCGGTCTTCGAGCTCGTCCGTCGAACCGGTGAAGGCACGGGCCGCTCGAAGCTGATCGGCACTCGGGGCCTCCGGGCCGCCACAGCCGCACAGCACGAGCACGGCGAGCGTCAACAGGATCGGGCGTGTCATCGCGGGACTCCGGCGTCGGCGGCGACCGGCGGAGCGTAATCCGGGTTCGGCGGGACCCATTCGACGGCCCGGATCGTCATCAGGCCGATGTCCGTGGGGATGTCGGTCCCGATCAGGAGGCGGCCCTCATCGGCCGCGGTGTAGCTGATCGCCACCTCGTACGGCTCGTCGGTGGCGCGGAACGTGGGCGGCGAAGGCCCGCCGAATACGAGCGCCGGCGCGGTCTCCAGCGGCTCGGCGACCCACGACACGACAAAGGACTCGATGTAGCCGAACTCGGTGTAGATCTCCTCCACGCCGGTCACACTGATCGTGAAGCGACTGAACTCGTCGCCGTCGTGGGTGTAGTAGACGTACGAGTTGCCGACCGCGAGATCCCGGCCGCGGAAGTCGAAGATCATGGCGACGTCGTCGTAGAGCTCGAACGGAACGATCGTCTCCTCGGTCCGATTGGGCTCGTCCGGCTGGATCCGCAACACCGAATGCCCATAACTCGCCCGGTCGTAGTTGATGACGAGGCGGGTGACGTAGTCGCGCTCGTTGAAGTCGCTGTCGGTGTAGATCGGCAGCAGATTCGGCACGCCCAGCAGCGTGATACTGCGATTGTCGATGTGGTAGATCGTGTCGAAGAAACCGACGGTCGTCCCGACGATCTCGAAGGGCAGGACCCGGCCGTACTCCGGGTCTTCGCTGACGTACCCGACCGAGAATCGGGCGCGGACGGCGTCCGTACCGAGGATTCGGATCGAGTACGTCACCTCTTCTCCGAACCAGTGGAAACGCTCCAGCGCGTTGCTCGGGTCGGGGTAGAAGGTCGTCTGTGCGGCCGCCGGTGCGCCCCAGGCCAGCGAGGCCAGCAGCGTCAGGACGACGAATCTCGCGGTTCGGAACGGGGGCATCGGCGAGGGGAGGCGGGGCTGCGAACGGCGCAGAATGTAGCGTGTGGCCCCCCCTCAATGCAACCGCCGGTATGGCGCCACGCGTGCCGTCGACGCGTCGCGCCGCCCATGCGCAGGCCGCGCGCGTCGTCGCTCATCGGCGCGTCTCGAGACGGCGACTCAGAACGAGGATCCCGGCCCGAGCAGGAACAAACGCTCCTCCTCGGTGGTCTCGCGACCCAGGATCTCGTTCCGGTGGGGGAACCGGCCGAAACGCTCGACGATTTCCCGGTGTCGCTCGGCGTACCCGACGTTGTTCTGCAGCCCGGCCCATTTTTCGCCGGGCGTCTCGTGGGCCAGGCGGGCGAAGAAGCGCACGCACATGCGCTGCAGAGGGATGCTCTCGGTGTGCATCAGCGGCATGTAGAAGAACACCCGCTCCGTCGGCGTCAACGCGCGGTCGATGCCGTCTTCGATCCCGCGGAGCACGAGGTCGACCGCCTCGTCGTCGAGCGCGTACATCTCCGGCGTGCCCCTATGGATGTTCCTCGAGAACTGGTCCAGCACGATGACGATGGCCAGGTGCCCCCGCGCGGTTGCGGTCCAGGCGCTCGGGTCGCGACGCTCGGGATTCGCGAGCAGGTCCCCGAACTCCCGAGCCATGAACGCATCGACGTCGGAGTCGTGCTTCCACCAGATCTCGGGCCGCTGCCGGGGGTACTCCGCGGAGTCCAGGTCGCCGAACCAGTAGGAGAGTACGCGGATCGCGTCAGCGTGCAGGGGGCACCTCGGGGGCGACCGCTTGGGGCGCGCGTTTCCAATCGAGCGGCCAGGCGCGGATCACAGCCGGCAGGGCCACCAGGTCGCAGATCAAGGCGGCGATGGTCGCGAAGCCGCACATCATGCCGAAGTTGATGCTCGGCTTGAAGCTGGCGGCGAGCGAGATCCAGAAACCGCAGACCAGGATCACGCTCGTGGTCGTGATCGCGCGCCCGGTTCCGACCCCCGTGCGCCGCGCCATCCCGCGCCGCTCGTCCTCGTTCGGCGGATGCCCCAGGCGCGCGAACTCCAGGCGATAGCGCGCGAGGTAGTGCACGGTGTCGTCGACGATCAATCCGAGCATGATCGACGCGATCATCACCGTGCCGACGTCGAGCAGGATCCCGAACCAGCCCATCGCCCCGAGCACGATCAAGATCGGCAGCGCGTTGGGCACCAGCGCCCAGACGCCGACGTGCACGGAGCGGAAGAAGAGGCCGAGGAGCAGGGCGACGGTGGCGAACGCCAGCAGGAAGCTGCGTATCTGACTGCGGATGATGTAGGTGTCGAGGTTGGCGATGAGCTTGCCGACTCCGGTGACCTTGGCGGTTGCGACGCCGTCGAAAGCGTCTGCGGTCGCCTGCTCGAGCACGAGCATCTGTTCGACCAGTGCCCGGTAGTCCGAGGAGCGGACGCGAGCACGAACGCGGGCGGCGCTGTAGTCGACGAGCATCAGGCTCTCGTGGACCACCGAGCCCTCGGACTGGCTCAGCAGCTGGGCCACCGCGGGTAGCTCGTCCGGGACGCGGAAGCGGTCGGGGTCGCCGAAATATCGCTCGTGCAGCGTCTGGACCAGTGTCGCCGGGGAGTCGGTGGACAGGATCGCGGCGTTGTCCTCGAGTCGGTCCTGAATCGCCAGCATGGCCCCGAGCACGGCGGGGTCGCGGACGTCGTCGGCGTCGACCATGATGTCGACGCCGCCCGTTCCACCGAGGTGCCGGTCGATGTACTGGACGTCCAGGAACACGGGGTCGCTGTTGCGGAAGTACGAAGCGAAGTCAGCGCCGACGACGAGCCTCGTGGTCCCGATCGCAGACAGGACCACGAGCGCTGCGGTCATCGCGAGGACCGCCCGGTTGCGTCCCCACGCGAAGTCGGCGACGCCTCCCAACACCCGCGTCATCAGGGGGTTGTCCCGCCGGCGAGCGGGCATCGGGGGGGGAACCCAGGAGAAGATCACCGGGATCAGGATCAACGTGTAGAAGAGGGCGAAGATGACCGTCGCCGCGCCCATCCACCCGAACTGGCGGATCGGTGTGAGGTTGGCTGCGACGAGCGAGGCCAGTCCGGCGGCGGTCGTGGCAGTCGTGATCACGCAGGGGAAGAGGAGCTCGATCCACGCGCTCCGCATGGCCTCGTGCTGGTCGAGGCCGTGTTCGAGCCGCTCGCGGTACGCGGCGATGATGTGGACGGTGTCCGCAACGCCCACCGCCATCGCCAGCGGGATCACGATCGTCGTGATGATGTTGAGCTTCACGCCCAAGATGCCCGCGAGACCGATCGCGCTGGCCAGGGTCAGGCCGATGACGACGGTGGGGACGATCGTGCACCACACGTTCCGGAACAGGACGAAGGTGATCAGCAGGATCATCACGCCCGTGGCCGGGGCGATCACGGCCAGGTCTCTCTTGGTGTAGGCCTGCGTGGCTTCATCGACGAAGGCGTTCCCGGCCGCCCGGTAGGCGTCGCCACGTACCGACTCCGCGATTCGGCGGGCGGCGGTCGCGAAGTCCCCCTTCTCCTGCAGATCGTCGAACGGCCGGTGCTCGACCAGTACCAGGATCGCGTCGTCGGCCTCGGAGACCAGATCGGCGAGCATCCGGTCTCCGTGCACACGTTCGCGGAGCGCTTCGAGCGCCTCCGGGTCGGTCGGCACGCCGTCGAGCACCCGCTCGACGCGGAGGGTGTCACCATCGAGCCGGATCGTCTCGGCGTTCGCCAGGCTCGAGACCCGGACGACGTGCGGCAGCTCTTCGCCGAGGCGTTCGCTCAGGGTGACGACATCGTCGAGTGTCTCGGGTTCGAAGACGTCCTCGGCGACGAGGGCGATCGCGATGAACTCGTCGGTCTCGAAGCGTTCGACGTAGGCGTCGTACGTCATGACGTCCGGGTCGTCCTCGAGGAACCAGATCTCCAGCGATGTGTCGATCTCGAAGCTCGCGAACGAGGCGAGGGACGCGGCGATCCCGACGGCGACGAGCAGGGCGGCGAGCCGGTGAGCGAGCAGCAGGTTGTATGACCGTTCGATCAGGCCCATTTTCGGGGGTCACTCCGGTTGTGAGCTGCGCTACAATGGATGGACCGACCCGGTGAAGCAAGGGCCCGCCGTCGTCGTACCGCGCGCCGTTGCCCAGTGGGAGTGCGGGCCACAGCGACGTGTGATAGCGTCGCTGCCGACGTGGGAGATAGATGAAGATCACGGAGTTCCTCGCGACCGTCGAGCCGTTCGACACGTTGAGCCCCGGGGCGTTGAAGCGTCTCGCCGCCAAGGTCGACATCGAGCAACATTCGGCAGGTTCGCGCATCATCACGAAGGGAGAGCCTGGCGACTCGATGTACGTGATCGTGGCCGGTCAGGCGGCGGTCCCGGTCGAGCACGCCGACGGGATGACTCGCTTCCAGGCCCAGCTCCCCTCCGGGCACTTCTTCGGCGAGATGGCCGTCCTCACCGACGCTCCGCGCTCGGCCGACGTGTTTGCCAGCGAACCCTGCGTACTCGTCCGCATCCCACGCCTCGCGGTGCTCGATCTCGTCGCCGAGAACACGGCCGTCGCCGGGTTCCTGACCGAGGTGCTCGGCGAGCGCCTGATGGAGCAGGGCGGAATCAGGCGGGTGGGGAAGTACGAGCTGGTGCGTCGAATCGGCCGCGGCGGCATGTCCATCGTGTTCGAGGGCCGGCACCCCGAGCTCGACCGTCCGGTGGCGGTCAAGATGCTCTCCCACGCGCTGATCTACCGCCGGAACTTCGCCGAACGGTTCCGCAACGAGGGGAAGATCATCGCCTCGCTCGACCATCGGAACATCGTGCAGGTCTATGACATGGAGGAGGCCTACGCGACCTTCTTCATCGTGATGGAGCTGCTCGGCGGAGAAGACCTCTCCGACATCATCTCCCGGCGGCGTATGGACTCGCGCGAAACCCGCGCCATCCTCCGACAGGTCGCCAGCGCACTCGACTACGCCCACTCGAAGGGAGTCGTTCACCGCGACGTGAAGCCGTCGAACGTCAACATCGACACCCAGGGTCAGATTCGCCTCATGGACTTCGGGCTCGCCAAGGTCACCCGGCTGGAGCAGCAGCTCGAGGAGGACGAGGACATCGTCCTCGGCACGCCCTACTACATGTCGCCGGAGCAAGCGCGCGGCACCTCGCTCGACCTGCGGACCGACGTCTACAACCTTGGGGTCCTCGCCTTCGAGATGTTGACCGGACAGCGCCCGTACAGCGGTCGGTCGAAGTCCGAAGTGCAGCGCAAGCACGTCGAAGCCCCGGTTCCCGAGCCGCGCTCGATCCTCCCCCACATCCCGGCGGACTTGAACGCCTTCATCGTTCGGTGCATGCAGAAGCACCCGGCAGATCGCTTCCAGACCTGCCAAGAGGTGCTGGAGTTCCTCAACCGCACCGGAACGACGATGGAGCTGCGGGTCGAGACGATTCGACTCGCCTACGACAGCACGGCCACCGACGAGGTCGAAGACGCCGTCACCCGGTTCAAGGAACACGTCCGGCGCATCCCAGGAGTCGAAGTCACGTGAGATCCCCTGCCAGGACGTCTCGCAGTCTCCCGCGCTTCGGCGCCATCTTCTTCGGCATCGCACTCGGCGGCTCGGCCTGCGAACCGGTCCCCGACACCCTGGCAGAGATCCCGCGAGAGAGCGACCCGATCGTCGTCGAGGCGGGGCCGCTCGAAGGCTGGACGGCACCGCCGCGGAGCGTTGCGAACCGGGCGACCGACCCGCACGCCGCGGCCCCCCATGGTCGGGGGGACGGTGCGCCGCAAAGACCCGTGGCCGGCGCTCGTGGTGCGGGCGCCGCAGGCAGCGGCGCCACCTGGACCGCCCCCGATGGTTGGCGCGACGTACCGCCCGCGAGCTCGATGCGCGTCGGTCAATGGGCCGCCGGAGCCGGGGGCGGCGAGGTGGAGTGCGCGCTCTTTCATTTTCCCGGTGGCGGCGGCGGGATCGAGGCCAACATCCTCCGCTGGATCGGACAGTTCGAGCAGCCCGACGGAGTCCCGAGCACCGAGCGCGCCGAGCGCTCGCAAGCGGTCGTCGACGGCGTCGACGTGAGCCTCGTGAAGGTCGCTGGCACGTTCGTCACCCAAGACCCTCCGATGACCGGACCCACGGTCCGGCTCGCCGATCATACGCTCGTCGCCGCGATCTTCGACGTCGCCCCGGCACCGTACTTCGTGAAGTGCACCGGTCCGTCGGCTGCCGTCGACCCGCGCATGGCGGAGATCGACGAGTTCGTCGCCTCGTTCCAGTTCGGCGACCGATAGAGGGCTGACCAGCGGCGACGCTCAGTCTTCGTCCGGCTTCTTCCGGTAGCGATCGAGCATGTCGTCTGCCTGCTGTTGGCCGATCTCGCGCGTGTGTGCGTTCGTCTCCGGCGTCTCCGGCGTCTCCGGCGTCTCCGGTCGGCTGGGCGCGGGGGACCCGGAGCGCTTCGGCTTGACGAACCGCTCCAACAGAGCGTCGGCTTCGGATGAGCCCACCTCGCGGGTGGCTTCGCTGGGATCCGGCGGCGGCGGGACTCGCTCTTCGATCGGCGGCGCGGGTGCGTCCTCCGCTTCTCCGTCCGTCGTCGACTCGGTCGGTGGTACGTCTTGTCGCACCGGCGGTCGCCGCAGGTAGTCTTTCAGCACGTCGTGCGCGTGCTCCTCCGAGACCTCGACAGTCATCGGAGCCTGCTCCTCGGGCGACTTGGGCATCAGCGCCAGCGGCGCGTTGTCATCCGGGATCCCAGCGAAGAACGGATCGTCGGCGCCGAGGTGCGCGAACGGGTCGTCGGTAGGGGACTCCGCGCCAGGCTCGGCAAGCGCGGCTTGCTGATGGTCGAACTCGGCCGCGAACTCGCCGTCGTCGGTCAGCTCGTCGCTCAACACCAGGAGCGCATCGTCCTCGCCGGCCCGCGCGCGCGCAGCGTCGTCGCCGCCGGCCGGGGCGCCCAGGGAGGGCGTCGCAGCGTCGTCGACCTCACGAGTTGGCTCGACCGGTGCCGAGACGTCCGGTGTCGCGTCGTCGCGCAGCAGGTCAGCGGCGTCCTCGAGGCGTTGATCGTCCGGATAGGGTGACGGTCGGTCGAGGGTGTCGGCGAGGCCCAACTCGCCAGAGGATGGGGACAGATCCAGGTCGGCCCCAGCGGTCGAAATCAGGCCGGCGCCCGACTCGGACCCGGAGCCGTGGGTCGTGCCCGCGGCGTCCGGCCCGCCCGGTCGGTCGGCCGCGTCCAAGCTGTCGTCGTCCGACAGGTAGAGCTCGAGCAGTTCTTCGGTGGAAAGCCCCTCGGTGCGCAACTTGGGCTTGCTCGGCGGTGGGATATGACGCACGGGCATGGTCCGTCGCCGCCGTCGGGGGCGGTGGGCCTTCTTCCGAGACGCGCCCTCGTCTTTGAGGTAGGCCCGCAGAAGTTCCTCGGCGGCGGGATTCAGCGCGCGGTCATCATCGCCGGCCTCCGATTCGCCGAGGTATTGCCGGAGCAGTGTCTCGGCGTTGGGGAGACCATCGACCAGCGTGTCGAGCTGTTGCGGCTTGGCCGGCGTCACCGGGCCGGACTCCCCGTCGCGCGGGACCGCCGCCTGGGAGCTCTCACCGCCCCGCTGGACGATCTGGCCGGAGTCTGGGAAGTAGTCGCGCAACAACGACACTGCCGCGCGAGACGAGACCTCTCCCGTCGGATCCTCCATGTCGAGCGTCGGCATGGATCCCGTCTCGGCGACGTACTCGCTCAGCACCGTTCGCCGCCGCGCTGACTCGGAGTCGACGACGTTGTGCACGCTCAGGTAGTCTTCGACGAGGTCGTCTACGCTCGCGCTCTTGTCGTCGCCGAGGTTGTGTTCGGCGCGCTTGAGCATCGACGGAGTCCGCTCGTCGAACTCGTGCGGCTCGGGGGCCGCGGCGTCTCCGTAGTACGAGCGGAGAATCTCCTCCATCTCCGCCTCGACGTCGCGCTCCCCGGCCGCGCCCGTCAAAGTGTCGAGGGTCTCGGTGTCGGGTACGAACTCGTCGGTGACGGCGGTCGCGCTGACCTGCTCGGGCTGCCCCACTGACAGACCCGAGCCTGGTACCCCGGTCGCTCCCTTCGCCCGGTCGCCGCCCCCCTGTCCGGGCACTGGCGTCTCGCCGGGGTCGGTCATGGCCAGCGCGTCGACCGGGAACTCCTCGGTCACGGCGGTCGCGCTGATGGGACGGCCGAGGGAGATGGGCGACGCGGGACGATCTGTACCTGCGTCCTCCGCTTCCGCCTCCGCGTCGTCGTCGTCCGACGCGGCCTTGGCTTCGGCGTCGACAGCGTCGGCCGCCTCTATCTCGGGCTCCTGGCCCGCGTCGGTTTCGACCTCGGGTCGGTCGTCAGTCGTTGCCTCCGCTTCAGAAGCGTCGGCCGCATCAGCCTCGGCTTCCTTCACCGCGGGAGGCGTCGACGGAACAGGCGGCGGCTTCGCCTCGGAGGTGGCCTCGGCGATCTCGTGCTCCACGGCCAGCAGGTCGTCGTCGGAGAGGGTGTCGAAATCCCCGGAAAACAGGCGCGGCTCCAGCTCCGCGTCCTCGGCCGCGTCGTCGCTGGCCCCAGCCGCGACTACCTGCTCCGGCTCTTCGGCTGATTGGTCAGCGTCGTCAGCGGCGACGGTCTCGTCAGCTTCGTCCGTTTCGTGTGCTTCGTCCGTCTCTTCGGCCTCGGGTCCGTCTGCTTCTGGCTCGTCTGCTTCGTTCGTCTCGTCGACTTCGGGTTCGTCGGCCTCGGCCGTTACGGCCGCTTCCGTCTCTTCCGGTTCGACAACGTCGTCTGCTTCTGGCTCCTCGGCTTCGTCAGCTTCGTCAGCTTCGTCAGCTTCGTCAGCTTCGTCAGCTTCGTCGACTTCGTCGGCTTCGACGGTTTCGTCAGCTTCGTCAGCTTCGTCAGCTTCGTCAGCTTCGTCAGCTTCGTCAGCT
>CAZFPM010000045.1:0-3066 GCA_964520965.1 uncultured Myxococcales bacterium
GGACACGTCGCCCTCGGGAGCGTCCTCGTCACCGGCGTCCGGTGCGTCCTCGTCGGACACGTCGCCCTCGGGAGCGTCCTCGTCACCGGCGTCCGGTGCGTCCTCGTCGGACACGTCGCCCTCGGGAGCGTCCTCGTCACCGGCGTCCGGTGCGTCCTCGTCGTCAGTGTCCGGAGCGTCCTCGTCACCGGCGTCCGGAGCGTCCTCGTCGTCAGTGTCCGGAGCGTCCTCGTCACCGGCGTCCGGCGCATCCGCGCTCGTCTCCGTCCCGGCGTCGGCGACGCCGGCCCCGGAGTCCGAGGCGACGTCCGTCGCGCTGTCGGTCGTACCCGACCCCTCCGGTCCCGGCGATGTGCACGCGACCGCGAGGAGTCCGACGAGCCAGAGTATCGACGCTCGGCTGACCATTTTCGCAATGTACCAGGAGACACCGGGGACGGCGATAGTCGAGATCGCCTTCGTGTTCGCGCAGGAGGCTCACGGCGGAGCCCTCTCCTGAACGCGGCGTCCGGTCACCGACCGAATGCCCCGGTGCACATGGCGGTCTGTGTCCGAGGGAGAGGTTCGACGGGAGGGCTGCCCATCCGGCGGTCGGCAGCGGCTCCCGATCAGCGCTGGCACGCGGCTCTCCGCCGCGCTACGGTACTGTGAACCCTGCGGCATCCCGTCACCGTGCCTCGCCCCCTCCCCGCTGCACACACCGGTCACCGAGCGACCCGGCCCGGGCACCTTCGTCCGAGCGGCCCACCGACGCGTGGTCCTCGGCGCTTGGCGATCATCCTCGGGCTCTGGCTGTTGCCGGGGTGCGCGTCGCCGTCGGGGATCGACGTTCCCGACGGCGACCCGCCGGACGGAGCAGAGGTCGACGCGGGATCGATCTCCGACATCGCGGGTGCCGACACCCCGCACGACAGCACGTCGCCGGATGTCGGCCTCTCGGACGCAACCGACGCAACGGACGCAACGGACGCAACGGACGCCAACGACGAGCGTGCACGCGACACCGGCGACACGGACGCGGACCCCGACGACGGCGATGAGACGCCGCCCGATTCGGACAACGGCGACGGTTCCCCGCACGACGGAGCAGACGGCGACGGCGGACCGGTCGATGCCGCCGACGGCGACGTGTCGGACGGCGAAGACTCCGCCGGGGACACCAACAGCGACGACGGCGACGCCGATGCCGACGACGACGACACGCCGGACGCCCCGTTCGTCGTCGACTTGTCGGAGATCAACGGGTGCGGCGGTTGGCGACCGCTCGTGTTCGCCGACAGGGCGGCGGACCCGGGAGGGCCTTGTGGGGACGGCGGCTGCGGAACGCTGGTGTGCGACGGAACCGACGCCGTCCGTTGCCAGGAACAGGCGCACCTGCCCAACGCGTGTGGGGGCTGCTTCGCGCTCGTCGACGAACCCGGCTCGTCGTGCGGGCCATGCGGCAGCGGCGTCTGGCACTGCAACCAGGACGGAACTGCCGACTGCCTGGGGGCCTCTACGACCAACGGCTGTGGAGGTTGCGGTGCTCCGACCGCGAAGCCGGGACACATCTGCACCACCGAGAGCGGCGAGATCGGTACGTGGACTTGTAGCGGCTCCGGCGGGGCCTGGTGCGTCGCCGGTGGGCTGAACGGCTGCGGAGGCCACGCGAACCTCGGCGCGCGCCCCGGAGACCCGTGCGGCGCCTGTGGAACCGGACGCCAGATCTGTGCCGGACCCGACCGACTCGCGTGCGCGGACGCGTCGCCCGCCGGATCCAACGGCTGTGGTGGCTGCGCGCCGCTGGTCGGAGAGCCGGGGACGGCTTGCGGCGCGTGCGACGGCCTCTGGGAGTGCGATGGCGTAGACCGCGTCGTGTGCAGCGTATCGTCGAACGCCTGCGGGGGATGCGTGGAGATCGGGGCGACACCAGGTCGCCCCTGCGGTATCGATCGGACCTTCACGTGCGTCGGGCCCGATCGGCTGGCCTGCGCTACCGGCGATCCGAACGCATGCGGGGGCACGACAGAGCTGGAGCAACAACCCGGCCAGCGGTGCGGGCCGTGCGCCAACGGCGTCTGGCAATGCGTCGGGCCCGAGACCGTCGCCTGCACGGGCGCCGTGGAGCTCAACGCGTGCGGCGGCTGCGCCCTGCTGTGGGGCGAGCCGGAGACCGACTGCGGCTACGGCGGGACCTGGGAGTGCCAGTCTGACGGCACGCTGGCCTGCGAGTTGCCGCGGGCTCGGAATCCTTGCGGCGGGATCGGGATGACCGGGTTCACGCCGATCCGTCGACCCGGGTTGCCGTGTCCGTACCTCGACTGCGAGCTCACCCACTTCGTCTGCACCGGGCTGACTTCGTTGGCATGCGTCGGCACGGGGAATCCGTGTGGCGGATGCCGCACGCTACAGGGGATCGTGTTCGAGGAACTCCGAGAGATCGAGCTGGGTGTCCGCTGCGGCATGTGCGACAGCGGACGTTGGGCGTGCGATCCGTACGACCGTGAGGTTGCCACCTGTGCGGGAGACCGGGGCGAGGGAGCGCTGTTGCACTACTACCCCGACCGCGACCGCGACGGATACGGGCGGACCCGGGAGGAGGTGCGGGCGTGTTGGGCGCCGGGACCGTCCGGGTGGGCGTTACGCTCGGGGGACTGCGACGACGACGATCGGCGGGCAAACCCCGGAACCCCGGAGACGCCGGGCAACGGCACGGACAACGACTGCGACGGCTTCGAACTCTGCTACGTGGATGCCGATCATGACGCGTTCCGCTCCGACGCATTGGTCGAAACCGACGACCACGCTTGCGGCCAGGCGGGCCATGCACTCGCTGACGCCGAGCTCGACTGCGACGACACCAACGCGGCGATCCGGCCCGGCGCGACGGATCCGCCGGGGGATGGGGTCGACTCGAACTGCGACGGCGAGCCCTGAGGGCGAAGTCGCTTGAAACCCGGCGGCGTCCTGCTTAGGGATCCGACTCCCGTTCGCGCGTGAGATTGGAATCCGTCGTGCGCTCCCTCGCCCCATCGCTCATACTCGCAGTCGCCGAGGAAGCAGACCCCGAGATCGGCGTAGGAGACA
>CAZFPM010000045.1:3083-12705 GCA_964520965.1 uncultured Myxococcales bacterium
GCGCGACGCGATGGACATGGCGGTGCGGGCCACACCGGACGCCGCATTGATCCAGACGGACGCAGCACTCGCCGAGGCGCACGAGCGGTCGGCGTTCGGGGCGTTGATCCCGACCGGGCGAGCCACCGTGTCGAGCGTTCGGAACGAGGAGGAGATCAGCCTCGGGGACCGCGCGTTCGTCAGCCTGTGGGCTCACTCCGCCCGCATCCGCATCTCGGCCGACCTCTTCCGCGGCACGGCGGTCCCTGACTGGCGCTCGGCGCATTGGGCCTCGGCCGGCGCACAGGAGCGGGCCTCCTGGGCGTTCGCCGGGTTGCGTCTCGATGCGGCCCGCGCCTACCTGGCCGCGCTGACGGCGGCTGCGAACCTGGAGGCGGCGCGACAGTCCATCACGGTTCGAGAGGCCAGCCTGGAGCAGGCGGCAGCCCTGGACGAAGCGGGGTACGCCGTCGCAGCGGACGTCGCCCGGGCGCGCTTCGCGCTCGTCGAAGCGGAGACCGCCGAGCTCGACGCCAAACTGGGCCTCTCGGATGCGCTCGCCGCCCTCGCCTTCCGGACCGGACGCGATGACGTCGACGCCGCCGATCTGACGATGCCGGTCTTCGACACGATAGCGCTCGACAGCACGACCGGCTCGACGGCCGACGGGCGCGCGTTGGATCTGGAGATCGCGGCTGCGACGGTCGCGACGACCGGACAGTGGCTCTCGTTCCTGCCGGTCCTCTCGGTCGCCGGCCAATACGACGTCGGCCCGTCGACCGTGCGGGCTCCCGACGGCACCACATGGTTGGTCAGCTTCACGGCGGCCTGGGATTTCCTGGACTACACGCGGTACGGACGCCTCGACGCGGCGCGCGCTACCGAGGACGCGGCCGAGCTCCGGCGCGCGCAGTGGTTGCGCGAACGCGAGTACGCTCTGTCGAACGCACGACGGGCGATCTCGGCAGCGCGACAGCGCCTCGTCCTCGCCGAGGAGGCGCTGCTGGCCGCGACAGAGACCCGGAGCTACGAATTCGACCGCTTCTCCGGCGGCGACTCGACGGTGTTCGATCTAGTGTCGGCGGACGCGGATCTCTACCATGCCGAGGTTCGCCGCAACGTCGTGCGCCTGGACGCTGCCTTGACCCACGTGGAGTACGCGTACCTGCTCGGCGAACTCGAGGACGACGGGTGGCTCGAATGAACTCTCGCAACATCAGCGGTGTCGCCCGCGTACTCGTGTTCGGCGCGCTCGTACTGGGAGCGTTCACCGGCTGTTCGAACGGCGACGCGCCGGCCTCGGCGGGGGGACCGGGCGGGCCGGGCCCGGCGCCGCCGACTCCCGTACGTGTCGCTGTCGCCGAAGCGCGTTCGCTGGTGCAGACGGTCGACTTCGCAGGGGAGCTGCTCGCCGAGCGCCGAGTCGAGCTGGCCCCGGAGACGTCGGGACGACTGGTCGAGCTCCTCGTCGATGAGGGCGACCGGGTGACCGCGGAGCAACGCCTCGCGCAGCTGGACACCGAGCTCGTTCGCCGCGACGTCGCCGAAGCCGATGCGCGCCTCCACGGCGCCCAGGCCCGGGTCGCGCAGGCGCACGCTCAGCGTGAGCAGCAGGCCAACGAGGTATCCCGAAGGCGTCCACTGGCCGAGCGAAACGCGTTCCCAGCCGCCCAGTTCGCTCAGCTGGAGGACGCGCTTCAGGTCGGCGACGAGGCGGTTGCCGTAGCCGAGACCCAGGTGCGCGAGGCCGAGGCCGCTCTCCAGACGGCGCGGGCGGAGCTGACGCGTCGCGAGGTCGTCGCGCCCTTCGACGGCCTCGTCGTCACGCGCCACGCGACCGTCGGCGCGATCGCGTCGGCCCAGAGCCCGTTGCTGACCCTGGTCGACGAGTCGTCCCTCCGCTTCGTTTTCCCGCTGTCGGAGCAGCGCCTGTCGCTCGCTGCTCCGGGAGCGACCGCCACCATTCGTTTCGATGCGTTCCCGGACCGCGTCTTCGAGGCCACGATCGTCCAACTCGGCGGGGTCGTCGATCGGGAGTCGAGGACTGTCGACGTCAAGCTCCGGATCGAGGCCGCGGAAGCCGGCTTGAGACACGGGATGTTCGGACGAGGGCAGCTCGTCGCGGTCGAAACGTCCGACGGAACCGTCGTGCCGATCACGGCGCTGCAGACAACGCGAGAGGACACGGTCCGAGTGTGGACGGTCGACGGTGACGTCGTCCACCCGGTCGACGCCAACGTGACCCTACGTACGGAGGCATTCGCGGCGGTCGAGGGGGTCGCCGCCGGCACCCGGGTCGTGCTCGCTCCACCGATGAGCCTGACCGACGGCGCCCGAGTCGTGGTGGTCGGGGCGCCGTCCGATGGCAGCGGAGCTGCGGCGGCGGGCACGCGATGAAGCTGCCCGAGATCGCAGTCGGGCGGCCGGTCGCCACGACGATGGTCTTCACGGCGCTGACGCTCATCGGCGCGTTTGCCTACTCGCGGTTGGCGATCGACCTCTTCCCGGAGCTCGATTTCCCGTCGATCTCCGTGGTGACGAGTTACTCGGGCGTCAGTCCGGAGGAGATGGAGACATTGATCACGCGGCCGCTCGAGGCCGCAGTGTCGCGCGTAGAGGGGATCGAGCGGCTCGAGTCGTACTCGATCGAGGGCCGGTCGCGCGTCGCGCTTCGCTTCGAGTGGGGAGCGGAGTTGGAAACGGCGCTCAACGACGTACGGGCGGCGGTCGAGCGTGCTCGCGCCGGCCTCCCCGACGACGCCGACGCCCCGGTCGTCTACAAGTTCGACCTGACCAACATCCCCGTGATGTACATCGGCCTGTCGGGCGCAATGGACGAGGCGCGGATCCGCCGCTTTGCGGAGGAGGTGGTCCAGCCGTACCTGGAGCGGTCGACGGGCGTCGCGAGCGTCAACATCCGCGGCGCGCGCGACCGGGAGCTTCGTGTCGAGGTCGACGCCGATCGGCTCGCGGCGCTGGGGATTCCGCCGATGCAGGTTGCCACCGCACTCCGGAACGAGAGCCTGACGGTGCCGGCCGGCCGGGTGGAACGCGGCGACGAGAACGTGCTCGTCAGAGCGATGGGAGAGTTCGAGTCGATCCCGGAGATCGCGCAGGCCGTCGTGGCCTGGCGGGACGGGCATCCGGTTCGTGTGGCCGACGTGGCGACGTTGGTCGACGACTTCGAGAACGTCGTGAACCTGGTCCGGGTCAACGGCGCGCCGGGCGTGACGGTGACGATCACGAAGACACCCGGCGCCAACACGATCGACGTCGCTGACGGCCTGTACCGGGCGATCGACCGATTCAACCTCGACTACGCCGGTGAGGCCGAGCTCCGGGTGATGGTCGACAGCTCGACGTTCATCAGACGCTCGATCGCCGGCGTGCAGCACAGCGTGATGATCGGTGCGGCGCTGGCGTTGGTCGTGCTGCTGATCTTCCTGCAGAGCGTTCGGAGTACGTTGGTCATCGGTGTCGCGATCCCGATCTCGGTCATCGCCACCTTCATGCTCATGTTCGAGCTCGAGCTGAGCCTGAACCTGATCACGTTCGGCGGCGTCGCGCTCGGCATCGGGATGCTGGTCGACAACGCGATCGTCATCCTCGAGAACGTGTACCGGCAGCGGGAGCTGGGGCGGGACCCGAAGGAAGCGGCGATCGTGGGCAGCGACGAGGTCGGCAGCGCGATCGTCGCGTCGACCATGACGACGATGGCGGTGTTCCTCCCGGTCGTGTTCCTGGGGGGGTTCGCGGCGGTGTTCTTCGGACAGATGGCGCTGGTGGTCACGTCGGCGCTCTTATGTAGCCTCTTCGTCGCCCTCACATTGGTGCCGGTGATGGCGAGCGTGCTGTTGGCGCGCGTGAAACCCCGTACCGAGGCGCGTCCGAACCCCATCCGCCGCGGGCTCGATGCCCTCGATAGCGGGTACTCGGTGTTGGTCGACTTCGCCCTCCGATGGTCTCCACTCGTCATCATCCTCGCGGTGGGCAGCCTGGCGATCGCCTGGCAATTCACCGACCAGATCGGGAGCGAGCTCCTGCCCGAGGAAGACGAGAGCGAGGTACGCATCCGCGCCCGCTACCCGGCCGGAACCCGCATCGAGGTCACCGAGGCCGCAGTCGCGCGTATCGAAGAGATCGTCCGCGAGCAGGTCCCCGAGCTGACCGACATCCAAGCCACCCTCGGGTCCCCCGGGTTCTGGTCGAGCGCCGGCGAGGAGCACGCCGCCCTGCGGGTCAACCTCGTTCCCGTCGAAGAGCGGGAGCGCTCGAGTGACGAGGTCGCCCAGGCCCTCCGGCCACGCCTCGCGTCGGAGCTCCCCGGCATGCGAGTGTCGGCGCGGGCCGGGGGCGGGCTCTGGATCTTCAGCTTCCTCCGTGGCGGCGACGATCGGTTGAGGGTCGAGATCCACGGCCACGACCTCGAGATCAGCGACACACTGGCGTCGCGGGTCACCGAGATCGTCGAGAACGTCGAAGGGGTCGCCGACGCGCGGGCGAGTCGCGAAGCGGGCGGGCGTGAGCTCCGACTCTTCGTCGACCGACAGCGCGCCGCCGACTACGGCCTGTCGACGCGCGAAGTAGCGGAGATGATCAGCCTGCTGGTGCAGGGACGCGACGCGGGCGTCTACCGAGAGCGCGGAGACGAGTATCGCATCCGGGTCAGGCTCGGCGACGAAGACCTCCGCTCGACCGAGTTCCTGCTGACGCGGCCGATCACGTTGCCCGGCGGGCGGGCCGCGCAGTTGCGCGACCTCATCGTCGTCGCCAACGGTGAGACGCCGCGCGAGATCTATCGCCTGAACCAGCAGCGACTGGTCACCGTCAGCGGTGGCTTGGAAGAGGGTTACGAGCTCAGCGAGGTCACCGGCGCCGTCCGCGAAGCCCTCGCCGACATCGACGCCCCCGAAGGATTCTCGATCATTCTTGGCGGCGAGTCCGCCGAGCAACAGGACACCTTCGCTTCCCTCGGCTTCGGCTTCCTGCTCGCCCTCCTGCTGGTCTACATGGTCATGGCGGGGCAGTTCGAGTCGTTCGCCCAGCCGGTGGTGATCATGGCCTCGATCCCCTTCGCGGCGATCGGGGTGATCGTGACGCTGTTGCTGACGGACACCACGTTCAACATCAACAGCTTCATGGGCGCGGTCGTGCTCGTCGGGGTGGTCGTGAACAACGCGATCGTCCTGGTCGACTACATCAACCTCATGCGCCGTCGGCACGGGTACGCGCTCCGCGATGCGATCGTGGAGTCGGCACGACGTCGCCTCCGCCCGATCCTGATGACCACGCTGACGACAGCGCTCGCACTCTTGCCGGTCGCCATCGGCACCGGCACCGGGGGCGAGAGCCAGGCCCCGCTCGCCCGCGTGGTCATCGGCGGCCTGATCTCGTCGACGCTGATCACGCTCTTCCTGGTGCCCGTCCTCTACCTCTGGCTCGAGGCTGCCAAGGAACGGCTCTCCCGGCGCTCACGACGCCGAGCAAGCCCGACCGCGGCGACGTAGTACACCATCGGCGCCACGAGCCAGATGCCCTGGGGCAGCAGCGTCAGCGGATGGCCGAGCAGCTCGGCGAATCCGACGTTCGCGGGATGCGGCAACACGTAGCTCCACATCCCGCCCGCGATCCCAATGACCTCGACCAGGAGCTCGGACGCCTGCCCATAGAGCACCAGCACGGCGAAGTCGCGCCACCGGAGCTCGCGCAGCGCGCTCTGCCAGATCGAGCCCGCGCCCGACGCTCGCCCGGCGACGATCTGGACCAACCAGACGCCGGCGAGGAAAAGGCCGCCGTCCCACAGCGCGTGGGACACGAGGAACACCAGCTCGTGAGCGGGCGCGGCGCCAAGGAGCTCCAGCACGGGCGTGGACCCGTACGCAGCGGAGAGGAAGAGCGGCACTTCCCACGTCAGCCCGACCACGACGCCGAGCCAGAAGAGCTCGATCGGCCGCCCGCCCCAGGGGCGCCCGCGCGCCGCGACGTGCACGCAGATCGGCAGGCCGAATCCGACGGCGAGATCGCCGAAATAGAGAGCGGTCGTGAGCATGTTGTGACCGTGTCAGCAGCAGCCGAGGCGCCAGTCTTGCCGCCCGGGCCATTGCACGGCAAGGTCTGCGCGCTTCTCGACGAACGCCCGCTGCCCGGGCGTGTGAGGGCGGGCGTCGACTCTCCGCACCGGTCCCGAGTCCGCACATGAGACACGCGAACAACGGAAAGCCCTGGCGGCGACGCGTCGCTCGCCTGGTGTGGCTGGCGCTCGTCGCCTATGCGCTCTGGTGCGCCGCGCTCTTCGCCTTCCAACGCCGAATGCTCTTTCCGGGCGCCTGGATGCCTGCGCCCGCGAATACCCTGGAGAGCATCGCGGACGCGGAGCTCCTGCACACACCCGGGGGCGTGGAAGCGCTGCTTCTGCTGCCGACCGGGCCCGAACGACCCTTCGGAGGCGGGACACCGCGGGGCGCGAGCCCGACAAGCGACACCGCCCCCACCGGAACGCCGCCGGTTGGACCGGCACCGCTCGTGGTCTTCACGCACGGAAATGGCGAGCTGATCGACTCGTGGCCCGAGTCCTTCGGGTGGCTCCGCGACCGCGGATACGCCATGCTCCTCGTGGAGTATCCGGGGTATGGCCGGTCGCCAGGGCGGCCCAGCCAGCGGGCGATCGTCGACAACCTACTCACCGCCTACGACGAGGTGACCGCGCGCGAAGACATCGACGCCGGCCGCACGTACGCGTTCGGGCGGTCGCTCGGCGGAGGACCCGCGTGCGCCCTGGCCGGCGCGCGCCCCGTCACCGGCCTCGTCTTGCAATCGGCGTTCACCTCGGTGCGCGCATTCGCCGCCGGATATCGTGTTCCCGGATGGCTCGTCCGTGACCCGTTCGACAACCTGCGCGCGGTCGCGCGCCTCGACGTCCCGGTGCTCGTATTCCACGGCAACCGCGACGACATCGTCCCGTTCCCCCACGGTCGCGCGCTCGTCGACGCAGCCGCGCACGGCAGCTTCGTCGAGCAGGATTGCGCCCACAACGATTGCCCGCCGAGCTGGCGTCTGTTCGAAGAGCAGCTCATGCCCTGGCTCGAATCCGCGCCGACACTGAACGCCGAACCGAACCCCACCCCCCCTGCCGACCCGTGACCACGTTCGCACGCATCTTCCTGTTCCTCGCGCTCTCGGCGGCGCTCGTCGGGCTCGGATGCGGCTCTGGCGATGATCCAGGGGCGCCGACCCCAGACGCGGCGCAGGACGGGGCGGACGGGATCGGGGCGGCAGATGCCGGAACGACCGACGTCGAAACGGCCGACGTCCCCGACGCCGACATCGAAGACCCGGACACCGATGACCGCGGCGAGCCCGCCGACCGCGATCCGGACGGAGACGGCCGCACCGGCGATACCGACAACTGCCCTGAGGTCGCGAATCCGGATCAGGCCGATACCGATGGAGACGGCCTCGGCAACGCTTGCGACCCGGTGGCCTGGGAGGGCGTCGAGGGGGCTTCGCTTCTCCGAGCCATCGACGACCGGAACGACGAGACCCACCTGGCTCGGCCTCCCTCGTACGAGAACGCTCGCGACCGCATGTTCTCCGTCGTCGACAACCACGAGGGCGAGGTCGAGTGCGTCTACACGGGCTTCAGCATGCGGACACGGGGCGTTCCCGACGCCAACGTGATGAATACGGAGCACACCTGGCCGCAGAGCCAGGGCGCAGACCGGGTGCCGATGCGGTCCGACCTCCACCACCTTTTCCCGTCGACCGCGGACGCCAACAACGCCCGCGCCAACCTCCCCTTCTGCGATGTCGTCCGCGGCGAGAACTGGGCCGACGGAGGATCACGGCGCGGCGAGGATTCGCGCGGTGAAACCTGCTTCGAGGCGCGCGACGCCCACAAGGGGAATGCAGCGCGCGCCATGCTCTACTTCGCTGCGGTGTACGACCCTCGGGTGGACGCAGCCCAGGAGGCCGTGTTGCGCCGCTGGCACGAGGCCGATCCGGTCGATGACGCCGAGCGGGCACGGAACAACGCGGTCGCCTCGTACCAGGGGTCGCGCAACCCGTTCGTCGATTACCCGGATCTCGTAGCGCGGATCAGCGACTTCTGAGCGTCTCCCCGAATTGCCGCAGCTCTTCGACCCGCTCCTCTGTGAACTCCGCCGGTGACCCGGTCCTCCAGCGCAGCCAGTCGAGCGTCAGGACGGCCTCGTCCCGAGCCGTACAGTCGTCGCGCCAGCAGGTGGCTGCGAGATCTTGCAGACCGGGCACGGAGGTGAGCACGAATCCGGACCGAAGGTAGTTTCTCATGCCCACCATAGGGTCGAGCGTGACGACGCCGTGGTACGGTGTCAGCTCCTCCGGCGTCGGGGGCACGAGGGGCTCGGTTGGCGGTTCGAAGCCAACGTGTGGCGCGACCGCGCGCAGCCAATGGCGGGCCAGGAACCCGTGCCCGGCGACCGTCAGGTGGATCTCGTCGGCGAAGTACCGCCCGATGAGGCGTCCTCCCGGCGAAGCCTCGGTGAGACTGGTACGGAAGTCGACGAACGTGGCCCCATGCGCGGACGCGGCGTCGCGCCACGCCGCCGCAAGCCCGTCGAGAGCCTCGTCGTTGTCCTGGAGCCGCTGGTCCAGATCCGGATCCGGCGTCTCGGGCGGGAGGAGCTCGACCGCCTCGTAGAACCGCGCCATGAAATCGCACGTGGCGTCCAGCTGGCAGGCGACCAACGCCAGGTAGGCATCGGTGCGGTTTGCGATCGGATCCTCCGCGGACGAGTACACCTTCCAATCCTCTCCCGCGTAGGCGTCGCTCCGGACAGGGCTCGTCACGACCACGTGCGCAGCCATCTCCGATGCCCGAGCGACGAGCATGTCCGTCCAATACGGGAACGAGGTGACGGGACAGGACGCGACGTTGCCGCTCTGGGTGGGCGCCATCGAGAGTAGCGACGGGGCAAAGACACGGGTCACCCAGAGAAACCGGATGCGCTCAGCCAGCGAGAGCCAGGCGCGATGCAGGCCCTGATGGCGCACCGCGAGGCACTCCTCGCCTGGGAAGAACAGACCGTCGTTGATGCCCAGGGAGAAGATGAGGATGTCCGGATCGTATCTCTCGACCTCGAGCAGGTGGTAGTAGGTGTTGACGATCACGGACCCCGGTCGCCCCATGTTGACGACCACGATGTCCCGGTCCGGCGCGGCCTCGGCCAGCAGGTCGTAGAGCTGCGTCGCCGCGGAGATCTCCGGGCCGTACGGGCTCCCGAACATGCTGGACTCCCCGAACACGAAGATCCGCAGCTGCCCCTCGGGCTTGTCCCGACTCAGCGACCGGCGAGCAGTCACGGGACTCACCGGGTCGAGCGACGGAGGGATCAGGCCCGTACACAACGGGAGCATGCCTTCGTATGCGCCGCCCCGCAGGGCGCGCGGCGGGAACCCGTTCGCGTATGATCGGGCCGCGATCTCGAGCGGCACGACGACGAAGAGCAGGGCCGCGACCGCGAGCAGGAGCTTCGCCCAGAGCGGGTAGCGACGCCCGCGTTTCGGCTTCTTCTCCGTGGACTCCTCGGTCATTCGCCGAGCCTCCCGGCTCCAGACCCGAGCGAAGGCTCGGCGACGGCCGGCGGAGCGGTCGCGGACGAGCCCT
>CAZFPM010000045.1:12805-13825 GCA_964520965.1 uncultured Myxococcales bacterium
CGGCTACCGGGTCTCCAGCGGCCGACGGTGGAGCGGTCGCGGACGAGCCCTCGGCTACCGGGTCTCCAGCGGCCGACGGTGGAGCGGTCGCGGACGAGCCCTCGGCCTCCGCCTCACCGCCACCGTCTCCGACGGAATCCGCGGCCACTCCGCACTCGCCCCGCCGATTGGAGCCCCAGCAATAGAGCGTTCCGCGGGGGGTGATTCCGCAAGCGTGCTCCGCGCCGACGGTGACGCTCTCGAGGCGCCACTCCTCCGGGTCGATGCCGCTCGGCGCGGGTAGCCATCGTGGGCGCGCGCACGGGAGCCCCGCTGCGCCCTGGCCGCCGTCGAGTGGACACGGCGCTCCCCAGCAGGCCGGGCGCCCGCCCTCGGTCAGCGCACAGGTCACGCCCATGCCCGCCGCGATGCTCGCGAACCGCACGCCTTCTCCGAGTCGAGACACATCGGCCGCGGTGGGGACCCGGCGGTCGACCGCCGCACCGTCCCCGATCGACCCGCAGAGCCCGGCGCCCCAGCAATACGCCCGGCCGTCGGCGTCCAAGGCGCACGTGTGGAAGGTTCCGGTGCTCACCGACGCGAACTCCTGGTCCTCGGCGAGGTTGCGGCGGTCGACCTCGACCGGCAGCCGCACCAACTCCTCGGCAGAGTCGGATCCGACCTGGCCCCATGTGTTTCCGCCCCAACACACGACGCGCCCATCCGTGGTCAACCCACAGGTGTGCCGAGCGCCGGCGTCGATGTCGGAAAACCGAGACGACGCGCCCACGTGCTGTAGATCGACCGTCCGGCTAAGCTCCGGCGCTGAGGGCGGGTCCTCGACCCCGAGCCGGTCGGCGGCGGGTCCGGCCCAGCAGTAGGCCAGGCCGGCCGGTGTCAGCGCGCAGGTGTGCCCGTCGGCGATCGTGGCCGAGGCGAAGGCGAGCGCACCATCGTCGGCAGCGCCGGAAGTCCCGGCGGCTTCTCGAACCGCGATCGGCTCCGGTCGGGCTGCTCGCGTGCCCGGCGGGTAGGCCACCG
>CAZFPM010000045.1:13835-29581 GCA_964520965.1 uncultured Myxococcales bacterium
CTCCCCAGCACGAGATCTCGCCAGCGCCGTCCCATCCGCACGTGAAGTAGTCGGCCAACGCCAGTCCGACCCAACCCGTGACCCCTTCGATCCGCGACGGCACGGGGACGTCGGCGGCGACGTCGCCAACGCCCAGGCGGCCCGACTGCGCCCCCCCCCAACACCACGGCGCACCCTCGGCGTCCAAGGCGCACGTGTAGAAGTGGTCCGCCTCGACTGCCAGCCAGCCGGACCCCTCGCCGACGCGATGGGGGGAAGCTTCCGGGCAGTGGTACGAGCCGGAGCCGGTTCCGCCGCCAGCACGCTCGGTGCAACCGACGCACAAGGCGACACTGGCCGCGACGGCAAGGACGACTGCCGTCGCGGGCGAGACGACACCGGGTATCTTCGTGCCGGAATCCACGCAGCGAAGCTACCGCCGCGCGGGAGCCCGGACAAGCGTCGCACGCATCGGCGCCGACCCGGGCCCGCCGCTCAGACGACAGGTATCGCAATCGTGCGCCGCGGGCGCCTAGGATCGCAGTCGGGCCGCTGGACCGCGCCGATCACATCGCCGACAGTGGGCCGCCAGACCCGCAATCGCTCAGGCATCCCCCAGCTTCACACGATGCACGCCGCCACCAGGGTTCCTCGCCGTCTTCGTCGCTACCGCTGGTTCGGCCCGGGGTGGCTCCGGGCGACGATGCTCGCGGTGGCTACCCTCGGCGCCTGCGCGGATGGGTCCTCCGGCGACCCGACCTCCCCCGGCGACGATGCGGGCGGCACGTCGGACGGGGGTCGAGTCGACGTTGACACGCAAGACTCGTCCTCGGCCTCCGACGGGCAGGAATCCGAGCAGTGCGACGCCTCACTGCGGCCGATCGTCCTCGTCCACGGCTTCCTCGGTGCGGCCGACGAATTCCAGCCGCACGCGCTCCGGTTCTTCAGCAACGGATACTGCGTCGACTCGGTCGCCGGATTCGACTGGAACACCCTCGATCGCGACGGCGACTACACGGACGAGCTCGACGCGATGGTCGACGCGGTGCTCGCCCGAACGGGCGCCGCGCAGGTGGACCTGGTCGGACACTCCGCCGGCGGCGGACTCTCCTACACCTACCTCGCCGACCCCGGACACGCCGCGAAGGTCGCGCGCTATGCCCACGTCGCGAGTTTCGTCTTCGAGGGCCCCGCGGGCCCGGACGACGCCCCGATCCCCACGCTGAACCTCTGGTCGGCTGCGGACACCGCGATCGAGGATGCCGGCGAGATCGACGGGGCGACCAACATCGAGCTCCCGGACACGGACCATTATGCGCTGGCGACCAGCGAGGCATCGTTCGAGGCGATCTACACCTTCCTCAACGAGGGCACCGCGCCCTCGACGACCGACGTCGTGCCGGCCGAGTCGGTCGCGCTGTCGGGCCGTGCGCTCACCTTCGGCGAGAACGTGCCCGCGGCCGGCGCGACGGTTCAGGTGTGGCAGGTGGATTCCGACACCGGGATGCGGCTCACGGAGGAGCCCGACGCGCGCTTCGAGGCGACGGAAGACGGAGCGTGGGGCCCATTCGATGCCGTCGGTGGAGCCCACTACGAGATGCGGGTAGAGGATGTCGAGGAAGGGACGCCGGTGCACTACTACTTCGAGCCATTCGTACGCTCGAGCCCGCTCGTGTACCTCCGAACGTTGCCGGGTCCCGGCAGCGTCGCCGGACTGCTCATCGCCATCTTGCCCCTGGACCATTCGGGCTCGACGCTCGTGGTCTACAACATGGTGTCGGCGGTGCTGACCGGCCGCGACTCCCTCACGATCGATGGCCTGGAAGTGTCGACGGAGGCGCTCGCCTCGGCCGAGAACACAACGATCGCGATGTTCTTCTTCGACGCCAACCGCAACGAAGCGAGCGACGAGACGACGGTCGCCGCGTTCGACAACTTCCCCTTCCTGTCCGGATTCGATCTCTACTTCGCCGCCGATCCGGCTGAGTCGATCGAAGTCGTGCTCAACGACTCGACCCTCCACACCCCGCGATGGTCTCCGGAAGACGAAGGTGCGAGCATCTTGATCTTCCGCTGACCCACGCGGGCGACGCGTCGACCCGACGCGGGCGACGCACCGACGCCGGCACGACCTCTCCCGGTCAGTCGGCGAGTCTGGTGACCGCTCGCTCGGCGGTCCACAGCGCCGGCTCCAGGTACCCGCCGGAGATGTAGTCGCCGCAAAACGAAACGCCCGCATGCTCGTCGGCCTTTGCGAGGAACTCCATGGCCCGGCGCTGGTGGCCGACGGGATGGAAGGGGACGGCGTAGGCGTGCCGGGTCACCTCGACGTGCTCGACCTGGCCGCGGATGCCGGGGAAGAGGTCGTCCAACTCGCCGAGGACCACCTCGACGATCTGCGAGTCGTCGAGGTCCTTCAGTTCCTCCCAGGCCGGGTACGACGGCCAGGGCTGGAGGATCGCTTTGCCGGAGGGCACCATCTTCGGGTTCTTCTGCGACGCGTCGAGCATGCAGGAGAGCTTGTTGCCCTGACCCCAGGGGGACATGTACGACCAGACGTTCTTCTCCAGCGGCCGGTCGAGGAAGAAGGTCGGAAACGCGAACGACGGGATCTTCACGCTGGCCAGGAACTCCCGCTCCTCGGTCCACTCCTCGGGAACGAACCGGAGCGCCGCCGGCGGGGTCGTGGCGACCATCACGTGGTCCGCCGGCAACACCTCGCCGGACTCGACCTCGACGCCGGTGATCCGGCCACCCTCCTCCACGATTCGCGTCGCCGGAGTCTCGAGTCTGATCGTCAGGCGCTCGGCGAGCTTCTCGTGCAAGAGCAGGTTGCCTTCGCTGCACGAGAGGTAGTCGGTCAACGCGATGATGCGCAGCAGCCGGACGACGTGGAGAAGGCTGACATCGGTCGGCTCGGGCTCGGTGATCGCCCCAGCGACCGTCAGGCTTCGGACGAGGAACTCGATCTCGTTCCGGTCTTGCAGCACGTCGAGGGCCTTCACGGCGTCGCTGCGCGGAACCTTGTCCGTGAGGGCAAACGGGTTGATGGGGTGGGAGACGACGAGCTGGATGAGCCGCCAGAGCAACCGGAGGTTCCCGCCGATCCCCGCCGGCTTGAACCAGGGGAGCCGGTGGCTCACGAGAAAAGACCCGCCGTCCACTCTTCCGTCAAAAAATCGGGTGTTTCCATGGATGACTGAAAGCGTCTTCTCGATATCCAGCTCCCGCATCAGGGCGGACGCACGCTTGTAGCTGGAGTGGTAGTATTGGGTGCCGACATCACAGGTGTCGCCTCGGTACCGCAGGGTCTTGGCCCGGCCGCCGACGGCATCCCCGGCCTCGATCACGACCACGTCGTGCCCCGCTTTGGCGGCATACGTCGCGGCCCCGAGTCCCGCGATTCCAGCTCCGATCACCACGATCTTCATGGGGCACCCTTCGGCTGTCACGCGGCCCCGGCAGGGGGGACCGTCAGGTATCGAGTCCGATCAGCGCGGCACCGTACGCACCCATGAGCTGGGGCCGCTCCGGCACCGCGATCTCCTGTCCGAGCTCCTCGCCGAGCAAAGCCCGCAGCGCCGGACTGTGGGCGCCGCCGCCGGAGAGCATGAGCGGCGGGACGATCGAAGTGCCGCGGACGAGCGATGCGATCCGCTTCACCAACGCCCTGTGGAGCCCGCGCACCACCGCCGGGAGATCCTTGCCAGCGGCCAGGAGCGAGATGATCTCGCTCTCCGCGAACACGGTGCAGGTGCTGGAGATCGGCTCCTCGTCCGTACCCATCAACGCCTCGTTCGCGAAGGCGCCCAGCTCCATGTGCATGCGCGCGGCCATGACTTCGACGAAACGCCCCGTGCCGGCGGCGCACTTGTCGTTCATCGCGAAGTCGGTGACCCGTCCGCCGGTGCCGATGACGATGACCTTGCTGTCCTGGCCCCCGATGTCGATCAGCGTGCCGCCGTGGCCGAGCGCCTGGAAGACGCCACGCCCGTGGCAGGTGATCTCGGTGACGACCCGGCTGGCCTCGTTGACCCGCGCGCGGCCGTAGCCGGTAGCGATGACGGGCACGTCGTCACGGCCGGCGACCCCGCGCGCGGCAGCGACCATGCGCGACGTCTGGAGCTCCATGCGCGGGAGCATCGGTTCGAGCAGATCCCAGACGATCGCTCCCTCGGGGTCGATGCCGACGATCTTCGTCGTGGTGGAGCCGGCATCGATCCCGACCGCACGGATGGCTGACGCGTTCACGCGGCCACCATCTCGAGGAAGGCCGAGAGCCGGGTCATCACCTGCTCTTCGGTGAACGTACGGGGGTCGTTGTGGTCGGCCTCGAGCAGCAGCGCGGGCACTCCCACGTCGCGCGACAGCTTCTCGCGTTGGGCGATCTGGCCGATCGAGTACGGCTTGCAGGAGCGGTCGCTGTGCAGGATGACGCCGTCGGCCTCGTACTCCTCGACCATCGACGCCATCGTGGCGAGCTTGTGGCCCGTGCCGCGGTTGAGGATGGCGTGGATGTACACGTTGGCGGCGGATTCGATGGGGCGGTCCACGTCGACGTACGGCCCCAGTTCACCCCAGGCGTTGGTGTAGGTCGAAGCGACCAGCGTCGCCCCGTTCCGAGCGAGCGCCTCGGACAACCACCGCATTCGGTGCCAGATGGGCAGGTTGTCCCAGATCAGTCGATAGCGCTCCTCCTTCAGACACCCCTGGCCCTTCGCGACGCGTTCCTCCAACTCGGCGAGGAGAGTCGCGTAGTAGTCGACGGTGAACGCCTCGCCGCGCATCTCGAAGATCGGCGCCATGTGGATGAATTCGTCGAACGCGGTGATCGGCGCCGGCCGACTCCGCCCGGTGGCGAGGATCTGCATCCACAGCTCGATCGCCGTCTTCGCGTAGCGCGTAACTTCCTTGAGGCGCGGCACCGAGAGCGATTTCTTCGCGACGCGCTCGGCGACCTCGACCGCATCTTCGATCTGCCGCTGAATGAACTCGAGCGCGTGGTCGGTGACCTCTCCGTAGACGAAGGGGGTGTCGATGATGACCAGCGGGCAATCGAAGTGCTGGGCCAGCACCCGGTACCAGTGCAGCACCGTCTGGCAGATGTTGGTGCAGCAGACGAGGAGGTCGGGCGGCGGCAGGACGCCGACGGGGGTCTTCCCGGAGAGCATCGAGCCGAAGTCCGTCCGCGCGTACGAACACAAGTCTTGCGAGTACCCGGCGGCCTCCGCTTCGCCAGAGATCTCGGGGACCTTGCGCTTGATGCCGCAGACCGCCGCGTGGTTCTCCGGGTAGTTCACGAAATACCCGAGGGCGATCAGGAACTCGACCGGCGCGCCCGACGTGACCCACGCCACCGGCTTGTGCCCGCTGGCATACCGCCCTTTGAGGTAGTGACGCGAGATCAGCTCCTTGAGCCAGGGTCCGGTGTAGTGCGGCGGCCCGAGGTGTTCGTGCTTCCAGAACCCGGGCTGGCGCATCTTCCGCTCCAGCTTCATGCGCTCGAAGCGGAGCAGACTCTTGCCGACGATGTCGACGCCCAGGTGGTAGCGAAGCGCAGCTCCCACACTCATGTCATCGTCTCCAGGAGGGCTTCTACGCGAGTGACGACCTGGTGCGGCAGGGCATCGGTGATGTCGATCTCGAGCGAGAGTGTCCGAAGCCCGGCGGACTCCAGCCCGCCGCGGAGCTGCGGCAGGTAGAAGAGCTCCGGCTCGCAGAATTTCACGCCGTAGAAGATCACCGCGCGCGCTCCCGACGCCTGCGCCAGCGCCGAGAGGTGGTCGATGCGCGCCTGGACGGGGACCGCTCGGGTCGGGTCCGGGGGCCCGCCGAGCAGTCGCTCGGCCATGCGCTCATACGGGTCGTCACGAGTGCCGGCCGGATACGTCCGGCGGCTGCCGCAGGCGAGGTCGTCGGCAACGACCCGGCCGCCGGCGCCCTCGATCACGTCGAGGAAGTCGCTCGGCTCGGCCAACATCCCCGACACCAGCACCCCGATGCCCGCCTCGGGCTCGACCGCCGGACGCTCGAGGAGCGCGTCCACCAGAGCGACGTACTCTGCGGGCGGCAGGTACTCGCGCGTCCGCAGGTAGCGCATGAACTCCCGCGCGCCGAACCCGAGCGTGGTCCTCCGCTCGATCAGCCGCGCGAATCGCTGGTCTGCCGCGACATCTGCCTCCAACGCCGCGCTCACCTCGTCGTCGCCGGGCGTCTTTCCGCTCACTTCGCCTAGCGCGGCCGAGTAGGCCCGAAGCTCGCGGGCGAGGAAGATGATTGCGTCGCCTCCCTCGGGTCGCGGCACGTAGAACGGGAGGACGGTCTTGCCCGTGTGGAGGAGATCCAGCAGCAGGCTGCCCAGCCCCTGCAACGAGTCGCAGGTGTGCGGCACGACCAAGAGGTCGGCGCCGGCAGCGAGATCGGAGAGCAGGAAGGACAGCCCGGCTCGGACGACCGAGCACGTGTAGGACTGCAGGTGGATGTCTCCCGCCGAGGTGTCCTGACCCGGCGGCCCCCAGACCTCGACCGGCAGGAATCCGTGGGCCCACAACAACGCCCGCGGGGGATGCGCGGGGAGCACCGCGGCAAGCCGACCGCCGGCCTCGACGTGCGCCGCGATCGTCGCCGTCCGACTGGGGATCGGGGGGGCCGCGTGGTCTGTGTTCATCGACAATCGAAGGAGAGCGATCGCCGACGGCTCCGGCGGCGTGCGCGCAGTATACAGACCAGCCGCCGGAGGTCCACGGCAGGCCGGCGGCGCTACGGGGTCGGCGCCCCGGCCCCGGCGGCTCCGGGCGGATCCAGCCCGAGATCCGCCGCCGTGAAGAGGGTGCGCTCGGTGATCACCAGGAGGTCCTGGACCGCGAAGAAGGGGTCGGGATCCGCCGGGTCCGGCTCGCGGGGGTACGGTGCCTCGCCGGATCGCCGCGCCGACAGCCATTGGAAGCGCACCTCCCGGTCGACGAGGCGGGCGAAGGCGTCGCCCTGCGCATGCGCCTCTTCGTCGCCGGGCCAGCGCAGCGGACCCGAGTAGAGCGAGAAACGGATGCGGCGCCACGGGCTGCCGACGAGGATGTCCTCACCGCAATAGAACGCGTTCGTGAGCGCGACCTCTCCGAACGCTCCGAAGTGACGACGCAACAACGCGGCCACTGGCTGCGCGCCGTGGGCGTCGATCACCGCCGGCAAGAACATCGCGGCGACGGCTGCGTCGTCGCCGCCCACGATCGCGTCCTGCAGGGCGACCACCGCCGCGAGTACTTCGTCGTCAGTCGGCACCGGTGGCCCGAGCGTATCCACGATCGTCCGCGCGCGATCCGCAGTCACGTTCAACACATCGAACTGCGCCTCGAAAGCGACCGGGTCCTCCGCCTGGTCGATCCGGAGTGAGAGGCCCCGGCTGTTGGAACTGATCCGGCTGAAGCGGACCGGCGAGGACTGCGGCCGTGCACTCACACGTACGCCACACCGCCCCTCGTATCCCCCCGCATCGCGTGCGTTCGCCGGGATCTCCAGGGTCATCATTCCCTCGTCACCGTTCGGAACCAGCTCGGCCGATCGGCGTACGCCGAAGGCCGGACGGCGCAGCCGGTCGGCGTGCCGCAACAGCACGTCGACGGCCTCGTCGCCGTGGGCGGCGAGGACCTCGGGAGCGAGGTATCGACGGACCTCGTCGGCGTCTCCAGCCACGGCCGCGTCGGCGAGGCGCTCCAGGGCGGCGACGATGTCCTCGGAGGTGCTCGTCACCCGCTCGAAGTCCGGGAACGTCGGCCCGTCGCAGGCCTCCAACAGGCGGAGCTCGCGGAGTTGGGTTCCGTGATCGTGCACGGCGGGTCCTCCATCGCCGTCGACGCGCGTCGACCAGGTGATCGCCTGGGCGGTGTGCAGCAACCGGCCGCGACTGCTCACGACGGCGCGGAGGACCATCGACCGAGTCTGGGAGACGCGTCCCAGTCCGAAGAGGTCTTGGCCGTCGTCCTCATCTACGTCGGTAGCCTCGAGCACCACCGCCGGCTCGCCGTCGACGTTGATCCACTCGACCACGACCACCTCGAGTTCGAGAGGCCCGCCACGGTCCCGGTCGACCAGCCACCGCGTGGAAGCTCCTGGTTCGGCGTCGGCGGGTATTGCCGGGAAGAGCTCGGCGAGACCGACGATGGTGTCGCCCATCGACCACAACGAGAGGCCCTCCTCCTCGCTGCGTATCTGGCGTCCGTCCGCCTCCACGCGGAGTCGGATCCCGTCGGACGCGCGCATCGGGTCCCCGGGAAGCGTCTCCCCGTCTTCGACGAACCGGAGCTCCGAGACCAGCTCGTCGAGCAACGGGGTACCATCGGCCGCAGTGGTCGCGACGAACGACAACTCGAAGTCGGCGCCAGCCAGGATCCCCGACCCATCGGGCAGCGCGCCAAACTCGGTCTTGTCCTGACTCGACACGCGGTAGGCGAGCGGACAGTTCCGGTCGAACCGATACGCCGGACTCTGGCCCGGAAGCTCGATCTCCGCCCACTCGACGTCCCCCGCCGCCTGCTCCCACGCGGCAATGACCGCATCCGTCGGGGACGACGCCGCGGCCGGAGCCGTCCAGCCGGAGAGCTAGGCGGCGACCACGAAACACCAGGCTCTGAACCGCCCTCGAATCATCGGACCAGCCTAGCGCCTGACAAGCTCATCGAACACGGTGCCGGCCCGAAATCGGCCGACGGCGCCGCGCGCGGGCGGCATCCTCGACGCGGAGAACGCGCAGACGAGGAGAACGCACGCGCACTCAGTCGCCTTCCGACATCCAACGGTCGAAGAGGACCTCGCCGCCGGGCAGCTCGAAGACCACCCGCACCTGGTCGCGCTCCGGATCGAACGTCAGGAGCGTCAACACCTCGGTGTGGAACGAGCCGGTGTGGAAGATGATCTGGTCCGTCCCGGCCAGCGTCTCCAGGAACCCGAGGGCCGACGCCGCCGGGTTCGAGTTGCCGCCCGGTCCCGCGGCGACCTCGATGATCCGCCGCGCACCGCCGTCGTCGTTCACCCGGGTCACCATCCCGATGTGGAAGTCCCCGGAGACGAACCAGACGTTGCTCACCTCCTCGTCGACGATGAAGTCGAGCAGCTCGGATCGCTGTCTGCCGTAGCCCTCCCAGCGGTCCCCCTCCGAGACGTAGAGCGGAGGCATGTCGGTGATCGGCACCGAGTTCAGCACGACCTTGAAGTGCGCCGTGCTCGACCGCAGCGTCTCCTTCAGCCAGTCCATCTGCTCCCGGCTGATGTAGATGTCCTCGTCACCGCGGGTCGACGGTCGCCGCTCGCCGCGGCAGTCCAACACGATGAACTCCGCGGTGTCCCCCCACCGGTAGCTGTACCAGAGCGCTCCGGACTCCTGGCGCTCGACTGCCAGCGTCTCGAAGTAGGCCTGGAACGCTGCGTCTCGGCGCGCCGGGTCGATCGTCTCCGGGTTCCAGTTGTCCGTGACCTCGTGGTCGTCCCACGTCGAGTAGTGACCCGCCGCTTCGTGAATCGCCCGGTAGCCGGGGTCATTGAGCGCCCCCCGCCAGCGCGCCCGATACTCGGCCAGGGTGACGTCGTCGTCATTGTACGATTGGTCGCCGGTGTGGATCAGCAGGTCGATGTCGCGGTCCGCCATCGCCTCGATCGCCTCGTAGGGCATGAACGGCTCGTTCGTACACGAGGTCGCCGCGACGGTGAGCGGTTCCCTCGCGCCCGGCGCCAGCGCTGTCCGAACCCGCGCGACGGGCGAACGCGCGAAGAAGTCAGTCTCCGCGGGGCCGCTCAGGAACGCGTACTCGTACCAGGTTCCCGGGAGCAGCCCGTCGACGACGATGTGAACGTACCCGGACGCGTCTGGCACGATGACGATGTCCCGGACGAGCAACACCTCGCCCTCCCCTCCGCCTTCTCGCCAGACGCGCAGGGTGCCCTCCGGCGCACCGGTCGTGTGGGTCCAGGCGACGAAGGAGTCGGCGCGCATCGCGCCGGCCTGCACGCCCAGGTCATACGCGGGATCGAGCGGCAGCGTCGCGGGGTCGAAGGAGATCGGCGTGGCACCGTCGTCCGGCGGCCCCCCGTCGGTCTCGTCCGCAGCGTCCACGAGGTCCGCGTCGACGACGTCCGCCGCGTCCGCAACATCGGTCGCATCGAGAGCGTCGGCCGCATCGGCGACATCGGTCTCTTCCGGGGCGTCGCCGGCGTCGCTCCCGTCGGCCGCATCCGTGTCGTCGCTCGCATCGATGGCGTCGGCGCCGTCGGGGGCGTCGGACAGGTCCGCGACGTCCGGTCCCGGGTCGCCGACATCGGCGGCGGCGGCGGCGTCGGCCGCGGCGTCGGCGGCATCTTCGACGTCGGCGGCATCTTCGACGTCGACCGCCGTGTCCACGGCGTCGCCGACGTCGGTGACGTCACCCGCATCGTCGGGCTCGCCGTCGGCTGGTTCTGCGCCCGCGTCGGCGGTGTCCGCGGCGGCCGCGTCCCGCTCGGCGGCGTCGCCGACCGTCGATCCGGACGAGTCCCCGCACGCCCCGGCGAACGCGGCGGCGATGGCGCAGGAGAGCAGGATATTACGGACTGACATCGCTCCTCCGGGGCCCGCGCCACTATACACCGGGACCGGTGCCGGTGCGAGCGCTGGCGCGGCATGTCGGGGGGGCCCGAAGGGAACGCCCGAGCCTCTCCGCCGAGCGATCTTGCACCGATGCCGACGACCGGCGACAAGGGAAGCATGAACGACGACACGCAAGGCGGGTTGTTGGGCCCCGACGGTTTCGCGCGCCCCCACATTGGCTTCCGGGCACTCGCGGACGTCGATCTCCGCGACGCCCGCATTCGCTCCGGCCCCTTCGTTCTGCCGCCGGCGCTCGCACGCGCCCGTCTGAAGCGATGGCAGCACTTCTGCGTGCTGTCACGCGGCTCGCTGATCACCCTGGCCGTCGTGGACTCCGCGTATCTCAAGCTCGCCTGGTGTCAGGTGGTCGACCTCGCCACCGGGGAGCGCTTCGAACACAAGCGTCAGCGCCCGCTGGCAGACACCGCGGTCGCGCGCTCGCTCTGGGACGACCGGACGTGGTTCCGCGCCGCCGGGTTCCACCTGCGCATCCACAGCCACCTGGCCGCTCGGCGCCACGTCATCGAATTCGACATCGACGCCAGCGACGACGGCCCCGAGGTCCACGGGACGCTGACCTGTGACCACGACCCGGAGACGATCGACTCTATGGTCGTGAGCCTGCCCGTCGGACGGGACCGGTACTTCTACTCCCACAAGCTCCCGGTGCCGGTCTCCGGCGCGGTGACGATCGGCGACGAGGAGCGGACCTTCGACCCGCGCGAGGCGGTCGCCATCCTCGACGTCCACAAGGGACACTACCCCCGGCACACCTGGTGGCGGTGGGCGACGTGCGCCGGGCGCGATGCCGACGGAAGGCTGATCGGCATCAACCTGACGAAGAACGTCGTTCGCGACGACGACGTGTGGAACGAGAACGTCGTGTGGGTCGACGGACGCGCTACGCGCCTCGGCCCGGCGGTCTTCGACTTCGACCGGGACGAGCGGATGGAGCCCTGGCGGCTTTCGACCGCCGACGGGAAGGTCGTGTTGGAGTTCCATCCCCAGGGCGATCGCGGCGAGAACATCGACATTCCAGGCGTGGTCCGGTCGCGCTTCCACCAGCTCTACGGGACGTTCTCCGGCTCGGTGCGGGCCGGCGATCAGGACGTCACGTTCACCGACGTCTGGGGGCTCTGCGAGGACCACGACGCGGTCTGGTGACGTCGGCGACCGCTAGCCGCCGCTGAACGCACGCCTGCCGCACCCGAACACCCCCAGAAGCGACGCAATGGCGCCGGAAGACCGGTCTCTTACGCGTGCGTCGAGCCCACCCGCGGGTCAGCGGGTCAGCGCACCCCGCAGTCGGCGCAGTCCGAGCCGAGCGCGCAGATGTCGTAGAGCGAGTCCGGCCCACCGTCGTCGCACTCGTTGTCGTTCGCGCTCGCGCAGGAGTTGTCGCAGAGTCGCACGCCGCAGTCGGCGCAATCCGAACCGATCTCACAGATATCGTAGAGCGAGTTCGGCCCACCGTCGTCGCACTCGCCGTCGCCCGAACTCGCACAGTCGTCGGTACACAGCGCCTGCGCCGCGACCGGCCCTGCCATGAGCGCGACGCACGCCACGCAGGCCGCGAGGATCAAGAAGAGATTCTTCATTTCGATTCCCTGGATGCGGGCCCGCCCACGCCGGGTCCCTTGTGTCGGACGGTCGCTCGAACGTACCGGCCGGCCTGGGGTGCCGCAACCATTCTCGCGGCCACCGTTTCTCGTGCGTGAGCGCGCACTCCGGGCCCGCGCCGGCGTTCGCGCGAGAATGAGCTTGGGACCGGCGATGGCTTCGGATACGCTCCGCCGCATCCACTGCGAGGCCACGATGCGAATCCGACGCTACACCATTCTTCTCGCCGCGCTGTGCCTGGTCGCGTGCGGCGACGCTCGCCCATCACCCGGCGACCCGACCCCACTCGACGGCGGTACCCCGGACGGGGGGGGTGAACTCGATGTCGCCGACCCGGACGCCGACCCGGACGCCGACCCGGGAGATGGCACCGAGCCCGGAGAGGACACCGAACCCGCCGGGGACACCGAACCCGGGGAGGACACCGAACCCGGGGAAGACACCGAACCCGGAGAGGACACCGAACCCGGAGAGGACACCGACCCGGGAAGAGACACCGATGCCGACCCGGGTCCCTGCGCCCAAGACCAGTGCGAGATCGACGGGGAGTGTTGGGACAACGACACGCCGAATCCCGACAACCCGTGCGAACTCTGTCTGGTCGTCCTGGACGCCGAGGCCTGGTCGTTCGATGACAGCGCAACATGCGACGACGACGACGCCTGTACCGATGACGACCAGTGCTTCGAGGGCACGTGCATGGGTACGATCCGGCCCTGCGACGACTTCGACCCGTGCACGACCGACGTCTGCGACCCGGACAGCGGCGCCTGCGACACCCTGCCCGCATCAGGCGACGTCTGCGACGACGGCGATGCCTGCACCCTCGGTGACACATGTTCCGACGGCGTCTGCGTCGGCGGCGTCGACTCGCTGGATTGCGACGACGGCAACCCGTGCACGGTCGACGCTTGCGACCCGGACACAGGGTGCTCGCGCAGGCCGGCAACGGAGACCCCGTGCGACGACGGTGACGCATGCACCGTCGGTGACGCATGCAGCGACGGAGCGTGCGTCGCTGGAGCCGAGCCACTCGACTGCGACGACGACAACCTGTGCACGGTCGATCGATGCGAGTCCGTCGGCGGATGCTCGCACCGCTCGATCGCGGACCTGTGCGTCGACGACAACCCCTGCACCGACGAGGCGTGCGACCCGGCGCTGGGCTGCGTCTTCCCCTTCAACAACGACGGGTGCGACGACGGGAGCGTGTGCACCGAGGCCGACGTCTGTGTCGAGGGCGCGTGCCGCGGCCTCGCCGTGGCGATCGATGACGACAACCCCTGCACCGACGACTCGTGCGTCGACCCGGGCGGGGTCGCCCACGATCCGAACGGCGACGCGTGCGACGACGACAACGCCTGCACCGTCGGCGACCTGTGCGTCGATGGCGACTGCGGCACGGGCACGACCCCCCTGCCGTGCGACGACGACAACGTGTGCACCGACGACCGGTGCGACACCGGGAGCGGGTGCGTATTCGACGCCAACGATGGCGAGTGCGACGACGGCGACGCGTGCACCGAGAGCGACGTCTGCGCCGGCACCGCATGCAACGGCACCCCGGTGAACTGCGACGATGGCAACGCGTGCACGATCAACGACTGCGACACCGAGACGGGGTGCACGACGACGTTGTTCGTCAGCAATGCCTGCCGGCCGACCATCACCGTCGACTACCCCCCGCGCGCAGCCACGATCGTCGATGACGGGGGTCCGCTCGTCGTGACCGGGTCGGTGGTCAGCGGGGCCGGCGACATCACTTCGTTCACGATCAACGGCACCGAGGTCATCGTGGCGGAGGACGGCTCGTTCGCGCACCCGGTAGCGAGCGCAACGGGTGGGAACTACCTCGTCTTCGTCGCCGAGGACGAGTTCCTCAGCACGCGCAAGCGTGTCCAATCGTACCTGTGGTCGAGCGTCTACCGGGTCCCGGACCGCGACAGCGGCACCGGACACGCCGACGAGGGCATGGGCTTCTACCTCGGCCAGGCGTCGCTCGACACGATGGCGTCCATCTTGTCGCTCGCGCTGGCGAATCTCGACCTCAGCGGGCTCCTGCCGAACCCGGTGCTCTCCCGGGCTGGGCACACGGTCAGGCCGCGCGGCGCCAACCCGATCTCCTTCGGGACTCCGACGGCGTCGCTCGACGCGCAGTCGGGTGGGATGCACCTGTCGGCCAGCATCCCGAGCCTGGTCGCCCGCATGACCATCAGCGGCTGGGCCTGCAGCGGGAACGTGGATTACACGGCGACACGCCTCGACGTCGACGCCGACCTCCTGTTGTCCGTGGTCGACCACGAACTCGTCACGACGATGCAGAACATCAACGCGAACATCGTCGGCGGTGACATCTCGTTCTCGTGCTTCCTCGGCTTCATAATCGAGCTGCTGATCGGCGACATCTCGTCCGATTTCGAGTCGACCATCGAGTCATCTCTGGCCACCGAGATGGGGCCGCTGTTGGCGGACGCCTTCTCGGCGTTCGCGTTCGGCAGCGCCTTCGAGCTGCCGTCGCTCGACCCCGCGGGAGACCCGATCGCGGTCGAGCTCGCCACCGACTTCCAGTCGGTCGCCTTCGACGACGACGGCGGCAATTTCGTGCTCCGGTCGGTCGTCTTCTCGGACCACGTCGTGCCGCACACCAACCGCGGGGCTCTCGGACGCGCGAACTGCGGGTTGGGAGCGCATTCGGTCCGGTTCTTCGAGGGCGACCCCCTGGAGGTCGTCCTCGCGGACGACACGATCAACCAACTCCTGTACGGCGCGTGGGCCGGCGGACTGCTCGAGTTCGACGTGCCTCCGGAGCTGCTCGGCGACCTCGATCTGTCGGGGTTCGGCATCACCGATCTGGCGCTGCACGCCAGCGGCATGCTTCAACCCACCGCCTCGGACTGCGGAGCCGACCAGCTGCTCGCCCACATCGGCGACCTGCGCATCGACGCCACGATGCGAATCGTCGGGATTCCGCTGGCCGTACAGCTCTTCGTCAGCCTTACGGCGAACATGGAGGTCAGCGCGGCCGACGGCGAGGTCGGGTTCGCGATCACAGACATCGACCGGGTCGAGTTGGAGGTGAACGCCCTCGACGAGGACTTCATCAGCGTGGAGTCGACGTTCGAGTCCCTGATCATGGACAACCTGGTCCCGGGTCTGCTCGGAGCCCTCGGCGGAGACGCGCTCGGCAGCTTCCCATTGCCGGAGATCGACCTGTCCGAGGCGATCGACGGCGTTCCGCCAGGAACCACGATCTCCATCACGCCGACCGGGGTCGACAGGCTCGACGGCAACACGGTGATCGGCGGATTGCTGGAACTCTGAGAGCCGGCTCCGCCCGAAGACGTCCCCCCGGAATCCCCTCGGCCAATCGCCGGAACCCCCGCGCTGGAACTCCCGATGTACCTGCCCCCCCCCTCGCAACGTCCGATCCTCGCCAACGCGTTCGTCGCGGTGCTCCTCGCCGTCATGGCGGCCGGCTGCAACGACGACTCGCCGGGGGTCTCCTCCCCGGATGCGGACTCCGACGCCGGAGACA
>CAZFPM010000046.1:0-29507 GCA_964520965.1 uncultured Myxococcales bacterium
TCTCGCCGCCATGGCCCGGCGTGGTCTGCTCCAGGTAGTCGAAGATCTCGGGGGGCAACACGTAGCGACCGATGACCGCGAGATTCGACGGCGCCTCCCCGGCCGGAGGCTTTTCGACGAGCGAGAAGATGCGGTGGGCGCGCTCGCTCATCGCCTCGCCAGACATGATACCGTACATCGGCGTGTCCGCCTCGGGCACCTCGAGCAGCGCGATCACGCCGGCCCCATAGCGCTCGTACTGGTCGACGAGCTGGCGGGTCGCGGGAACCTCGGCGTCGATGATGTCGTCGGGCAGGAGCACGACGAAAGGCTCGTCTCCGACCGCAGCCTTCGCACAGAGCACGGCGTGGCCGAGCCCGAGGGGGGCCTTCTGGCGCACGGCAACCGCTCGCACCATGCTGGCGATGCGCTCCAGTTCTTCGATCTCGTCTCCTTTTCCGCGCCGCCGGAGCGTGTCCTCCAGCTCGTAGGAGTGGTCGAAGTGGTCCATGATCGCGCCCTTTCCGCGGCCGGTGATCAGGACGACCTGCTCGATCCCGGCGGCCACGACCTCCTCGATCACGACCTGGATCGCCGGGATGTCGACGATCGGTAGCAACTCTTTGGGCACCGCCTTCGTGGCGGGCAGGAAGCGGGTGCCGAGGCCTGCCACGGGGATGACTGCTTTGCGGATCTTCATCGTGCGCGTTCGTAAGGTGCGGGGGGCGGCGCGACTCTAATTCGCTGCCTCCGTGATGGGAACCCCCCGTCGCAGTCGGTCTTGCGCTGCCGGGTGGCTCGCGCGTGGGATCCGTGAGATACCCACCGGAGCCCACCTGCACCCGCCCCGGACCGCGCCGATGCTCTACGTACTCGACGGCAGCTACTACATCTTCCGAGCCTTCTACGCGGTCCGCGGCATGCGGAACTCCAAGGGCATGCCGACGAACGGGCTGTACGCGTTCACGAACATGCTGATGAACGTGATCCGCGACGACAAGCCCGAGCACATCGTCGTCGCGTTCGACCCGCCCGGCGGCTCGTTCCGTAACCAGCTCTTCGAAGACTACAAGGCGAACCGCGACGAGCCTCCGGAGGACCTGGTCCCCCAATTTCCCCACTTCCGCCGCATCGTCGATGCGCTCTCGATTCCGGTCCTCGAGGCGCCCGGATTCGAGGCGGACGACGTGATCGGCACCGTCGTGCGCCGCGCCGAGGCGGCCGGGCTCGAGGTGACGATCCTGTCCGGCGACAAGGACCTCTGCCAGCTCCTCGGAGAGCGGACCACGATGCTGGATTCGATGCGAAGCAAGCGCTTCGACGTCGCCACCGTGCACGAGCGTTTCCAGGTCGGACCCGACCGCGTCGCCGATGTGCTCGGACTGGCCGGCGACACGTCGGACAATATCCCCGGGGTCCCGGGCATCGGCGAGAAGACCGCCGGCAAGCTGGTCGCCGAATTCGGCAGCCTCGAGGAAGTGCTCGCCAACGTCGATCGCGTCAGTGGGGCCAAGCGGAAGCAGAACCTGCTGGAGCACGCCGACATGGCCCGTCTGTCGCTGGAGCTGGCGACGATCCGCACCGACGTGCCGATCGTGTTCGACCTCGACCGATACGCGCTCACCGCCCCGGACTTCGTCGCGTTCGACGAGCTCTGCGTCGAGTTCGAGTTCCGTCGCTTCTCGCGGGTCGCTCGGGAGCTCTTCGAAGAGGAGAGCCGCGAGGCCGCCGAGGCGACCGCGGCCGAGCGCGAGTACCGGGCTGTCCAGTCGCGGGAAGATCTGGCGGCGTGCGTCGCGGAGATCGTCGAGGCAGGCAGCTTCGCGATCGAGGTGCAGACGACCGGACAGGACGCGCTCGACGCGCACGTCACCGGCGTCGGCCTGGCCTGGAGGCCCGGGGCCGCCGTCTACGTGCCGGTCGGGCATATCGACCTGATGGGCGGCACGCAGCTGCCGCTCGATGTGGTACTCGCCGAGCTGCGCGGACCGCTGGAGGACCCTGCCGTGGCGGTGGTCGCTCGTGACGCGAAGTTCTGCCTCAAGCTCTTCGCCCGTCACGGCGTCGGCATTGCGAACGTCGCCTTCGACACGACGCTGGGGGCCTACCTGCTCGACCCGAACAAGCGAAGTTACGGCAACGACCTGCTCGCTCGGGAGCTCCTCGACGAGCGGACCATCGCCCTGTCGGACATCGCCGGGACTGGCCGCAAACGACGTCGGCTGGAAGAGGTGGCGATCGAACTGGCGACGCCGTACGGCGCCGAGCAGGCCGATGTGACCCTTCGCGTCGCCGCGGCCATGGAGGCGAAGCTCGAGGACCCGCTCGCCGAAGTTCTGCGGGACATCGAGCTGCCGCTTTCCCGCGTGTTGGCGCGCGTCGAGGCGACCGGGATCCGCGTCGACCGCGACTTCCTCGGCGAGCTCAGCACCGAGCTCGGCGGTCGGGTCGCCGAGATCTCGGTCGAGGTGTTTGCGCACGCCGGATCCGAGTTCACGCTCAACTCGCCGCAGCAGCTGGCGCGTGTGCTTTTCGGAGACCTCGGTCTGCCGGTGAAGAAGAAGACGAAGACCGGGCCGAGCACCGACCATAGTGTGCTCGAGGCGTTGGAAGACGCACACCCGATCATCCCCCTCGTCATCGAGTACCGCGAACTGTCGAAGCTGGCGTCGACCTATGTCGATGCGCTGCCGAGACTGATCCGACCGGGCACGGGGCGCGTCCACACACATTTCAACCAATCCGTTGCCGCGACCGGTCGGCTCTCCAGCTCCGATCCGAACCTTCAGAACATCCCGATTCGGCGTCCCGAGGGCAGGCGGATCCGGCGGGCGTTCGTGCCCAAGCCGGGCTGGGTCCTCTTCGGTGGCGACTATTCGCAGATCGAGCTTCGGGTGCTCGCACACATGTCCGAGGAGCCGGTCTTGATCGATGCGACGTCGACAAGGCGCAGCGCAGCGCCGCCAAGGCGATCAACTTCGGCTTGATCTACGGCATGGGCGTCAACCGCTTGTCCCGGGAGCTCGGCATCCCGCGCGACGACGCGAAGGAGTACATCGAACGCTACTTCGCGCGCATCGAACGGGTGCAGCCCTTCATGGAGGAGCTGATCGAGTCCGCGCAGACCAAGGGCTACGCCGAGACGCTATTCGGGCGCCGACGGCCGATCCCGGAGCTCGTCGGCGCGACCAGCGGACGCGCCTACGCGCTCGGCGAACGCCTGGCCAAGAACACGCCGATCCAGGGAACGGCAGCCGACATCATCAAGGTCGCGATGATCCGCATCCAGGATCGGCTCGACGATGCAGGCCTGGAGACCCGAATGCTCCTCTCCGTGCACGACGAGCTCGTCTTTGAGTGTCCCCCGGCGGAGTTGGAGTCGGCGATGGCGCTCGTGCGGAGCGAGATGGAGTCGGTGGTCGAGTTGCGCGTACCGCTCACCGTGGACCTCTCGTCGGGGGCGAGCTGGGCGGAACTCAAGTAGCTACGCGAGAATGCGCCGGTCCGACCGCTTGGCTCGCGGCCGGCCGAAACTGCGGCATCGACCCCGGCGTCGGGACCGTGGTAGGTTGGGAAAGACGCGGAGGCGTTCATGGCTCACATCAGCGAAGCTCCGCGGGCCGTGGCTGACATCTCCGGCCTCGGCTCCGCACCCGGCGTCGCCTCGACCGCACGTATCGAGCGACTCGAGGAGCTGCTGCGCCAGACCGAGTCCCGGGTCGCCTGGATCCAGGATATCTGCACGGCGCTCGGCGCCTACGAGCGTCAGGACGAGCTCCTGACCTTCGTCATGGAGCGGATCACGCTGATCATGGACGCCGAGCGGGCGACCCTTTTCCTACTCGACGACGACGGGCAGCACATCTGGAGCCGCGTCGTCTCCGACCGGAGCACGACCGAGATGCGCCTGCGCCTCGGTGAGGGTATCGCCGGATGGGTCGCGCAGTCCGGCAAGTCGATCAACGTCAAGGACGCCTACCAGGACGCGCGCTTCGACCGCCGCTTCGACGAGGAGACCGGCTTCACGACCCGCAGCGTCCTCTGCCAGCCGATGCGCAACCGGGACGGAAACACCATCGGCGTCGTCCAGGTCCTGAACAAGCGCGCGGGGTATTTCAGCGTCGACGACGAGAGCCTGCTCAGCGCGATCACGAACACCGCCGCGATCGTCATCGAGAATCAGCAGCTCTATCTCGACGCCATGGACCGGGCACTGGAGCTGAGCGCGATCCGCCGCCAGCTCGAGGAGCGGATCCACCGCCTCGACACCCTGCACGAGATCCACCAGCGTATCGCCGGCGTCGAGCGGCTGGAGGACGTGATCGAGACCGTGGCTGTGGCTCTCGCCGAAGCCATCTCGTCGTACGGCTGCGCGATCACGATCCTCGACGGCATGGACCGCCACGAGTGGGTCTTTGCGCGCGCCAGCCGCAAGGCCCCGTTCCTCCCCGGGTCGCGGACATGGAGCCGGCGAATCCGCGAAGACGTACTGACGCGCGGACGGTCGATCATCGACAACGCCAACTGCGATGCGCCCGGCTCCGCTGCCGTGACAGGGGGCATGCCGGCCATCACCAAGCGTCCGGTCGCCTCGGTCGCCGCAGTGCCGCTCATCGTCGAGGGAAGCACGATCGGGTGCGTGGAGCTCGTCAACCGCTGTCCGGACACGGCCGGTGAAGACTCTCGCGGATATAGCGCCGAGGACCAGAAGCTCATCGAGCTGGTCGCCGGCGAGATCAGCGCGTCGGTCGCCATGTCGCTGGAGCGCCACCGCCGGGAGCGCCAGGGGCGCCTGTCGGCGATCGGTCAGATGCTCAGCGGCGTGATGCACGACATGCGGACCCCGCTCACCGTCGCCAACGGCTACCTGCAGCTGATGGCGCGGTCGGGCGACGAAGCGGCGCGCTCACGCTATGCGGAGGCGATCGGCCAGCAATTCGCGCACCTGAATCACATGACGCGCGAGCTCCTCGCCTACGCGCGCGGCGAGACCGAGATCTTCATCCGCAACGTGCATCTGCACGTGTTGATCGAGGAGTTCGAAGAGCTGCTCGGCCACGAGTTCGCCGACCGGGGAGTCAAGGTCGAGGTCACCGCGAGCTACCGTGGGGATGCGCGGATCGACGACGGGAAGCTGAAGCGGGTGATCTTCAACCTCGCCCGAAATTCGCGCGACGCGATGCCGCAAGGGGGCGAGTTCCGCGTCGACTTCGCCCGCGATGGAGACATGCTCGTCGTCGCCGTTGCCGACACCGGGCACGGCATTCCCGAGGCGGCGCAGTCGCGGATATTCGAGGCCTTCGTCACCTCGGGCAAGTCTGGCGGCACAGGGCTCGGCCTGGCGATCGTGAAGAAGCTCGTCGACGAGCACGGCGGCACGATCTCGTTCGACAGCCGCGAGGGAGAGGGCACGCGCTTCGAGATTCGGCTGCCGATCGCGGCGGAGTGAACCAACGCGCGTCCGGCGGGCGCGCCTCGTCGTCGCCGAGTGGCTCGCCTCCACCGGTCCGGCCGCCTCGTTGATCCTTGGTATCAGTCGGGCGCGAGTGTGTCGGCGGCCGCTGCCCGCGCGCGGATCGCTTCGAGGGCGATGCGAGCGAGGGTCGAAAGCTCGTCGTCCGCGCCGGGGGCCGTCAGCGGCTCCAAGCGCGGGATGACGTCGACGGTCCCGATCGTCGCCAGGGTCTCCAGTGCCGCCCGTACCACCTCGGGGTCTTCGTCGACGAGTCCGAGCGAGGCCGCGCGTGCGGCCGACGGGTGCGGCAGGCCGATGTCGAGCCGTCGGATCAGCGCGGTGCGCGCAGAGGCGTCTGGCATCGTCGCCAGCCGTTCGCCGATGACGCGGCTCTGGCGCTCCAAGCGCAGCATCACCGTGTCGGCGTCGCGGGCTCGGTCGTGCCGACGGAGCAGCGCCGCCAGGGCGACATAGGCGCGCAGGTAGTCGGCGTCGACCCTGGTGGCGCGCCGAAACGCGCCCTCGGCCTCTTCGTCGTCGCCGATGTCGAGGTAGGTGCGAGCGAGCACGTACTCCAGCTCCGCGGACGCCGGTGCGTCCGCACGGAGCCGCAGAAGGAGGTCGAGCGCCTCGGCGTGGCGCCCCTCGACGGAATAGTACTCCGCGAGCAGGAGCATTCCCGATGCCTTCTCCTGGCTCATGGGGTCGGTGCGGGCCAGCGCGAGCAGGGCTGTCACGCCGGTGTCGAAGTCGCCGCGGTCGACCGCAGCCCATGCGGCATCTCGCAGCTCGCGCTGCCGGTCGGTGCCCGGCTCGAGCTCGACCGGCGGCAGACTTTCGTGCACCGGATCGGACTCCGAGGGGCCCGCTCCTCCGGCGTCGTTGCTGCCCCCAAAGCAGCCGGCGACCAGCGAGAGCCCCGCCGCCAGCAGAAGGACCCGGCTCAAGGGAGCACACCGCCAGCGCGTCCTGTCGTGGCGCTGTAGATCCAGACGACACTCTGGGACTCGTCGGCGAACACGATCCGGCGACCGCGGCGCGTCTCCACGGAGATCCCGGCCACTGTTCCAGGACCGAGCAGGAACTCGCCGGCTCCGCTCGTCCGGGTCGTGAAGTTCCGGTCGAGCTCGTAGGTGACGGAGAAGTCACGCGTATGCGTCTCCACGCCCTCGGGGCGGCCCAGTTGGATCGTGAACCCGTAGAACGACTCGAAGGGCTCGCCGAGCTCCAGGCGGGAGAGTCGGCGCTCGGCGTCGGTGCGCACCACGCAACGACCGTCGAGCTCGCGGTACGGCGAGGGACCGCCGGCGGAGTCGCGCGCCACGACCCACGGGTTCGAGCCGGCGCGGATCGACATCTCAATCGGCTCGATGGGGCAGTCGACCGGCAGCACATCGACCATCTCCGGGAGGTCGGCGTCGTCGGTCTCCTCGTCCGAACAGCCGGTGCCGCGCAGGGCGATCTCGACGTGCTCGGCGGCGACTTCGCAGATCACGTACTCGAGTTCGCGCTGTTCCTCGCCCGCGACGTCGCCATGGTCCGGACTGAACACGAGGCACTCTTCGGGGGCATCGTCGGCCGTCGAGATCGGGAAGCGTTTGAGCACCACGATGTCGCCGGGGAGAACGCCCGCGGCGCAGAAATCGACGGAAGAGCACGCGCCCGGGCAGAGCGCGCAGACGTCGAATTCCTGGCAGATCCGGTCGGGGTCGGCCTGACACAGGTCCGCCAGCTCCGGGCACTCGTCCGAGTCGTAGATGCCCGCGTCGCACACGGAGACCGTGGCGTCGCACGGATCGCCGCCGGGCACCTCCAGCCAGGCGCGCCCGTCGGCTTCGCTTGCCGACACGAACACGTCGTCCCGCGTCGTCTCCCCGATCACGCCCTCGAACGTGACGCTCCAGTCGCCGCCCCGGAGGGCGTAGTCATCGGGCGCGGTCGTGGCGCGGAGCACGGGAGAGTCGGCGTCGTCGCAGTCGGCGTCGAAGGGCGCGAACTCCCACGCCTCGGTCTGGGGTAACAGCCCGAAGAGATCGCCGTCCTGCGAGTCGTATCCGTCTTCTTCCCGCGTGCTTCCACCATCGCCCGTGCCGTCGTCGGTCGTCGAGGAGCAGTCGTCGGGGTCGGCGGTCACCGGGTCCAAGACCGCCGGCTGGGGAAACTCCGGGTCGGTGCAGCGGACGGCGCGGGTCTGGTCCGGGCCGAGCACGTTCGGGATGCTGCAATCCACGCGGTCGAACTCCGCGCGCCGGTCGCTCGTGTCGAGGGGCTCGAACCGCGCGACGACATGCGGCCCTTCGATCGGTTGGCCGCCTTCGTCGGGGTCACCGTCGAAGGCGGTGACCGTGTCGTCGATCACCACGGTCTCGGCGAAGCCCAGCGCGCCGGCAATGTGGGCTGTGCGCGTCCGCCATTCGACGAACCGGGTCTCGCGTCCGTCCTCGGTCTCGTCGGTGACGACTCGGGCGTACTCGGGCAGGATCACGTCCGGCATCAGGCTCCCGAGACGGGTGCCCGGCGTGGTGTGACGGGGGTCGAGCTCGTTGACGTCGAGCAGCTCGCCGGAGTCGGCGTCATAGTAGAAGACCTGCGGCCGTCGTCGGTCGGTGACCAGCAGGATGTCCTGCTCCGGCATCAGCGCGATGCCGCCGAGGACGGGACCTTCCTGCTGGGCCTCCCCGTCGTCGTTCGGCCCGTAGCAATCGGGGTCGTCGGCGTCGGCCAGTCCGTCGCCGTCGTCGTCGGTCTCGTTTCGACAGGCCGGCGCTGCGGCATCGAGCGTCGGCGGGTCTGCCCCTTCGAGGGAGGGGAAGGTGCCGCCGGGAGAGGTCGCCGAGACGAACTCGTCGGCGCCATCGTATCCGGAGCCCTCGACCCGATCCCCCGCGTCACGGCAGTCGGGATCGTCGGCGTCGCCGGATCCGTCCCCGTCGTCGTCGAGGCCGTTGGTGCACGCCGTCGGCGTCCCGTTGGTCAACAGGGTGCCCGCCTCGTCGTCGCCGGGTCCGAAGCATTGGGGGTCGTCGGCGTCGGCCAGTCCGTCCCCGTCGTTGTCGAGGGTGTCGGCGCACGATGTCGCGGCAGCCAGCTCGTCGAGCACGCAGGGTGAGCCGCCGCAGCGTTCCAGGGCCGCGCCGAAGAGCGCGCCCACGACCACCCGAGGATGGCCGCGGACGATGGTGAACACCCGGCCGTCGTCCGCGACGGCAAAACGCGTCGGCGCGCCCGGGAGTGCGAGCTCCTGGAGCACTTCGATCTCGGCCGCGGGCTCGCAGCCGACGCGATAGACAGCGGGGTCTCCGTCGCAGGTCGCCGAGACCCGGGCCGCCACGAGTCGCTCGCCGAGCGGCTGCGACCAGACGGCGACCGTGTCGCCCGTGTCGTCCTGGAGCACCGTCAGGAGTCCGACGGGCTCCGGCAGCGGGATCGCCGAGCGCGTCAGGGCGTCACCGGATGGGGCCGTGAACGTCAGGTCCTCGACCACCCGCGCCCCGGGGACGTCGACGACCGAGAGCGCGACCTCGCCGCGAGACGCGACCAGGGCGAACGCCGGATGCGCCAGCGCCTCGACCTGGTTCGGGCCCTCGGGGACGATGATGCCCGTGACCCCGGGGATCGACGGGTCGAAATCAACGAACTCCGGAATCCGGAAGTCGATGCTGATCGCGTGCAGCATCTCGTTGCCGGCATTCGCCACGAGCACGTGGGCACGCGGGGTGACGGTGTCGCTGCTGCACGCGTCATCGACGACCGGCTCGACGAAGACGCCTCCGTCGTCGTCCGGCATCTCGCACCAGCGCAGCGCGGCCAGGTCGGTGGGGGAGTCCATGGACCGCGGCTGCGAGCTCGGCGGCTTCGCGCACGCGGCGACCACGAGAACTGCGGCCAGAGCCGCGGCGAGGCGCTGTCGGCGGTCCAACGTCACGGCGTCCTGTCCACGACCTGGCGGAAGGTCGGCGAGCGGGGGTCGAGGTCGATAGCGACCAGCGCGTGGTCGTCGAAGAGCGTCGCGTACAGCCGCTGGCGCGTCGGGTCGTAGGCCATTCCGAACGGAAGCGTGCCGACCGGGATGGTGTCGATCAGGAGCCCGATCTCGGCGTCGTAGACCCCGATGGCGTCGTCGTCGGCCAGGGCGATGTACAAGACGTCGCGTCCCTGCTCGCGGACGACCACGAGATCGCTGGGCCCGCCGTCGACATCGAAACGGTCGATCACCGTGTTGCGGGCGAACCCGTCGTCGTCGAGGATCGCGTCGATCACGTAGACGGCGTCCGGACGACTCGTCGTCAGGTAAGCGCGGGTCTGGTCCGGCGAGACCACCAGGTCTCGGGACTCGGCGCTGTCGAACGTCGTCGGGACGAAGGTCTCGGAGTTCACGACGAAGCCGGCGACGTGCCCGGCCGCGAGCTCGTCGCTGTCGTAATACGGCTTGATGCTCCGGATCCGGATCGAGAAGCGCCCGGCGATCCAGATCTCTCCGGTGGGTTCGAAGTAGACGGCGTTGTTGACGCCACCGACACCGACGTCTGATTCGACGTGCGCCCCGGCGAAGTCGTCTCCGCGGAGCGCGACGAACGACACGTCGCCGCCGAGGCTGGCGACGACGAACGAGTCTACCGCTTCGTCGACTCCCTCCGGGCGGGGGAGGGGGGTCACCGCGAAGGGGGAGGTCGGCAGGTCGGAGACCCGGCACGACAGCGCCGGAAAATCGTCGTCCGCATCGGCCGCCGGGCACGACAACTCGCCGCCGTCGGGTGATACACGCAGCGCGTACACACTGTCATCGCCCCGCACCGCTACGTAGACGCGCCCCGCCGGATCCTCCACGTTCGCATCTTCGGCGTCTCCCGATCCTTCGGCGTCCCCCGAGCCCTCGGCGTCCCCCGATCCTTCGGCGTCCCCCGATCCTTCGGCGTCCCCCGAGCCCTCGGCGTCCCCCGAGCCCTCGGCGTCCCCCGAGCCTTCGGCGCCGTCTTCCGTCGTTGGGGTGCCCGGGGCGAACGCCACGGATGCACCGAAACTGGCCACTTGCAGGGTCTGGTCGTCCAGAACCTGCATCGTATCGGCGTCGACAACGCTCACCATGCCACCGACGTCGGTCCGGTAGCGGGCGTCGAAATTCGAGCTGACCACGTAGACGAAGTTGCCTTCTGGGTGCACCGCGACGCCGACGGGGAAGTAGAGTTCGTCGAGCGGCGGTTCCGGTCCCGCGAACTCCGAACAGGTGGCGAGCGCGACGGTCGCGAGCACCGCGATGTGAAGTGGCTTCCGGGTCATCGCACGCCACCTACCGGCGATCGCGTCAGCGCGCAAGGAAGGCGACCGGTATCAGCTCTGCATCCGGTCCCGGATCGCCGCCTGGGCAGCGGAGAGGCGAGCGACCGGAACCCTGAAAGGGCTGCACGACACGTAGTCGACGATGCCCCGCTGGATCCACGAGACACTGCGCGCTTCGCCGCCGTGCTCGCCACAGATGCCGATGGAGATCTCGAACTTCACCCCGCGGGCCTTCTGGCAGGCCATCTTGATCATCTCGCCGACGCCCCCGGTGTCGAGCACGACGAAGGGGTCGTGATCGAGGATTCCGGCGGCGACGTAGGCGGGTAGGAAGCTGCTCGCGTCGTCGCGTGAGAAGCCGAAGGTCGTCTGGGTGAGGTCGTTGGTGCCGAACGACAGAAAGTCGGCGTGGCGAGCGATCTCGTTTGCACGGACACAGGCGCGCGGCAGCTCGATCATCGTTCCGATCGGGATCGCCGACAACAGCTCGTGGGCCGACTCGGGGTACTCGGGGATGAGCGCCTCGATGCGAGCGCGAATCACCGCCAGCTCCTTCGGGATCGACACCAGGGGGACCATGATCTGCGGGCGCGGATCGAGCCCCTCGGCGGCCACGGCGACGGTCGCATCGAAGATCGCGCGAACCTGCATCTCGTAGATCTCGGGGATCGTGATGCCGAGGCGGCAGCCACGGTGTCCGAGCATCGGATTCGATTCGTGGAGTCGATCGACGATGCGCCGGATCTCGTCGGGGCTCTTGTCCATGCTCCTGGCGATCTTCGCGATGTCGGCGTCCTCGTTCGGCAGGAACTCGTGGAGCGGCGGATCGAGCAGGCGGATCGTGACCGGAAGCCCGTCCATCGCCCGCAGGATCTCGTCGAAGCCCCGGCGTTGAACCGGGCGGAGCTGCTCGAGCGCGCGCATGCGGTCCTGCTTGTTCTCGGCCAGGATCATCTCCCGCATCCAGTTGATGCGATCGTCGGCGAAGAACATGTGCTCGGTGCGCGTCAGGCCGATGCCGCGCGCGCCGAATCGTCGGGCGTTCTCCGCGTCGGGACCGTTGTCGGCATTCGTGAACACGCCGACGGTCTTGCGGGCATCGGCCCACGACATCAGCTCTTCGTAGAAGTCGGAGAGCTGGGCGGGCCGCTTGGGCACGGCGCCGAGCAACACCTCGCCGGTGGTGCCGTCGAGGGTGATGATGTCGCCCTCCTTCAGGGCGTGCTCGCCGATCTTCAGCGTCTTGGCGGCCAGATCGATGCTCACGTCGTGGCAGCCGGCCACGCAGCACTTGCCCATCTGGCGGGCGACCACCGCCGCGTGGCTCGTGATGCCGCCTCGGGCGGTCAACACGCCCTGGGCCGCGGTCATGCCCTTGATGTCCTCTGGCGTCGTCTCGTTGCGCACGAGCACGACTTTCATGCCCCGCTCGGCTTCGACGGCTGCGTCGTCCGCGGTGAGCACGATCGCGCCGGTGGCCGCGCCCGGGCCCGCCGCGAGACCCTTCGCGATCACGGTCTTGTCCGCGTCCGGATCGATGGCCGGGTGCAGGAGCTCCTCGAGGCTCTTCGGGGAGATGCGCAGCAGCGCTTCGTCCTTCGAGATGATGCCCTCGTTCACCAGCTCGACGGCGATGCGGAGCGAGGCCGCGGCGGTCCGCTTGCCATTGCGTGTCTGCAGGATCCAGACCTTCCCCTTCTGGATCGTGAACTCGATGTCCTGCATGTCCTTGTAGTGGCCTTCCAGGCGGGTCTGGATGGCCGACAAAACGCCGTAGGCGTCGGGCATCGTCTCCTCGAGACTCGGCAGGGCCCCGCCTTTGCCGCACAGCGGTTGCCCGGTGCGAACGCCGGCCACCACGTCTTCGCCCTGGGCGTTCGGAAGGAACTCGCCGTACCAGCCCTTCTCGCCGGTCGCCGGATTCCGGGTGAACGCGACGCCCGTCGCGCAGCCGCCGCCGAGGTTGCCGAACACCATGGCCTGCACGTTCACCGCCGTGCCCCAGTGGTGCGGGATCTCGTTGAGATTGCGGTAGTGCTGCGCACGCTCGTTGTGCCACGAGTCGAACACCGCGCTGACCGCCGTGAGCAACTGCTCGCGCGGATCCTCGGGAAAGGGCGCGTTGGCACGCTTGGCGATCAACGCCTTGTAGCGCGGGATCAGCGCCTTCCAATGCGCCGCCCCGAGGTCGCTGTCGGGAAGCGACGAGGCCAGTTCGAAGTCCTTGCGCAGTCCTTCGAGCTCCTCCTCGAAGTAGTAGTGGTCGACGCCGAGCACGACGTCGCCGAACATCTGGATGAACCGTCGGTACGAGTCGTACGCGAAGCGGGCATCGCCACTGCTGACCGCCAGCCCCTCGGTCGTCTTGTCGTTGAGGCCGACGTTCAGGATCGTGTCCATCATGCCCGGCATCGACTCCCGAGCGCCGGAACGCACGGAGACGAGCAACGGATTCTCCGGATTTCCGAAGCGGGCGCCGAGCACGGACTCGACCTGCGCGAGCGCCGCGTCGACGTCGGACCGCAGGTCGTCACCGAGTCGGTTGCCCGCCGCCTGGTACCCGATGCACTCCTTCGTCGTGATCGTGAATCCCGGCGGAACGGGGATGCCGATCCGGGTCATCTCGGCGAGTCCCGCGCCCTTGCCGCCGAGCAGTTCCTTCATCGAGCCATCGCCGTCCGCCTTGCCGGCGCCGAAGGAATACACCCGCTGTGTGTTCTCTGTGCTCATGTGTTGGCCCCTCAGGATGACTGGCGGTCGACCTGAATCCGTGAGATGTCCGCGAACCGCAGGAACAGGGAGCGAATCGTCGCGAGCAGGTGCAGCCGGTTACGGCGCACCGTATCGTCGTCCACGTTGACCAGCACCTCGTCGAAGAAGCGGTCGATGGACGGCTTGAGGCTGATCAGGGTGGCCGCGGTGCCCTCGAAGTCCCCGGCGGCGACAGCGCCGGTCACCTTCGGGGTCGCTGCGCTGACCGACTCCCAGAGCGTTCTCTCGGCTTCGGTCTCGAAGTGGTCCGGCTCCACCGCCGCTGCGTCCCAACCGGCCGCGCCGAACACCGTCGGATCCTCGTCGACCGCCTTGCGCACGATGTTCACCGTCCGCTTGAACGCGATGGCCAACGGCTCGAAATCGGCGGCCGCGCGCATCGAGTCCAGCACGGCGACCCGAGTCGGCGCGGTGGGAAGATCCTCGCCGATCACCGCGACGACAGCGTCGACGATGTCCACCGGGCGATCGGCCGCGAGCATCGCCCGCAGCCGGCTCTCGACGAACTCGAGTGCCGGGCCGACCGTCTCTTCGCGCGTCCCGATGGATTCCGGGGGAAGTCCTTCCCAGGCGAAGGCGAGCGTGCTCGCCAGGGGAAGTCGCAGCCGGTGCTCCAGACACGTCCGCAGTACCCCGAGCGCGGCTCGCCGCAACCCGTACGGGTCGGCGCTTCCGGTCGGCACCAGCCCGATCGCGAAACAGCCGGCGATCGCGTCCAGCTTCTCGGCGAGGGCGACCAGGACCCCGGCCGGCGTCTCCGCGACCGCGTCCGCCGCGCCCTTCGGCCGGTAGTGCTCCTCGATCGCCGTCGCGACGTCGGCAGGCTCGCCGGCCGCGAGGGCGTAGTAGCGCCCCATCACACCCTCGAGTGACGGGAACTCGTACACCATGCCCGTCGTCAGGTCCGACTTGCACAGCCGGGCCGCACGCTCGACCGCGGTCGACAGGGCGGCATCGCCCGGGTGCAGAACCTCGGCCAGGTGTGACGCGAGTCGGACGATCCGGTCTGTGCGATCCCGCAACGTGCCGAGCCCTTCGATGTACCGAATGTCGCCGAGGGACTCGACCCGCTCCTCCAGGGTCCGCTTTCGGTCCTCGCGGTAGAAGAATCGAGCATCTTCCAGGCGCGCGAGCAGGACGCGCCGGTTGCCGTCGATCACGACCTTCGGCTTCGGCACGACCATGTTGGACACGAATACGAATGCGTTGGCCAGGTCGCCGGCCTGGTCCTCGACGGCGAAGTACCGCTGGTGACTCGCCATCGACGTGACCAGCACCTCGCGCGGGAGCTCGAGCAGCTCCGCTTCGAAGTGGCCGAGCAGGGGCACCGGCCACTCGACGAGGTGCGCGACCTCGGCGACGAGGTCGTCATCGGCGATCACGGTCCAGCCGTGCTCCGCGGCCAGCGCGGCGACGCCTGTCCGGATCGTCGAGCGACGCTCCTCGACATCGGCGATCACGTTCGCGGCGCGCAGGGCGCCGAGGTAATCGCCGGGTGTCGCGAGCTCGATCGCCTCCGGCGCGAGGAAGCGGTGTCCCCGCGTCTGTCGGCCGGCGCGCACCCCGCCGAACTCGACCTCGAGCACGTCGGTGTCGAGCAGGGCGACGATCCAGTGCACCGGACGGGCGAAGGTGGTCGACGACCAACCCCACCGCATCGCGCGCTTCCACGTGACGCGGGCGGGCGCCTCGCTGAGCAGGTCGGCGAGGATGTCGGCGGCAGCGCCGCCCTCCTGCCGGACGACGGCCGCCACGTAGGCGCCCTTGTCGGTGTCGACCCGAACGAGGTCGGCGGGATCGACGCCGCGTCCGCGGGCGAACCCGATCGCCGCCCGCGTGGGGTTGCCGTCGTCGTCGAACGCGACCTTCACCGAGGGGCCGGTGAGCGTCTGCTCCAACGACTCGGCGCGCTCGGCGACGCCGGAGATCCGGAGCGCGAGGCGCCGCGGAGTCGCGTAGGTGTCGATCTCGCCGATCGCGAGGCGGGCTGCGGCGGCGCCGGTACGGATGTGATCGGCCATCACCCGGAGGGCGCCGTCGATCTCCCCGGGGGGAAGCTCCTCCGTCCCGATCTCCAGAAGAAGGTCCATCTCGTTACCGGCTCCTGCGAGGGTCGCGCCGTGGGGCGCGCGACATGGGAGGCGTCAGGTGGACTCGCCCCGCCGACGGCGGAGGGTCGCAAACCGAAGGCCTTGATCGATGCGATCCGACAGCGGCATGCTGGCAGACAGCTTCGCGAAGCGGATGCCACCACCCGCGGGGGCGGGGCCGGGGCTGCCGGGCAAGCGGCCGAGCGCGGGGACGCGGGTCGGGTTCGGACGGAACATCGGTCCTCAGGTGTCGGGGGTGGCGAGGAAGCGTTCGCGCAGAGCGGTGTCGCGGAGCATCGGGAAGCCGAGCTCGCGTCGCTTGGCGACGTAGGCCTCGGTAGCCGCGCGCGCCATCTTCCGGACGCGCAGGATGTACTTCTGACGCTCGGTGACCGAGATCGCGCCGCGGGCGTCGAGCACGTTGAAGGCGTGCGAGCACTTCATGCAGAAGTCGTAGCCCGGCATGATCAAGCCGGCGTCGAGCAGCCTCACCCCCTCGGCCTCGTACTCGTCGAAGTGCCGGAAGAGCAGGGCGGTGTCGGCCTGTTCGAAGTGGTAGTGGCTGAACTCGATCTCCCCCTGCAGGTGCACGTCGGCGTAGCTCACGCCCTCGCACCACTGCAGGTCGACGAAGGTCTCGACGTCTTGCAGGTACATGCAGATGCGTTCGAGTCCGTAAGTCAGCTCGGCGGCGATCGGTTCCAGGGCCACGCCGCCCACCTGTTGGAAGTAGGTGAACTGTGTGACCTCCATGCCATCCATCCAGACCTCCCACCCGAGGCCCCAGGCGCCTTGAGACGGAGCCTCCCAGTTGTCCTCGACGAATCGGATGTCGTGGGCGAGCGGGTCGATGCCCACCGCGGCAAGGCTGCCGAGGTAGAGATCCTGCACGTCCTTCGGACTCGGCTTGAGGACGACCTGGAACTGGTAGTACGCGCCCCACCGGTTGGGGTTTTCGCCGTAGCGACCGTCCGACGGGCGGCGGCAGGGCTCGACGTAGGCGACGTTGTACGGCTCGGGGCCGAGAGAACGCAGGAATGTCGCTGGGTTGAATGTCCCCGCCCCCTTCTCGATATCGTAGGGCTGCTGGATGATGCAGCCGCGCTCGGACCAGTAGCGTTGCAGCGTGAGGATCAGGTCCTGAAAGTACATCGCGGGGGTTCGGTGGGCGGTCCGCGCGCGGCGCTGATCATGGTCCGCTCCGACGCCGAGAAACCGGCGTGCGATGCGGCGGAGTCGAAGCGGCGGCGCTAGCACCCACGGCGCCGTCGGTCAACCGCGCGTTTGTGCGTGCCGAACGCCCCATCGCGGTTGACTCCAACGGGCGGGTTGCTACGGTGCGCCGTCTCCGCCGCCAGGCGGGGTGTCCCCACGGAGTGCCCATGTCCGAGCAGCGAAAGTGGAAGGAGACCATTCTCCTGCCGAAGACCGACTTCCCGATGCGCGCAGGGCTCGCGCGTCGCGAGCCGGAGACCCTCGCGCGATGGGAGGCCGAGCGCCTCTACCACCGGATGCTGGAAGCGCGCGCCGACGCGCCGACCTTCCTGCTCCACGACGGCCCGCCCTACGCCAACGGCGACATCCACCACGGGCACGCGCTCAACAAGATCCTCAAGGATATCGTCATCAAGTACCGGCACCTCAGCGGCTGCCTGTCGACCAACATCCCCGGCTGGGATTGCCACGGGCTGCCGATCGAGCAGAAGGTCGACGAGCGGCTCGGAAAGGACAAGGCGCACCTCGACACCGTCGAGTTCCGGCACCAGTGCCGCGAGTACGCCGACAAGTTCATCGAGATCCAGCGAGACCAATTCAAGCGCCTGATGGTGCTCGCCGACTGGGAGCGACCCTACAAGACGATGTCGTTCGACTACGAGGCGACGATCTTCCGCGAGATCGGCCGATTCATGGAGCAGGGCTACGTCTACAACGGCCTCAAGCCCGTGCACTGGTCGTGGGCCGCCGTCACCGCGCTCGCCGAGGCCGAGGTCGAGTACGCGCCCTACACCGCGCCGAGCGTGTACGTGCGCTTCGCCTTCCCCAAGCCGCCCGAGTGGCTGGCCGCGCCGGCCGGCGGGCGCGCGATCGACGCCGTGATCTGGACCACCACGCCGTGGACGCTCCCGTCGAACCTCGCGATCGTCCTGCACCCGGAGCTCGACTATCAGCTGCTCGCGCTCTCGGACACCGAAGCGATCCTCCTCGCTGAGGGCCTGAAGGCCGAGGTCTTCGAGAAGTGCCGCCTCGACGACCTCGAGGTGCTCCACGCGTTCAAGGGCTCCGAGCTGGTCGGCTGGCCCGGGGAAGACACCCCGCGTCACGAGACCCGTCACCCCTTCATCGACCGGGCGTCGGTTCTGTTGCCGGCCGACTACGTCACGACGGAGCAGGGTACCGGGCTCGTCCACACCGCGCCCGGTCACGGCGCCGACGACTTCGAGACCGGCTTGAAGTACGGCCTCGACATCCTCGCGCCGGTCGACGCGCACGGCCGGTACACGGCCGAGGTGCCCGACTACGAGGGCGAACACGTCTTCAGCGCCAACCCGGTCATCGCGCAGCGTCTGGCCGACGACGGACGCCTGCTCAACCGCGCGGGCGACACCTACAAGGTCGAGCGATACCCGCATTGCTGGCGGACGAAGAAGCCCCTGATCTTCCGGGCGACCGCCCAATGGTTCATCCGCGTGGATCACGACGGCCTGCGGAAACGCTGCCTGGCCGAGATCGGCAAGACCGACTGGATCCCGCATTGGGGCGAGAACCGGATCAGCGGCATGCTGGAGACCCGACCGGACTGGTGCATCTCGCGCCAGCGCGCTTGGGGCGTCCCGATTCCCGCGCTGTCCTGCCTGAAGTGTGGCGATTACATCGTCTCTTCCGAGGTCGCCTATCACGTCGCCGATCTGTGTCGGGAGCACGGATCCGACGTGTGGTTCGAGCGCGACGAGCCGGATCTCGTGCCCGACGGATTCGTCTGCCCGCACTGCGGCGCGAGCCCGGAGAGCCTGGAGAAGGTCCTCGACATCCTCGACGTGTGGTTCGACTCCGGCGTGAGCTGGGCCGCCGTGTTGCGGGATCGCGAGAAGACCGGGTCGGTCGCCGACCTCTACCTCGAAGGCTCCGACCAACACCGTGGCTGGTTCCACACCTCGCTCCTCGCGTCCGCCGGAACCCAGGGACACGCCCCCTACCGAGCGGTCCTGACCCACGGGTTCGTCGTCGACGAAAAGGGGCACAAGTACTCGAAGTCGAGTCCGAAATACGAACCGCTGCAGCGGATGCTCGACCAGCACGGGTCCGAGGTGCTGCGGCTCTGGGTGGCGATGGTCGACTACCGGCACGACATGGTGCTGGCGCCCGAGCTCCTGAAGCAGGCGAGCGGCGCGTACCGCAAGGTGCGGAACACCATCCGCTTCCTGCTCGGGAACCTCGTCGACTACGATCCGGCCGCCCACGCGCTCGACTACGACGCGTTGACCGATCTCGACCGCTGGGCGCTCGCCCGCACCGCGGATTTCGTCGACCGCGTCGGGCAGGCGTACGACGCCTACGACTTCCACGTCGTCTTCCACACGCTCTTCGAGTACTGCAACCAACAGCTCTCGGCGGTGTACCTCGACGTGCTGAAGGACCGGCTCTACTGCGAGGCGGCCGACGACCCGAGGCGTCGCGGTGCGCAGGCGGTGCTCTTCGCCGCGCTGCGCCGGCTCGTCGTGGCGATCGCCCCCATACTCAGCTTCACGGCCGACGAGGTCTGGGGGTTCATGCCGCACGTCGACGGCGACCCGGACAACGTGTTCCTCGCCGACTTCCCGACGTGTCCGCCCGAGTGGCGCAACGCGGACGTCGACCGGATCTTCAACGAGCGACTCGCGGTTCGGAGCCAGGTCCAGGAGCTGATCGAGGCGCGTCGCCCGAACAAGAAGGGCGAGAAACTGCCGGGCCAGATCGGCTCGTCGCAGGAGGCTGCCGTCACGCTGACCGTCGCCGCCGACACGGTCGAGCGCTGGGCCGCGTTGGCAGGGGATCTCGCCGAGCTGGCGATCGTTTCCCACGTCGACATCGTCGCCGGGAATCCGGCAGACGAGTCCGGGGTTGACGTAGCCGTCGAGCCCTCCGAGGATCCCAAGTGCCCGCGGTGCTGGAATCGGCGGGAGTCGGTCGGCAGCGTGAGCGCGCTGCCGGACCTTTGTGGCCGATGCGCCGCCGTCATCCAGACGGACGCCTGATGAACAAGTACGGCTTCTTCGCTCTCATCGTCCTGCTCGCGGTCTCCGCGGATCTGTTGACGAAGAAGCGTGCCGAGGACGAGCTCGCGTCGATCACGCGGCGCTGGAACCACCCGATCGAGGTGATCGTCGAGGCCGAGGGCCCGACCACTGTCGGCGAGTTCGTCGACGTCCGGTTCGGACCCGAGGCCAGGCAGGCCGACCCGCCCCAGGTGCGTGGCTACCACGTCATCAACGCCTTCGGTGAGGAGCTCGGGCCGCTTCCCGACTCGTACCAGGTCAACGACGGCGACGTCCTGCGGGTCGATTACCGCCGGGTCGAAGTCGTGCCTGGGTTCTGGAACCATGTCTACGTCCAGAACTACGGCGCCGCCTGGGGCTTCCTCTCCGACCGGGACGAGCGCTTCGTCCGTCCGTTCTTCCTGGCGATCTCCGTAATCGCCGTCGTCATCGTGCTCGGGATCTTCCGCAACGTCCGGCCGGACCAGCGCCTGCTGATCTGGGCGCTATCGCTGATCGTCGGCGGTGCGTTCGGGAACTTCGTCGACCGGGTCCGGTACGGCTATGTCGTCGATTTCATCGATTGGTACCTGGCGTGGGGTGGCGCCGAACACCATTGGCCGACGTTCAACGTCGCCGACATCGCGATCACCGTCGGCGTCGGCCTGATGGTCATCGAGATTCTCACCTCGAAAGACCCCGAGGAGCAGCCCGAGAGCGCCGCGAGTGAGTCCGACGCGGTGACCGTGGCCAAGGAGGTCGACGAACTCGTCCCACCGACGGAGGCCGCGCCGGCCTCCTGAGTCGGCTCGGAGTTCCGCCGTGGCCCAGTTCGTTCACCAGCTCCTCGGCGTCCCCAACCGGGGCTTCGCGTTCGAGGCTGTCTTCTGGTTCCTCGTCGCGGCGCTCGGTGCGGTCGTGCTCTACCGCGAGTGGCGCTCCGGCCGGACCTTCGGCAACGGGGCGTTGGCCTGGCTCGCCGGGGCCGCTTTCGCTGGGTTCGGACTCTGGCGGTGGTGTGGCGTCGTGCTCTTCCGGCACCTCTATTTCGGCGAGGCCGGACTCCACGTGCCCACGTACGGCGTCGCGATGGCGGTCGGGTTCTCGGTCGCGATCTTCTTCGGCTATCGCGATTTCGAGCGGACCCCGGGCCCCCTCGACGGCGACAAGGCGATCGATGTGGGCTTCTGGCTCGTCGTGTCCGGCCTGGTCGGGGCGCGGCTGCTCTTCATGCTCACCGAGATCCCGCACTACGTGCAGCTCTGCCGGGAACCCCTCCCCGGCGCCACACCCGATTGCCTGGCCGTGCTGCGCTTCTGGGAGGGCGGACTCGTGTTCTACGGCGGCATGATCGGGCAGATCGTCGGCTCGGCGATCTGGTGCCGTCGCAACGCGGTCCCCTTCTTCCACCTCGCCGATGCCGTCTCCCCGTGGGCCGCGCTCGGTCACTTCTTCGGCCGGTTGGGTTGTATCGCCGGGGGATGCTGCTTCGGAGCGGTGCGAGAGCACGGGCCCGGGTTGGTCTACCCCGAGGGGTCGCCTCCGTGGACCGCGCAGTTGATGGCGCACGACGGCGCCGTGAGAGAGGCGCTGATCACGGGCGGAACCAGCCTTCCGACCTGGCCGGTTCCCGCCGCCGAGGCGCTGGTCGAGCTCGGGGTGTGCCTCTTGCTGGCGCTGTGGACGAAGCGTCGAAAACGCTTCGAAGGGCAGCTCTTTCTCACCTGGGTCGCGATCTACGCGGCGGCGCGCTTCGTGCTGGAGATCTACCGGGGCGACATCGTGCGCGGCTTCGTCTTCGAGTGGGTCGCGACCGGCGCCAACCGGCTGCTGGGCCTTCCGGCCGAGACGGTCACGATGTTGTCGACGTCACAGGCCGTCGCCGTCGCCGCGCTCGTCGGCGCGTTGATCACCCGGATCGTGCTCGCGCGTCGTGCCGCGTAGCGACGGTCGAGCGTTTGCCCTGATCGCGTCGCTCAGCGTGCCAGGGCCTGGTCCAGGTCCTCGAGCAGGTCGTCGACGTCTTCGATGCCGACGCTGAGCCGGATCATCCCGTCGCTGATGCCGAGCTGTTCGCGGATGTCCGGAGGAACGGACGCGTGCGTCATGATGGCCGGGTGCTCGATCAGCGACTCCACCCCGCCGAGCGACTCGGCCAGCGTGAAGATCCGGGTCCGCTCCAGGAACCGACGCGAGGCATCGAGACCGCCGGCGAGGAAGCAGGTGATCATGCCACCGCCGCCGGTCATCTGGCGCGTCGCGAGCTCGTACTGCGGATGCGACGGGTGCCCCGGATAGACGACTCGCTCGACCGCCGGGTGGTCGATGAGGAGCTCCGCGACGCGCGCCGCGGCGACATCGTGTTGCCGCATGCGCACGCCGAGCGTCTTCAACCCCCGCAGGACCAGGAACGAGTCCATCGGACCGAGGATGGCGCCGACGGAATTCTGGATGAAGCGCAGCTCCTCGGCGAGCGCATCGTCATTGGTGACCACGGCCCCGGCTATGACGTCGCTGTGGCCGTTGAGATACTTGGTCATCGAGTGCACGACCAGGTCTGCACCCAGCTCCATCGGCCGCTGGAACACCGGCGTCATGAACGTGTTGTCGACCGCGACTTGTGCGCCGCGCGCGTGGGCTCGGTCGCAGATGGCCCGAATGTCGACGAGCTTGAGCAGGGGGTTGGTGGGGGTCTCCAACCAGACGAGGCGGGTGTTGGGCCGAAAGTGCTCCTCGATCGCGTCGGGGTCGGTCATGTCGACGAACGTGAAGTCGACGCCGAAGCGGGCGATCACCTTCGTGAACAGCCGGTAGGTGCCTCCGTAGAGGTCGTCGCACGCGATGACGTGGTCACCGGCCGACAGGGTCTGGATGACCGTCGTGGTCGCGGCGCAACCGGACGCAAACACGATGCCGTGCTCGGCGCCCTCGATGGCGGCGACGCAGTCGGCGAGCGCTTTGCGCGTCGGGTTGTGCGTGCGCGAGTACTCCCAGCCGCGGTGGACGCCCGGGCTCTCCTGCACGTAGGTGGAGGTCTGGTAGATCGGCGTCATGATCGCGCCGGTCGTCGGATCCGGCTCCTGGCCGGCATGGATCGCGAGGGTGTCGAGCTTCATCGTTCGCTTCGTATGCGCTGGGCCGCCGCCGATCAGATGTAGAGGGTCTCGTGCGGCATCCGGTCGCGAGGCGAACGGTGATACTGCACCGGAGACACGGCGAGAAGGTTCGTGACCCGGGACGAGTACAGGCAGGCGTAGCTCTCGACCTGCTCGCCAAAGATCGAGTGCTCGTTTCCGGCCTTGAGCAGCGGCCCCCACCAGGGGTGGAAGCGCGCGTTCACGTCTTGCTCGATCGCGCGGATGATCTCGACGAGATCGCGACGCCGCCGTTGCAGCCGGTCGCTGTTTCGGCCCATCTCTTCGACCGCGCGCTCCCATTCGGCGCGGTCATCCTCGTCGACGAAGGCCGTCTCGGTGGTGCCGTCGGGGTGCAGTCGGTAGCGAAGCTCCGTTTCGAATACGAGCGCGTCGCGAATCCGCTGGAGCTCCTCTTCGGCGGCGGCCCACTCGGCGATCCGGTCCCTGCAACTGGCCAGCACGCGCAGCTCGTCCTCCATCTCGGGGATGATCATCAACGTGCGCCACGCGGAGTCGCGTTTCGACCGCAAGATGTCGCCGTAGATGTGGTCGCCGACATAGAGGATCTCGTCTGCGCGAACGCCGATCATCCGCTCGAAGTCGCGCAGATTGCCGTGTTGGTAGACCACGCCTCGTCGGAGCGCCTGCGACTCCTCGCCGACGACCTCGCCGGCCTCGTCCAACTCCAGAAACGGGGCGCGATCCCTGAAGAACGACGGCTTGTTCGATCCCGTCACGATGACGTCGAAATACGCACGCCAGTCTCGGTAGTCGCGCGGACCGTCGGCCAGCAGGTGGGCCATGACGGCGTCGGTGTAGGGGAAGTACGAGTTGGTCATCAGGAAGAGCTTCTGCCCCGACGACCGCAGGCGGTGCAGCGTGGCACCCAGCCGGCGGTCGCGGAGGATGTACCGGGGCAGATCGGCCGTCACGATCGACTTGAGGGAGTCGTCCGCGTGGATCGAGTCGATCGACTCGCGGATGTCGTCGGCGATCTTGCCGAAGTCCGGCTTCATTCCCCGGCTCTCCAGGAGGTCGACGACCACGGCGAAGAGGAATGCCTCCGGAAGCTCGAACAGCGTGTCGATCAGCTCGTAGCGCCGGTCGGAGAGGTTCGGCGGTCGCTTCCGGTACACCTCGAGGTCGTCGCGCTCCAACGCACGGAACCCGTGGTAGCCCTTCCCGACGTGTCGGTGGGAGTCCATCTTGATGATGTGTCCGAGCTCCCGGTCCACGGTCAGACCGCGGATCGCGAAGGTCGGGTCGTACGAAACGTTCTCCAGCTCCTCTGGGTAGCGGTAGCGCTCGATCAGGCGGCGCAACGTCAGGCGGTGGGTCAGATCGTCGAACGGAGCCCGGTCGTAGACGGCCAGGGTGTAGTCCATGTCGAACCCGGTCCAGCGGATGTACCGTTGGTTCAGGTCGCGGTTGCAGTAGACCTGACGATGGCGTTCGCCTCCGTTTCTCTGGCCGATCTGCAAGAGCAGCGACAGGTAGCGCTCCCGCTCGACGTCGCGGGCCTGGGGCTTGTCGTGGTCGGGCAATGGTCGGTGGGGTGGGTCGTGCTGAACAGCGGCCGCTGGCCGCCTGCCGGGCCGGTCGGGGCACGGCGCGAGGCCTCTGCGAGGAGCCGCCCGGTCCGAGCGCGCCCCGAGACGAGGAATGCGTCTCGTTCTGCCGTGTTCGTTGCTATGTTGGAAGGCTCTTTGCCCTGCGCGGGCGAAAAACCGTACGCTCCGGTGTCATGGAAGACCCCTCGGAACCCCGCTCGTATTCCTCGAACTCCCGCTTTGCATGGTGGGGCATTGCCCTGATTTCGCTGCTCGTCTCTGCCGATGTCGGCGCCCAGACGCCCCTGTGGCACGAAGGAGCGGAGGGCAGGTTCGGGCCTGACGACGCGGTGACCTTCGGCGCGTTCCGCGAGCTGGCGGCCACGGCGTCCCCTGGTGTGGTCGGTGTCCATGTGCAGGTGCGGCGGAGCGGCGGCAGCCTCGTGCCCGGACTCGGCGAAGCCCGCGGCGAGGGCTCGGGCTTCTTGATCAACGCCGACGGATTCATCGTCACCAACCACCACGTCGTCGAGGACGCCCGCGCGATCACGGTCGTCCTCTTCGACGGGCGCGAGCTCGCGGCCGTACTCGTCGGGACGGACCCACGGACCGACGTCGCGTTGATCCGGGTCGAGAGCGACGAGCCGCTGCCCTACGTCGAGCTGGGACGATCCGCGGACCTCGCAGTCGGCGACTGGGCAGTCGCGATCGGAAACCCCCTCGGCCTCAGCCACACCGTGACCGCCGGCATCGTCTCGGCCCTGGGACGGCGAGATGTGCGCCCCGAAGGTCGCGAACTCTACGAAGACTTCATCCAGACCGACGCGTCGATCAACCCCGGCAACTCCGGCGGACCCCTGCTGGACATCAACGGAAACGTGGTCGGCGTGAACACGGCCGTCAACGTCGCCGCGAACAATATCGGATTCGCCATCCCCATCGACATGGTGAAGGCATTGCTGCCTCAGCTCGCCGCCGGCGTCGTGGAACGCTCGTGGCTCGGAGTCCGGCAGGGGCGCGTGACGCCGAACGCCGCGGACGAGGCGGGCCTCGACGAGCCGGGCGGCGCGCTGATCATCGAGGTCGTGGCTGGTGGGCCGGCGGACCGGGCGGGCCTGGAGCCGGGCGACGTGATCATCGGGTTCGGCGGTACCGAGATCCGTGACCACCACGAACTGCCCTGGCTCGCCGCCATGGCTGGCGTCGGCGCCGAGATCGACGTCGTGGTGATGCGCGATGGCGAGGAGACGCCGGTCCAGGTCACCATGGGCCGCTTGCCCGGAAGCGACGGGGCAGCGCTCGACACAGAGAGCCTGCAGGGCACCGCCGAGCGGGTGTTCGGGATCCGGGTGGCCGACGTGACGCCCGATGTGGCTGCGGAGCTCGGCGTCCCTGACGGCGCTGGCGTCGTCGTGGTCGACGTCGAGGAGCGTTCGCCTGCCGCCCGAGCGGGCCTGCAGGTGCGCGACGTCATCGTGCAGGTCGGCGACGTGCCGGTGGGTTCGTCTCGCGCTTTTCTCGAGGCCGCGCACGGCGTGGGGGAGGCTGAACTCGTGCGGTTGAGGGTCCGGCGGGGCAGTGCGATCGTGTTCCTGGCGTTCTTCGCCGAGTGAGGCGAAGCGCACCCGTGCGACTGGGGTGCACGCCACCGTTGTGGTAGTCACCCCCGATGTCGCTCCACTCCCCGCACGAGGGTCCCGCTCGTGAGCCGTTTCTTCGCAGTCATCCTGGTCGTCTCCCTGCCGTGCGTCGCGTTCGCGGATGCCGAAGACGCCGGCACCGACGCGCCTGTCGACGCCATCACGGCGGAGGACACCGGCGACGCGACGACGGCGTCGGAAGACGCCGCGGACACCAGCGACGCGACGACGGCTTCGGAAGACGCTGCGGACATCGCTGACGCGTCCCTGGACTCGGCCGCTGGGGAGGACACCTCCGTCGATGCAGCGGCGAGCGACGACGCGAACACCGCCACGGTGCTCCCGGGAGCTTCGGAGGTCGTCGTCGAGGTCCACGCAGTTCATCGCGGGTCGGTCGCTCCGCCAGCAATGGTGACACTCGAGGGGGAGGGCGCGCGGCGCGAGGTGGTGATCGACGGCGAGGACGCGCGCTTCGAAGCGGTGGACCACGGCGCCTACCTGGTACGGGTCGACGCCCCCGGGTTCGCGCCCGCTGCTAGGGAGGTTGTCGTCGCGGGTCCTCGCTCGGTCGCGATCTCCATCTATCCCGCGTCGTCGGTGACGCTCCGCGGTCGGGTCGAGGCCTCGTCGGGCGGCGCTGTCGCCGGGGCTTCGGTCAACGCCGTCGGACTCGGCGATCACCTGTTCGGGATCGTTCCCTACGGGGAGACCGACGCCGACGGGGACTTCTCGCTCGAGGCGATACCAGCCGGATACTATCGGGTCTCGATCGACGCAGCCGGCTATCGAGCACTCGTGCTCTCCCGCGTCGACGCCCTCGGTGACAGCGAGATCAACGTCCGACTCGTCGACACGAGCGAGGTTCCGGCGGTCGAGGAGACCCGCGGTTGCGCCACGGCCGGCCGCGGGTGGCGCGGGTCGCCGGCCTGGTCTCTGGCATTGGTCGCGGTCGCGGCGCGGCGCCGCCGCCGGAGGGGGTAGCGGGTGCAGGTCTTCCTCGGCGACATCCTCGGCCACGACCGCGAGATCGGCGCGTTGCGCCGAGCCCACGCCGCCGGCCGACTGCATCATGCGTATCTGTTCAGCGGCCCGGAGGGGGTGGGCAAGCGGTCGACCGCGGCGGCGCTCGCCGGCCTGGTCAACTGCGAGCAACCGCAGGGCGACCTGAACACCCTCGACGCGTGCGGCCGTTGCTCCGCGTGCCTGAAGCTCGCTGCCGGGCAGCACCCGGACCTCCTCGTCATCGAGCCAGAGGGGCGGTTCATCAAGATCGACCAGGTGCGCGCGGTGTCGGCGGCGACACGCTTTCGCCCCTATGAAGGAGCGCGTCGGTTCGTCCTCGTCGACAAGGCCGACGCCCTCCACGAAGCGGCCGCAAACGCGCTCTTGAAGACGCTCGAGGAACCGCGGGGCGATACGATGTTCGCGTTGGTCACGACCAGTCCTCACCTGCTGCTGGAGACCATCCGGTCGCGGTGCCAGCCCTTGCGTTTCGGGCATCTGACCGGCGACCATGTGACTCGGATCTTGACCGCGCAGGGCGTCGACGAGACTCCGGCCCGCCGTGCATCCGGGCTCTGCGGAGGCAGTGTCACCGCGGCGCTCCAGGTGCTCGACTCCCCCGTCTACGCGGCGCGCGAAGACCTGATCGAACGGCTCGTCTCGATCGGTGGAGCCCCGCCGGCCGCCGCGGTGGTCTGGGGAGAGGAGCTGGCCAAGAGCGGCGATCTGTCCGACCTTTTCGACGTCTTCCGTGGGTTTTATCGCGACGTCGCACTTGCGAAGACCGGCGTATCGACCGAACGTCTGTGGAATCGCGACCTCGAAGACCGTGTGTGTGAGGTGGCGGCGGCACACTCGCTGCCCCAGATCCTCGCGGCATCCGATGCGATCGACGACGCGGCACGCCTGCTGACCGGCAACGTGAATCCCCGCATGGTCGTGGAGTCACTGTTGATCGAATTGTCCCGGCCCGATCCGCGCCGGACCCCGATGCGAAGGCCCTGATGCGCGAGACCGCCCGAGTGCCGGGCACCACGCCCGACAGCCCGATCCCACGGCGCCCGTTCTCCGGCCGTCGTCGCATCGTCAATGCGGCGGCGGTCCGCATCGGGGCCGCAGCGCGTCCGGCGTTGTTCGACGCCGGAGAGCTGCTCGTGCGGCCGGGTGATCGACTGGTCGTCGACGCGGAGCGCGGGCCCGTCGTGAGCGCCGTCGTCGGCCTGGTCGAGCGTCGGGTGATGACGTCGTCCGAGGTCCGCCGCGTGATCCGCCGTGCCAACGCCGACGACCTGCACCAATGGGAGGCGTGCGGGGAGCAGCGCGACCGCGGCATGCGCGCCGCCGTCAAGCTGCTGCGCAAACACCGGCTGGACGCCAAGCTCGTCAACGCCGAGTTCGCGCTCGGTGGCGACCGCGGAGTCTTCTTCTTCTCCAGCGAGGAGCGGGTCGATCTGCGGCGCATGTCGCGCGACCTCGCTGCCGCGATCGGGGCGCGGGTCGATGTGCGCCAGATCGGCGTCCGGGACGGCGCTGGCGTGATCGGGGGTATCGGTCCCTGCGGCAACGAGCTCTGCTGCTCGTCGTTCCTGCGTAAGTTCTCCTCGGTCAGCATCCGCTTCGCGAAGGACCAGGGACTCTCGCTCAACCCGCAGCGGATCACCGGAATGTGCGGGCGTCTGAAGTGCTGCCTCGCGTACGAGCACCCGATCTACAAGGAGATGAAGCGTTACGTCCCCCGACCCAAGATCGGCGTCGCGACGCCGAAGGGCCGAGGAAACGTGACCGAGGTCGACATCCTGGCGCGGAAGGTCCGGGTCGTCCTCCAGGGCTACGCGATCGAGGACTTCCATCTCCGTGACGTCATCGTCCACGACCGCCGATGGACACCGAAGGAGATCGAGGAGGGCGGGCCGTCGAAGGAACAGGCCATCTTGGAGGAGCGGCTCCGCCGCCGGGGGCGCTCGGACACCGGCGGCAAGATGAGCCGCCAGGCTGCCTCCGTTCTCTCCGAGGAGTACATCTGGGACGATACGGACGGCAGCTTCGAGGTGACCGGCGACAGCGCGGCCGGGGCGGACAAGCCCAAGCGCAAGCGCCGCCGTCGTCGCCGGAAGAAGGACGCAGGCGGATCCGGCGCCTCGACCACTGCGCGTAAGCAGACCGCGGCGGGCTCGCCCGGCGGGCAGGACCGCCCGAAGAAACAGGCGGAGCAGGGAAGCGGGCAGGGCGGCACCGGCTCGTCGTCGTCGTCCAAGCGTCGCCGTCGTCGTCGGCGCAGCCGCGGCGGCGGCGGCGGCAGTGGCGGCGGTTCGTCGGGCGGCGGCGGTTCGTCGGGCGGCGGCGGTTCGTCGGGCGGCGGCGGTTCGTCGGGCG
>CAZFPM010000047.1:0-3069 GCA_964520965.1 uncultured Myxococcales bacterium
CGCCGAGCTCGAGGAGAAACACGACGCGCTCTTCCTCGGAGTGGGGCTCGGACCGGACCGCTTCCTCGGCTGTGACGGAGAGGACCTCCCTGGCGTGCACGGCGCGGTAGCGTTCATCGAAGCGTTCAAGCTCGGGCGGGTCGATCTCGCTGGCGTGAAGCGCGCGCTGGTGATCGGCGGCGGCAACACGGCCCTCGACGGCGTGCGCGAGCTGGTCGGACTCGGTGTGCCGCGCGTGGACCTGGTCTACCGCGGCACCGAAGCGGTGATGCCCGGGTACGCCCACGAGTGGAAGGCAGCGAAGGTCGAGGGCGCGACGGCGCTGTGGCAGACGCAGCCGGTCCGGTTCGAGGGCGGCGCCCGGATCACCCACGCCGTCTGCCAGGCGTACGACGAGAACAAGAAGCCCATCGCCGGCTCCGAGCACACCGTGGAGTGCGACCTCGTGCTGGTGGCCATCGGCCAGAGCAAGCTCGGCGCGCTGGTGGCACCGCTCGACGGAGTCGCCGTCGAGTGGGGTGTGATCCAGGTCGACGAACATCAGGCGACGGGCCGGCCGGGCGTATGGGCCGGAGGCGACTGCGCGAACGGTGCGAAGGAGGTCGTCAACGCGGCGGCCGAGGGCAAGACGGCCGCGGTCACGATCGACGCCGCGTTGAAGGGAGGTCAGTGAGATGCCGGACCTGAAGACCAACTGCGCGGGCATCGTCTCGCCGAACCCCTTCTGGCTGGCCTCGGCGCCGCCCACCAACTCCGGCGAGCAGATCATGCGCGCCTTCGACCACGGTTGGGGCGGCGCGGTGTGGAAGACCCTCGGACAGCCGATCCAGAACGTGTCGAGTCGCTTCGGCGGCCACTCATACGGCGGCAAGAAAAACGTCGGCTTCAACAACATCGAGCTGATCACCGACCGGCCGCTGGAGACGAACTTCAAGGAGATCTACGAGGTCAAGAAGCGCTACCCGAACCACGCGATCATCGTCTCGCTGATGGTCGAGTCGAAGGACGAGTGGCAGGACATCATCAAGCGCTCGATCGACGCCGGCGCCGACGGCCTGGAGCTCAACTTCGGCTGCCCGCACGGCATGTGCGAGCGCGGGATGGGCTCGGCGGTCGGCCAGGAGCCCTCGGTCAACGAGCGCATCACGTCGTGGGCCGTCGAGTATTCGACGGTGCCGGTGTTGGTGAAGCTGACCCCGAACGTCGCCGACATCCGACCGCACGGGCTCGCGGCGCAGGCGGGCGGCGCGCACGGCGTCAGCCTGATCAACACGATCAAGAGCATCATCGGCGTCGACATCGACAACCAGGTGATCCTGCCCAAGGTCGGACCGAAGTCGACCAACGGCGGCTACTGCGGCTCGGCGGTCAAGCCGATCGCCCTGCACATGGTCGCGTCGCTCGCCAAGGAACCCCGATTCGACATCCCGATCAGCGGCATCGGCGGCATCGCAAACTGGCGTGACGCCGTCGAGTACCTGCTCCTCGGCGCCACCTCGGTGCAGGTCTGCACCGAGGTCATGCTCCGCGGCTATCGCATCGTCGAAGACATGATCGAAGGCCTCGAGGAGTACATGGCCGAGCACGGCTTCCAGACCATCGACGACATGGTCGGCAAGGCGATCGGCTCTTACACCGAGTGGGGTGACCTCGACCTGAACTACGAGATCATCGCCGACATCGACGCCGACAAGTGCATCGGCTGCTACGACTGCGTCGTCGCTTGCCAGGACGGCGCGCACCAATGCCTTTTCCCCTCGGACGACGACAGCCGCGTGCCGCGGATCGACGAAGACGAGTGCGTCGGCTGCAACCTCTGCCAGATCGTCTGTCCCGTGCCCGACTGCATCACGATGGTCGAGGTCGACAACGGATTCGCGTCGGCGACGTGGAACGAGCACCTGACCGCGGGCAAGGCGCTGCGGCCGAAGAAGGGCGCGCACTGAGCTGACGGCGGCGCGGGGGGCGTTCGGCCACCCGGAATTCGGGCTTGCGAGCTAAGGCCGCGGCGGCATGCCCATGTCGGCGCGGAGCCCGAGGAAGTCGGCGGTCCACTGCCCATCCCGGTCGCGCACGACGAGGGTCTCGGCGCGGGCGCAGGTCCCGTCAGGCGGCGGCGCGGATCCCGGAGGGACCGGACCGCGCGTCCCGATCGCGAACGCGAGCACGTCGATGAGCGGGGGCTTGCCTTCCCGGGGAACGACGCGAGCCCGGTGTCGGAGGACGAGCCCCGCCATGGCCAGCGCCGCGTCCACCCGGGGGAAATCGGAGACAGGCGCGCAGACGACCCCGACGCCGTCCGGTGAGAGCAGGCGCGCCGCGGCGTGGACGTAGGCCTCGACACCCCCGCGGTGCTCGTGGCGGCAGGGCCCCTTCTGCACCGCCTCCGACTCGGTGTGCGTGCCCGGCGGGAAGTAGGGCGGCGTCCCGGAGACGAGGTCGAAACCCTCGGCGGTATCGGCGGCGCCAGCGCCCGAGCCGAGCGCGGCGATCACGTCGTCGTCGCGGAAGTCGCCCTCGATCACCGATACCCGATCGGCAGCCCCGTTGAACCGGAGAGACCGCCGCGCGAGATCGACGCTCAGCGCCTGCGCCTCGACGCCGACGCCACGCGCGTCGGCCCGCGCCCACGCGACCATCATCAGCACCGACCCAATGCCGCAGCCCAGGTCCACGTAGCGCTCGACGCGGGGCGCGCAGCGAAGCGCGAGCCACGCGGTGACGAGGTCGTCCAGCGACCACCGATGCCCATCGACCCGCTGCAGAATCCGCCAGTCCCCCGTCAGGTAGCAGAGATCCTCGCTGTCGCCCGGGTAGCAGCCGCGATCGACGAAACCCGCCGGTTGCGGCCCAGGCGCCACCCACCCCGCCGGCCGCTTCGCGGGCCGTATGCGCCGGTCGTCGTCGTTGCTCATCGCCCTCACACCAACGGTGGACACACAGCCGTCCCCCGCCAGCGGGGGACAGCGGAGCGAAGCGAAGCAGGGGGGAGCCTCACTCTACCGCTGACCTTGATTCCCGCGCCACCCAACCCTGCACGTGATCGGCAGACTGTGCCTCCCCCCTCCG
>CAZFPM010000047.1:3169-16300 GCA_964520965.1 uncultured Myxococcales bacterium
CTCCCCCCTCCGGCCGCCAAAGGCGGCCTCCTCCCCGCGAGCGGGGAGGGGCTGCCCACCCCACGCAGGACGTCGTCACACAGCCGTCCCCCACTCGTGGGGGACAGCGAAGCAGGGGGGGAGCCCCAGTCTACCGCTGACGTTGCGCTCCACGACACGCGGGCGCCCGACCCACGCTTCTGCTACCTTCTCCCCCCGTCGCGGCCTCACGGTCGCCCGTCGCACCGGAGTCCGCAGATGAACTCGCTCGCCCGTGTCCCGGCCGCCGCACTCCTCCTCACCATGTTCGCGGCCTGCGGCGGGGACTCGTCCGATTCGGGGGACACCGGAGCGACGCCGGACACGACCGCCGACACCGACGCTGGCGCTGGAGACATCGACACGGCGGACACCGATGCTGGCGGGGACACGGCGGCGGATGCCGATGACGGTGACGACGACATCGAGGACGCCGCCCCCGACGCCGACGTCGATGCCGAGGTCGACGCCGCGCCCATCGAGCCGATCGCCATCGGGCCGCTCTCCTGCGTGGTCGGCGGCGTCTCCACGACTGTCGCGCCGGATACCCCGGCCGGACTCGATCTGCCGATCGAGAACGCGCCCGACCAGGGCGTGCAGCTCGACTTCCTCGGCCGCGAGGTCCTGACCGAGACCGGACTCGAGCTGTCCTGCGGCACGGAGGACATCGTGCCCGAAGGGATCATCGCCCTGGCCCCGCCCTTCACCCTCACCACCGACGGCGCGCCGCGCTTCGTGCGGCGGTTCTTCGCCCGACACGCGTTCGACACGACCCTCGTGCCCGAGGGTGCTCTGCCCTCTTCGCTGCGCATCTACCTGCAGAAGCCATCGGGCGACGTGGTCGAGCCCCTGATCACGAATTTCCAGGAGGACATGGAGCGCGGGCTGATCCGATTCGAGGCGGAGCTGACCGGTACCTGGCAGCTCGGGGTGCCGGAGGATGCCGGAGTGCCCCGCGAGCGACTGTGGCACTTCCGCGCGCTGTCGGGTGTGTCGATGGGAGGCATCGGCAGCAGCATCATCGGCTTCCGCCACCCGGACGAATTCGACATCGTCGCGCCGCTGGGCGGTCCGGTCGACTGGGCCTACGTCACACATTACGTGCTCGAGGCCGGCCTCGGCGGGTTCACCGCGGCGCCGGACTTCGCACCCCCGGAGCCCTACGATCCCGACCAGGAGGGCGAGCACGCGATGCACTACGAGGAGTGGTACTTCCCGACCGGCGAGGGCACCGGCGGCACGTTCAACCGCGAGGACTACACCGAGATCTTCACCGACCTGATCCTCGCCGCCGGCAACATGATCACGTACCGGCCCGACAGCCCCTACGCGGCGCCGGGCATGCCCCTCGACGAGCTCCGCCGCCCCTGGGCCGACCGATGTCCTCGTCACGCGGACCAATGTCCCCCGGCGGACCCGAGCGAGACCTTCACGATCGCCGACGGGTTCTTCGACGACGAGTACAACCCCGACGGCAGCCTGCCCGTGATCGCGTTCTGCGACGGCCGCGGGAGCCGCGACCATGACATCCCCTTCGACCGGGCCTGCGACACCGACTTCGACGGTATCCCCGACGAGGCCAATGAAGGGCTCCTCACCGACCCGTGCGAGCAGTGGGTGCCCATCGAGTTCACCCTGGCGGTCGACCGCAACGGCAACGGGATTCGCGACATCGGCGAGCCGGTGATCCGCAACGCCTACGAGCCCTTCGAGGACATCGGCGCCGATGGCATCGCCTCCGAGGACGAGGAGGGCTACGACGCGGTCCGGAACCCGGACCCGATCGGTGACGATTACGACATGGTCGACAATCCCCTCGGCACCGAGGGCAACTGGGTGTGGAACGAAGGGGAGCCCTACCTCGACTTCGGCATCGACGGCGTCGACGGAACACCGCAGTACCACGATGGAGGATTCGACGTCGGCGAGGGCAACGGCGTGTTCGACTACAACCCCAACCTGCAGAGGATCTTCGACGAGCTCGACCCGCACCGCCTGTGGCTCGGGCTGACGGAAGAGCAGCGGGCGTCGACCAACATCTTCCTCGACGCCGGCATCCGCGACCTGTTCAACTTCGCGGTCAGCACCAATCAGATCGCCGGGTTGATTCAGGGCACCGGCGCAAACCTGCGCGTGTATGAGGACTTCTGGCGGGTGCAGGACATCGAGGAGGACGACCGCTACGACTTCTCCCTCGTCGACTATGCCGCGCTCGGCGAGAACGTCTACGTGCGCTACGGGAACATCGACGCCAGCCACGAGGACGTCTGCTTCGGCGACGGAAAGCACGTCGGCACGATCCCCCAGATCGCCAACCGACTGCTGACCATGCTCGGCTACATCACCGCCCGCTTCCCGAACCCGGATCGCACGATCGTCCGCGCTCCCTTCCCGATCTCCAGCGGCACGTTCCAGGTGCCGGCGCCCACCGGGGGCGGGACGATGCGTTACTCGATCTCGTTCCCGCCGGGCTACGAGCTGACCCAGTGCACGGACGGCCGGGACAACGACGGCGACGGGCTCAAGGACGGTGCGGACCCGGACTGCCTGCACGGCGCCGACCTCACCGAGGGGCCCGGCGATTTCACCCGCTGCAACGACGGCATCGACAACGACGCCGACGGCGCACGCGACGAGCGCGACGAGGACTGCCTCAACGGCGACGGCACGAGCGAGTGGCCGCCAGATTCCCCGCACCGGACGGCACGCTACCCCGTGATCTACGTGATGCACGGCTACGGCATGGCCCCCGACGAGCTCCAGATCACCGCCCTGCCCTTCAGTGGCTTCATGGCCAGCGGGCTCTGGCCCAAGGCGCTCGTCATCTTCCCGGACGGCGAGTGCGGCGAGGTGCTCGTCACCGCGTGCGAAGACGACGTCGACAACGACGGCGACGGCCTCCGCGACGAGGACGATCCGGACTGCGAGACCAGCGGCGGGCGATCGGAGACCGGCGAGTTCCGCACGATCTGCACCGACGGCATCGACAACGACGCCGACGGCCTCATCGACGCCGAGGACCGGGGCTGTGTCAGCCCGGACTGGGACAACGAGAGCGACTGCCGTGAGGGGAATTTCTATACCGACCACGTCGCGTATCCCGACGGGATCCCCGGCGGGCCGCTCTACGAAACCCGGCTCTTCGATCTGATCGACCACATCGACGCGTCGTACCCCGTGCGGGAGCCCGAAGTGCTGCCCGATGTGCGCTAGGACACGCTTCATTCGCCCGCGGCACGAACACCACACCCACCCCCGGTGCCGTGGCCCCCTCGTGCCCTTCGCCATCCTCGTGCCCTTCGCGCCCTTTGCGTTCTTCGCGATCATTGCGCGAACGCTGCCCGTGCCTCGCGTCCGCCGCGCAGCGGCATGGGCGCTACTCACGCTCGCGCCATACTCCGTCGGGTGTGCGGACGAGACCGGCCGCCTCGGGACGGAGGAGGAGGAGGTCGACGGCGGCGGAGAAGATGCAAGCGATCGGGGCGGTGCGACGGATACGGAAGACGCCGACGCGATCGAGCCGACCGACGTGCCCGATGCCGCCGGCGACCTCGAGGGCGCAGACGCCACCCCCGCCGAGCCGGCTCCACCGGAGGAGCGCGGGGCCTACCCGGTAGGGCACCTCGAGCTCCGCATGGACGACCTGTCGACCGAGCCGCCGGGACGCTCGACGATCGGCGTCTGGTACCCGGCGGCTGCGGCCGAGGGGGAGCCAACGCGCATCGCGTCGCTGATCGAGTCGGGATCGTTCGACGAGGCGCCACTGGCGACGGACGGGCCGTTTCCGCTCGTGATGTTCTCGCACGGGAACCAGGGCGCGAACTTCCAGTCGTTCACGTATTACGAGCACCTCGCCAGCCACGGGTTCGTGGTCGCGGCACCGGACCACGCCGGCAATCGCATCGCCGACAATCCCGACGACGAGGAGACGGCCGCGATCGCGCTGCGGCGGCCCGCTGACGTCATGCGCGCGATGGTGACGGTCGAAGCGGATGCCACGCTCGGGCCGTTGGTGGGAGGCACCGCACGGGGCATCAGCGGCCATTCGTTCGGCGGCTACACGGCGCTTGCCCTCGCCGGCGCGACGACCGATGTCGACGCGGCCAACGCCCGCTGCGACGCAGGAACCGACAGCGACATCTTCTGCCCGTTCACGCCGTATTGGCCTCCGGGCGAGGTCGTCGAGCCGCCGGCGGGCGCCGAGGTGTTCGAGGCGTGCCTGGCGATGGCGCCCGGCGGCTACGCCGCGTTCGGCGACGACGGCGTGGCCGCGATCGACATCCCGGTCTTCCTGATGGGCGGCACCGACGACGAGTTCACCGGAACTGATATCGAGCCGCTGTGGAACGCCCTCGACGAGTACCGGCTCTGGCTCACCATCGAACGCGGCGGCCACATGATGTTCACCGACCTCTGCCGCCTCCCCGGCGCCAACGTGATCGAGGGCCTGGCCGAGCTCTGCGATCCGACGACCCACATCGATGTCGACCGCGGCTTGGAGATTGTGAACACGTACGCCACCGCGTTCTTCCGATTCACCTTGAAGGGGGACGAGGCGATGGTCGCGTACCTGGCCGCGGAGCCGATCGTGGCGTTCGACGAAGCGACCCTGCGCGTGGACGGGGAACGCCGATAGGCCGCGGAGCGTTGCGACATACGGGGACGCGCACCCCGCCGACACCTCGAACTGAAGGATTCCCATCGACCGGGCACTCACCTGGTGAACCCCAACGCGAGAGGGCCATCATGACTTCCCGAATCCGACTCCCGTTCCTCGGCACGACCACGCTGCTCCTGACCACCTTGCTCGCCGCCGGCTGCGGCGATTCTGCCTCCCCTGAGGAGGGCGACACCGCGTGGGAGGAGTACGAGACGATCGATGGAGAGCTCGTCGAGATCTCCCGCAACTACTTCGCCCAGGCCGCCGACGGCACCGTCTGCTACTTCGGCGAGGAGGTCGACGACTACGAGGGCGGGCAGGTGTCCGACCACGGCGGCGCCTGGCGGGCCGACGACCCCGGTAACCGTGCCGGGATCATCATGCCCGCGTTGCCTGCGGTCGGCACCGGATACTGGCAGGAGATCGCGCCAGGAGTCGCGGAAGACCGCGCACGCGTCATCGCGGCCGGTGAACCGATCTCGCTCCCCGAGGGCGAGTTCACCGACACCGTCGAGATGCTGGAGTCGTCCGCGATCGAGCCGGGGACCTCGGAGAAGATCTACGTGCGCGGTGTCGGCATGGTATTCGATTCCGGACTCGAGCTGGTCTCGATCACCCGTCCGAACGACGCCGCGGAGTGATGCGGAGGACCGTGACAACCGGCGTTCCCATGCCGCCCCGTCGGCGCCCGACCTCTGGTCGGTTGCCCGGGGCGCTGCGCGCATTCGCCGGCGCGCTCACGGTCGCCGCCGTCGCCGCCGTCGGCAATGCCGGCGCCGCCCAGGAACCCTGCGCCCCGTCGATTCTCGTCGGCGGCGACCCTGCCGCCGCCGAAGCGCTGCGCGATGCGCTGCACAGCAGGGGTTCGTCGGTGACGACGGCTGCGGCAGCGCCCGGGTTACGATCGTCCCCGAAGGCGACCGCCACGTGCTGGTCGTGGATACCCCCGACGGACGCCGCTTCGAACGCGCCGTCGCCGACATCGACGCGGCGGCGGCCGTCGTCGCGGCGGCCGTCTCCGACGCAGAGAGCGCATCGATGCTCGCGCCCCGGCCCCTGCACCTCGGCACCACCGAAGGGGACGCTGCGATCGAAGCCGAACGATGGACACCCCGACAGCGGCCGCGCGCGATAGCGGGCGTCGGCGTCCAGACCGCCGCCGCCATCACCGACGATCGGACGGGCTGGATCGACGCGGCCATGTACGGTTGCGGCCCCATCGGCCCCGTCTGTGTCGGCATCGTCGGACGCTTCCGCACCGATCCGGACGGGATCGAGCGCCCCGGCAGCAGCGCCCAGCGGCGAGGCTGGGACCTGTCCGTCTCCGCCGAGGTCCCCCGCGAAGTCGGTCGGTGGAACCTGCGGCCCGGGCTGACCGTCGGATACGGCCGGTTGCGCAGCCGCTTCGACGACGAGGAGGAGATCTCCGGGACGTTACGCCACCACCTCGCCGGCCCTGTGGTCGGGCTCCAGTTGCTCGCGTCCGTTCCCGTAGACGTGCGCACCCGGATCGACCTCGGCCTGGGAGTCGACACACCGCCTCTCGGCGACCGCACGGTACCGACGCATCCGGAGGGGACGCTCGCCGATCCGCCCCGCGTGTTCGCGCGCGCAGTGGTGGGGATCCGGTTCGAGCTATGAGCGATCCGAAGATCATCCGGCTGCCCATCGCAGAATCCCGCTCTCCTGATCCGGATCGACCGAGCGAGTCCGACATGGCCGCCGCGGTCGGTGCGTGCGGCCGCGGCGATGCCGAGGCGCTGGGCGTCCTCTATGACCAATTCGGGCGGGGCGTGCATCGATACCTCCTCCGACTCGCCGGAGGCAGAAGCCGGTCCGACGTCGAGGATCTCGTGCACGAGACCTTCATCGCCGTGTTTCGCGCGGCACCGCGATTCGCCCACCGCTCTTCTGTGCGGACCTGGATTCTCGGCATCGCCACGAACGTCCACCGAAGACACGCTCGCGGTCTCTTCCGTCGCAAGCGCCTGCGAGCCGCGGTCGCGGTCGAGCCGGTGCAGCGCACGCAGTCGATCGACGCGACCGTCGAGCGGCGCGCGCGCATCGAACGGCTGAACGCCGCCCTTGGCGATCTCACCGACAAGCTTCGCACAGTCGTCGTACTCTGCGAGATCGAGGAGGTGCCGTGCACCGAGGCGGCGGTCGTGCTCGGCATCCCGGTCGGGACCGTATACCGGCGCCTGCACGACGCCCGCCGGCGCCTCCAGCGCGCCATGGAGGAGAGCTCATGACCCCACCGACCGACCCCTGCACCTGGGGGCCGCGACTCGAGGAGTTGCTCGGCCACGAGGACGAGGCATTGCGGGAACACGTCGCCGGGTGCCCACACTGCACCGCGCGACGGCGCGAGCTCCTCGACTTGCGCAAAGCGCTCCAATCGACCCCCACGGCGACGTTCTCGAACGACGCCGAAGCCCGGTTGCGCCGCCGCATCGTCGGTGATGCCCAACGACCCGCCGAACGCAGCCGAGGCAGCTGGGGTCGCACCATGACCGCTGCCGCCGCGGCGGCCGCCGTGCTCGCAGCAGGCCTTTGGTTGGCGCGAGTGTCGCCGCCGCCGGAGACCGGGGCCCACGGTCTCCACGCGACGGCCGACGCCCTCGACGACGCGCGCTTCGTCCATCGGCGAGATGGGCGCGACGAGGTCGTCCGGGTGACCGCCGGCACCGTGCTCCTGACCGTCTCGCCCCTCGCGACCGGGGAGCGGATGCTCGTCGTGACCGGTGACGCCGAAGTCGAGGTGAGGGGAACGGTCTTCGAGGTCGAGGTTCGAGACGACGCCCTGCAACGCGTCCGCGTCGTCGAGGGGGTCGTCGAGGTGCGCGCCGGCTCGGCACCGCCCGTCGTGCTCCGGGAGGCGGAACGCTGGGTCCGGGACGCGTCAGGACACACCGACGTCACGGCCCCGACGCCCGCACCTACTTCCCCGACGCTCGTCGGCGCGTCGCTGACTTCCCCCGGCCTCGGAGCGCAGGCACCCGAGCCGGCCAAAGTACCGCCCGCCGACGACCCGCGCCAGGCCCCGCGGCGTCCCGTGCGTTCACCAGCGCAGGCGTCGCCCTCGGAAACGCCCCACGACGCGGCCATCGACCCGCCGTCCGCCGACACCCTCGCGCTCGCCCCGGACCCGGAACCAGTGCCCCCGAATCGGGAGCCGGCGACGCACGCCTCCTCCGGAGTGAACCAGCCGGGTCTCGGTGATGCGCCACCGATCGACGACGAGTCCGTCGCCCTGGCCGACGATTCCAGCCGTGTCGGCGATCCCGGGGAGCGCACGTTTGCGAACGGGTGGGACCTGCTCCGAGCGGGTGATCACGAGGCGGCGGCAGCAGCCTTCGAGCAGGTGACCACTGCGAATCCCGACGGAGCCCTCTCCGAAGACGCCCGCTTCTGGCTCGCCGTCGCGCATCACGGCTCCGGCAACGTCGCCTCCGCCGAGCGCGCGCTCCGCACATTCCTCGCACGCCACGGCGCGTCGCCGCGGGCGGGCGAGGCGGCTGTGATGTTGGGCTGGATCCGTGCAGAGGCAGGTGAGCACGCCGAGGCGCGCACGCTCTTCGAGCGCGGGCTCGGCGACCCGGTCGAGCGGGTCCGCGCCAGCGCGCGAAGCGGCCTCGATGCGCTCGGGTTCGTCGATCGGTAGGCGGCATATGCTCTGGCCTCCGTTCGGGCTCCGGGTCGGGCCGTTTGGGCTCGCGCAAAGGCGCAAAGGCGCGAAGATGCGAGGGTGCAGAGGGTCGAGGGGGGCGGCCTTGCGGTCGACACGGGGGCCGAGGCGGGCGATGGTGATTGGGGACGAACCCGATGTGAGAGACACGATGGGTGACTTGCGGTTCCGGTTCTGGTGGCTCTGGCTGATGCTGGTCATGCTCGCCATGGTCGCTATCGGTTATTCCGCCGTGGTGTTGCTCGAGACGCCGCTCTGGGACTGGCACCAGCACGCTACGGCGCGGGCGCTATGGGCGACGGATGCGTTCCCGGACGAGGTGTTCGCCTATCGTCGTCACGCGATGGGGATGCTCGGACCGACGATCGCGGCGTGGGCGGTGACGATGTGCTTCGTGGTCGCGGGGCCGTTCCGACGGCGGGAGCGGTGGGCGTGGTGGTGCGTGCTGCTGTCGACCTTCGCCTGGTATCCGGTCGACACGCTCGTCTCGGCGCTCGAGGGCGTGTGGGTGAACGTCGCGTTCAACACGGTGGCGCTAGTGCTGATCCTGCTCCCACTCGCATTCACTCACGGCCGGTTCAGCTCCCATATGACCGATCCTGGGGAGCTCTGACGACACGCGGACCATTGAGTCGCCGCATCGGCCAGCCAGGCGCCGGGACCGCCAGCCAAGCGCCGGGACCCCCGGTCGTCACGGCGCCGGACCCGGCGGACCTGCGAGTCGGCCGGGTCGGGTCGCGGTAGCCCGCACGAACGAGGGACCCCGCGGCCGATCAGGAGCGACACTACCGAGCGGTGCTCGGCCGCCGTGACCGCGACGTGTTCTCGGTGCCTCGCGAGGTAGTGCTCGCGCGTCAGCTGTTGACGTTGATGGGCATCTACGGCCGCCACGCCCTCGATGGGCTGTTGTGGGCCGCAGACTCCGAGCACGAGCCGGAGCGCACGGACGCGACGCACGCGATGGCTCAGTATTGGGAGTTGGACACGGCCTCCGAATCACTCCGGGTGGATCGGGTCGATCCGGATGCGATAGAGGACGAATCGTTGCGGGCGTGGGTCTCGGTGATCAGGGAGCATCAGGTCGCGTGTCCGTTGGACCTCATGGTGTTGGCTCCGTACACCGAGTGAGACCGGCGTTCGTCAGATGAACCGTGACTGTCGTCGGAGCGCGGACTTCCGAGTTCGCCGGACCTGTTGCTGGTGTCGCACGTACCTTGCGCTTCCGGGCAGGGCCGTGAGACGGTTTCCACCGTGGTCAAGAGAGCGGTGTTGACACCCTGGAGGACTGATGGCGGCAACGACAACCGAGATTCTCGAGGTTCTGGCAGGATACGATGTTCTTCCAGGGGAGGGAGCGCAACCGGCCGTGGAATCGCCGGATGTGGGTCGGATTCGAGAGGGGGAATCCGTGTACACGACTTCGCTGGAGATGGTTCTGAGAGGGCGCAGCCTCCAGGACCAATTCGGCGAGCCAGAGTTCGAAGATGGGCGACTCCGCGAGTGGCGGGCCGAAGTCGAGCAGATCATCCGCCGGGGCTTTTCCCCGGCGACGAGAGCTGATGATGACGGTGAACCGACTGGGCCTCATTGCAGATGTGCCTAGTATTGCCCGATACACTTCTATGGCCACGGCTGGGGCATCTACATCCGAGAGGAATGTGTGCTCTCGGGCGCCCTCAAGATCGCGAAGCACGTCGACTGGCGCCGCATCGCCCCCACGCCCGATCCATATCGCCAGCTCATGCGCAGCGCGTTCTACGCGTTCTTCCTCCACGAACAGTTTCACCACAAGGTGGAGAGCCTCGGTTTTCGAATCCTGGTGACCCGCGGGCGTGACAGCTACATGCGATACAAGACTTGCGTGTACCGCCCGAACTACCTGACGCCGCGTTGCTTGGAGGAGAGTCTCGCCAACGCCGACAGTCTTCGGCGCCTCGGGGAGCGACGGTACAAGGACCGGATCGACCAACCAATACGCGCGGGGTTGCGGGCCCACCTGATTGCCTCGATGAAGACGCAGGCACCTGGCTACGCGGAGGGGCTGAACTTCTTGACCGATCGGGAGTACCAACGAGGCGTCAGCGACCTCCAGTCGCAAGTCCTCGACGGGGCGCTCGGCCCGACGAGGCCCGCGGCGGATTGGAAGATCGCGCCACAGATGTGGGCCAGGTGTGCGCCGGCGATGCGGTGCAGCGCGACATGACGGTGCTCTTCAGCGACATCCGCGGGTTCACCTCGCTCTCCGAGCGCATCGGACCCGAGGACAGCTTCGGCTTCCTCAACGAATACCTCGGCCGCGTGGGTCCGGTCATCCAGAGCAACCACGGCTTCGTCGACAAGTACATCGGCGACGCGGTCATGGCGCTCTTCCCGAACTCCGCCGAGGACGCCGTCTCCGCCGCGGTCGCCATGCACACCGCCGTGCGCGCCTTCACGACCCGGCGTGCCGTGGGCACCCAGCTACGAATCGGCGTCGGCCTGCACTCCGGCTCGCTGATGCTCGGAGTGCTCGGCGACGCCAACAGGATGGACGGCACCGTGATCTCCGACGTCGTCAACCTCGGCGCGCGCCTCGAGGCGCTCTGCAAGCAGTACGGGATCTCGGTCATTGCCTCCCACGAAACCCTCGCACGGTGCGACGACCGCGAACGCTTCCCCAGTCGTCTGCTCGGTGTCGAGACCGTCCGCGGCCGCGAGGCTCCGGTCCAGATCTACGAAGTCTTCGCCGGGGACGCGAAGCCGATCGTCGACGCGAAGCTCGCCACGCGCGATGCGTTCGAACAAGGGGTCACCGCCCTGACCCAAGGCCGGGCGACCGACGCGATCGTGGCCTTCCAGCAGGTCAAGTCCGCCATCCCCAACGATCCCGCCACCGACGCGATGATCAAGCGCGCCGCCTCCCTGCTCGCCGGCGTCTGACGTCGCGACCCGGACCCTCCTCAGACCGGTCTCGGCGAAGCCCGCATCTCCTCGACCGTCCGGGACGACCCGTCCGCGCTCCAGCCCGGCGGTCCCAGCACTCTCATCAGCGCCTCGTGCCAGCTCGCGGCCCCATCCACGTCGCGGAGCATCGCCAGGAACTCGTGCATCTCCGCCACCCACAGGTCGGTGGTGCCGATGTCGTGCAGGATTCCGAACCGCACCCGCTCGGCCCGGTCTTCGCGCACGAAGGTCCCGAAGAGGCGATCCCAGACGATGAAGATGCCGCCGTAGTTCCGGTCGAGGTATCGAAGATTCGAGCCGTGGTGCACCCGGTGGTGTGACGGGGTGCTCATCACCTCCTCGAGCGGGCCGAGGCGGTCGATCAGCTCGGTGTGGACCCAGAACTGGTAGAGCAGATTCGCGTGGTGCGCATGCTCGATCTCCTCCGGCGTGAAGCCGAGGAATCCGAGCGGAGCGTAGAAGGGGAGCTTCGTCAGCGGAGTCAGCCACGACTGTCGGAGCGCCGTCGACAGATTGTAGCGCTCGCTGGAGTGGTGGTTGACGTGCGCCGACCAGAGCACCCGCACCTCGTGGTGCAGGCGGTGGAACCAGTAGTAGACGAGGTCGTCGAGCACCACGAGCGCGGCTTTGCGAGCGAGACCACTGGTCGGAGGGTCGACCACGCGCCGGTCATAACACCATTGATACGCTCGGCGGGTCAGCCCCTTGGTCAACGCTTCGCCGGCGACGTTGACCACGCCCATCGCCAGGCTCGTCCGCGTGTCATCACGGTCGTAGGCGTCGCGTCCGGCGAGTGCCGCGGCGGCCAGCTCGGTCGCCATGAGGGCAGCGAAGGCCGGGATCGCTTTGTGGATGATGTTCGCCAGGAGGATCCTCTCAGGGTCGCTCCCACGATAGGGTTCCGGCCTCGTTCGATCCAGCGGGTCCACCCGCGCGTGCACGCACCCGCACTGGTCGTGTGCAGCGGGGCCGTTCCGGGCTCGAACACGCCGACGCGTCTTGCGCGTGCATCAAGAGATGCCATACTGGGTGCGCTCAGACCACGCCCAGGCCCACTGATGCGTCTGCCGATTCTGGTTTCCCTCGCCGTCGTGACGATCGTCACGTTCTCGTCCGCGTGCGGGACCACTCCGGGCAGCGGCGCCGTCGGGGGTACGGCCGGGGAGCAGGACACCGATCCGCCCGATGACAGCGCGGTCGACGCGGGCGGCCCCGCCCCCGACCTGGACGAGGATCCGACCGACGCCGGCACCCCGGAAGACACGGGAGACCCCGCGGACCTCATCGATGATGCCCCGACGGATACGCCCCCCACCGACGCGGCAAGCGACCCGACGGACGACGGAGGCAGGCAGGACACCGACGTCGCAGACACGTCGCCAGATACCGACGACCCCGACGACACCGGAGACGTCGACGCGACCGACACGACGCCCGACGCAGACCCAGACGCGCCGTTCGACGCGGACACCGCAGACACTCCCGGCGACACCGAAACCGGAGACTCTGCCCGCGACACAGACGTCGCCGACACAACGAGTGATCCCGACACCGCAGACACAACGAGTGATCCCGACACCGCAGACACGACGGGTGACATCGCCACCGACGCACCGGGCGACACCACCTCCGACATCGCCACAGACACGCCGACCGATGTCGCCACAGACACGCCCGCCGACACCACCTCCGACGCGCCGACAGACACGCCGACAGACGTCGCCGCCGACACGCTGACCGATGTCGCCACAGACACGCCGACAGACACGCCGACAGACACGCCGACAGACGTCGCCGCCGACACGCTGACCGATGTCGCCAC
>CAZFPM010000047.1:16400-23624 GCA_964520965.1 uncultured Myxococcales bacterium
AGACACGCCGACAGACACGCCGACAGACGTCGCCACAGACACGCTGGCCGATGTCGCCACCGATGTCGCCACAGACACGCCGACAGACACCGACGCGTTCGATACGCCCCCCGACACCGACATCGCCGACATCACCGACGCGGCCGACGACACCGACGTGATCGACTCGCCCTGCGGCGTCGTGGCCGGGGGCCCGATCACCGGTGGACCCAACACCGTGAGCGGTTGCATCTTCTGGAACCGGGGCGCCGTGCCGGACGGGAGCCTGCTGATCGCACTGACGCCGACCAGCCCCGCGTCGCCGCCCCTTGTCGCCGAACAGCTGATCGACGACGCGATCGTGCCCAGATCGTACGAGCTCCGCGAGGTGCCGCCGGGAGTCTACTTCCTGATGGCGTTCCTCGATGTCGACCGTGACTCCTCGTGGGACGTCCCCGGGCTGGGGGACTTCTTCGCGATCACCGAGGACGCGATCGAGCTGAGTCCAGAGGAAGACCGCGTCATCGGCATCAACGTCGAGCTTCGCTGATCAGCGGTTGCGATCGGGTCGCGGGGCCCCTACTTCGATGGGCCGCGACTCGTGCGAGCTGCGCCGAATCGCGATCCCGAGACCCGCTCGTGCCCACAGAGCTCCACCGATGCACCGCCCGACGCTTACCGGCTTCGTCCTCGTTGCGCTGTTCGGCCTCGTGTCCGCTTGCGGCGGCGACGCGAGCGGGAGTGGTAACGCCACGGACCCGGGGGTCCGCGACGTCGGGAGCGACGACGATGCGGCCGCCGACGCGGGCCGCGACGAACCGACGGACGCCGGCCGAACCGATGCCGGAGATCCGGACGACGGGGGTGACGCGGGCGGTCCCGAAAGCGACGGTGCGACCGACGCGGACGACGCGGGACCGAGCTCGGACAGCGGCCCCGACGACCCGGCGACCGACGCCGCAACCGGCGACGCCACCGACGCGGGGCCGACGGCGGACGCGCCGACGGACGCCACCGGCGACACCGAGACGACCGACGGCCCGCGCGACCCAGACATCACCGACGCGACGGGCGACTCCGACTCCGGCGACGTCTCCGGCGATGGCGGCACGACCGACGCGCCCGAGGACGTCGGTGCCGCCGACACGATCACCGGTGCCGACGCTACCGTGAGCGGCAACATCTTCTGGAACCGGGGCTTCACCCCGCCGGGGAGCCTCCTCATCGCCCTGTCGGCGACCAACCCGGTCTCGGCGCCGTTGGTCGCCGAGCGAACCTTCGACACCGCGGTGCTGCCGACGGAATACGAGCTCCGGGACGTCCCGCACGGCATCTACTACGTGTTCGCCTTCCTCGACGTCGACCATGACTCGTCGTGGGACGACCCGGGGCCGGAGGACTACGTCACGATCTCGGTCGACGCGATCGAATTGTCCGACCGCGTGACCCGCGTCACCGGGATAAACGTCGAGCTCCGCTGATCGCCCGACGCACCCTCGACCCGGGCTGCACGGGGTCGCTCGCGAAGGCAGCCGTCCTTCGACGCTCGGGCCCGAACGGCGCTTGCCGGCGCGCATGTGCCCGCATATGCTGACGCGCGGCGACGTCACCGCGACTCGGTGGCCGCCCCGGGCTCATCGCAGGGCCCGGACGAGACAACCCCACGCCCGATGGTGACCAGGTGAGCGAAGACCCGACGACGGAACACGAGACGACGCTCGAGCCCTGGCTCAAGGAGGGTGACGGCACGAAGGTCGTCGTCCACCTCGCGGTCGAGCGGATGAGCATCCGCCAGCGACGCATCGAAGAGGCCGCGCCGACTCCCGTGATCACCGACTTCGAGCCGCCCTCCGACGAGACGCTCGCCGCGAACCCGTACGTGGCCTACCTGCACGTGACGGCGCCAGAGGGCGATGACCGGGTCGAGCGCTACCTCGACCCGTTCGCCACCGCCGACGTACAGGGGTTCCGCGAGTGGATCACGGTCCGGCTCAAGGTCGAGGCCTACAAGTCGATCTCGGAGCCGGTCCCCGTCAGCGAGAGCGCCCAGGAGCTGATCGACAAGGTGAAGGCGGTGCTCGACGACCCGCCGGCGGAGATCGACGGTCTGCCGAAAGCCGTCGACGAACTGGTCGGCGAGTTCCGAAGACGGGACGAGAACTCCAGCAAGTGAACGGGCGCCTGCGGCGCGTCCGGCGCGACGACGCCAGAGCATGAGCACTCCGACCGACGAGCAGCGGAAGCGGCGCGTCCGGAACGCGGAAGCGGCAGCCTCCGCTTGGGCCGAGCGGAACACCACACCGACGGCGTTGCCGGTCTCGGTCGAGGTCGCGCTCCACCCGTATTGCAACGCCCAGTGCCTCTTCTGTGACACCGGGCGCTGCACACGCGAGGTCGGCATCGACGACTCCTTCGACTGGCTGGCGGAGCGCGTGCTCGAAGAGCTCGCGCCCCAGGTCGAACGCCTGCACTGGACCCACCACGCCGAGCCCCTGCTCAGCCGGCATTTCGTGCAGTGGCTCGGTGAGGCCGAGGCCATCCCGGACCTCCGGATCCAGACCAACGGATTCCTCCTGCCGAAGTACCGCGACGAGCTGCTCCGGGCTCCGGGGTCGCTCCACATCGGCGTCAGCCTCCACGCGGCCACCGCAGCGATGCACGCCCGACTGATGGGCTGCTCGACGACGAAGTTCGACGACATCGTCGGCACGCTGCGCACGATGGTCCAGCGGCGCAGCGAGGAGGCGCTCGCCCGGAAGTTCTCGATCCTATTCGTGGCTCAACGCTCCAACCTGCACGAGCTCGCCGACTTCGTACGACTCGGCATCGACATCGGCGTCGACAGCTACATCGTCCGGGATCTGCTGGTGCCCGACGGACACGGGCAACGCTGCGTCGAACGCGACGGAATGGTGTATTTCCAGCCGGGCGAGGTGGTGCTGCGAGGCGATCCGGAGCTCGAGAAGCAGATCGGCGAGGCCCGACGCATGCTGTCCGACGCAGGGCTGAACGAAGATCGTCTGTGGGTCGACATGCGCGAAGGCACTCCCGACGGCGTCGACGCGATCGAACGCCGCGAACGGGAGTTCCGCGAACTCTACGCCGCGCAGGCCGGGCAGACCGGCCCTGGCGGCGCGAGCTCACTGTCGGTCAACGTCGCCGACACCGTGGGAGTCGAGCGGTTCGGAGCCCCGGCGGAGCCGACCGACATCGAAGCCACGCCCGACCGAAGCGGCGACGCCTGCGAGCTCCCGTGGACGAGCGCGTGGATCGACGGCGTCGGCGACGTGCGCCCGTGCCTCTTCACCGACTACACGTTCGGCAACCTCCGCGACGCTTCGATGCAGGAGGTCTGGGCGGGGCCTCGCGCCCGGCACATGCGCGAGATCATGGCCGCGAGAGGCGTTCCCTCGTGCTGTGCCGAGTGCCCGCACTACAGCGGTGGGATGCCTCCCGATCCCCTCCGACCGGGGTCGGAGCGGAGCCTCGCAGCGGACGCCGCGGCGGCGCCGGTATCGGTCGACGACCTGCCCCCCCTCTGCGAGCCGAGCGAGGAGAAGTCCGTCGTGGTGCAGCTCGTGTTCGAGAGGCTCAGCGCGCGCACGCTTCGCACCGAGTTGTCCACGGCGGGCCGGGTCATCCGCGACTTCGATCCGCCGACCGAGAGCGACCTCGCCGACGATCCCCACGTCGCCTATCTCTTCGTGTCCTCCCCCGACGGAGGAGCGCGCGCGGAGCGATACCACGCCCCCTATTGCGTGGTGCCCGGCGCGCCGTTCTGGCCTGCCTCCACCTGCGTCCGGTTCAAGGTCATGATGTTCGCATCGATCGACGAACCCACCCTGCTCGCCGACGGCTGCACCGCCCTCGTCGAGCGCCTGACCGCGCTGCTCGACGGACCGATCGGGCAAACGCCCTCCGCCATCGACGCCGTCAACGAATTGTTCTCCGCCTTCCGACGCGGCGACATCGGCGCCTGATCTGGCGCCGCCACACCCGGCGCCGCAGCCCGAGGTCTGTGAGATACCAGGCTAGCCCGGGTCGGCGGGGAGCGTCCTGTCCAGCGCAGTCGCCAGCTCCTTGACCCTCTGCTGGTGGTCCCGCGACGTCAGTGGCGTGCTGTTCTGGTGCGAGACGGCGAAACGGCCGGCGCGGAAGAAACACCGTGCCTCCGGGTTGCCGTAATCGAACCGAAGCTCGTAGCGCTCGCCGTCCATGGTGATGTCGATCGCCACGGTGTCCGGCTCTCCCGTGACCCCGACCTGCAGCACCACGACCCCGCGGCCGACCGGGTTGCCGTCGACGAGCGCCATCAACGTCTCCTCGATCGACGCCTCGAACGGGCTGAGGGTGGGGCGACCGTCGCCGTCCGAACCGTCCGACTCCCCGTTCTCGGTCGTCTCCTCGCCCTGATTCTCGAGCGTGCGGCCCTCTTCTCCGAACGGGACCACGTACATCGCCCCCAGGCCGCTCGTCGTCGCCAGCAGGCGCGCGGCGCGAGCCAGCTCCTGCCAGAACTCACCGTCGTACGACGATGCCGGCGACCAGAGCACGTGCCCGGGACCGAGCACGTCGAACACACCGCCGTCGCGAACCACGCGGAGCTGGCCGGGAAACAGGCGGAGGCCGTCACCCCGGGAGAGCCGATCGACGAGAACGGGATCACTGCCGCGGACGGTCGGACCATCGTAGGTGACCGCGGCGTCGTCCGCCCCCGTGACCGCGAGTGTCACCAGGTCACCGTCACCCGGGTGGTCCGTGGAGATCACCCAGGCGGTCGAAGCCGTCGGCCGGTCGACACCCATCGCGTCGAACCAACGGTCGTAGGTCGCGGTCGCCGAGTCACAGTCTGCGCGGCACGGGACGAAGCTGATCGAAGGGACCCACACGGGCAGCAGCCCGTGGGGGATCGCCCCCGCCTCCTCGGTGCGCCGTGCGTATGCCCGCCACGCCAGCGGCCCCTCGTGATCCGGGAATCCGGACGCGCAACACACCGGGATTCCGAGCAGCTCGGCGAGCTGGGCCACGGCGCCGGTGTCCTTCGGTGACTCGCGAACCGTGTCCATCAGCGCCGAGTAGCGCTCGGCGTCCTCGGCGCTCGCCGCCACGACGAGCGTCGTGTCCTCCGCGCATCCCTCCCAGCGTATCGCCAGGCCAGACGCGGCGACCGCGACGGCGACCTCCCGATCAGGGTCCCGCGCGTTCGGCACTGCGACCGTGCACACGCGCCGGACGCCGTCCCGAACCAGCCGAGCGACCCGATCGAGCAGCCAGGCGAGCTCCACCCGCGCCTCACCGACCCGCATCGGTGCACGCGTCGCCCTCTCGGCGCGGCGCGCGCGCCGCTCACGCCACAGGTCTCGCGCCCGAGCGACCAGCACCTGCTCGTTTAGGGGCGCGTCGGTGCTTCGAGCCACGTGGATCATCGCCAACGCGAACTCCTGCAGCGCGCGGTCGTCGCCATGGTTCCAGCCCGGGAGAACCTCGCGCAGCGCTGCGCCGATCGTCGTCGTCAGCTCGTCGGCGTGGTCGCTGTCGATGAGGTCGAAGCGCAACACCGCACTCATCACCGGCTCGACGCGCGGGTCGGCACATCGCCAAGGCTCCTCGGCGCCGAAGAGCTTGCGGCGGTTCATCACGACCACCGAATCGTGGACGTCGTCGTCCAGGAGCCCCTCGGACTCGACCAGCTTCCGGAGCGGCAGCTCCGGGTGCAGCCGCAAGCGCGCCTGGTAGATGTTCCCGGACTCCTTGCGGGTCAGCCCGAGGAAGCGGATCAGGGCGAAGTTCAGGGCCAGGTTGTCCAGTGTCGTCCACGGGGTGAACAACAGGAACGAGAGCCCGGTGTGCCAGAATCGGCCGGGGAGTTCGTGGGAGAGAGCGCGCATCGCGTTGACGGCGCGGACCCCGTCGGTCGGGGTCGTCGCCTTGTTGAATAGCGTCAGTTCGTGGGCCGAGAAGCTCTCGACACCGCTCGCGTAGATCCCGAAGCGCAGGGTCGAGTCCGGACGCCGCTCGAAGTGCTCTCGCACCCGCGCCGCCAACGCCGGAACGACGTCGGTGCGCGTCGCGAACAGGAGCTGCACGTCCTCGGCACCGTGCTGCTCGAGGGCCGTGATCGTCTCCCGCAGCACGCTGCCGCTCGGGTGTTGCTCGAAGAGCAGCGCGTTCGGCGTCCGCGCCCGGCGCTCACTGTCCACGAGCAGGTTCGTCACCTGCCGTCCGGCCCACTCGGCGATGCCCGTGTTCGGGGCCCAGATGCAGCCGAACCCGCCGCCTCGCGCGGAGCCGCTCGTCGTGCAGAACGTGCAGCCGAATTGACTGTCGTCGACCGCGAACGCCGGATCACGAAACGCCGGGCTCTCATTCACGCGCTTCGGGTGCCCGCACCCCTCCGCGAAATGCATGTAGACGTTGTCGATCCGCCGCTGCCGGGCTGCGTCGTTCCCGGCGATCCAATCGTAGCGCGGCTCCAGATCGCGCGTCTGCCCGAGCCAGTAGAGGACCACGCCCTCGTCCTTGCCGAGCACGACGTGACGGGCGTCGCCGGCCGCGAGCACACGCTCGATCTGCGGCGCGTAGATCGCGTCGGTCGACAACACGAAGGTCGGCTCTACCTCCGCGGCGAGCGCCACGAGGCGCTCCTCTTCGTCGGCGTCGAGGGTGATCGCGTCGCGCCCGTGCTCCATCAGGTTGGTGGTGGACACGGCGAAGCGGACCCAGCTGACCTCGACGTCGAGGGTGGCGTAGTACCCGGCGATGAGGGGCAAGATGTAGTTGATGCGCCCCGGGAACTGGTCCGCGTTGACGAACTCCACGACCAACACGCGGCCGTCGGGATGCAGCACCGCCGGTCGATCGGTGGGCGGGCGCTCCAGCTCGCGCGCGAGGATCTCGACCAGGTGCCGGTGCTCGGCATTCTCCGGCGCCCCGGCGGGGAGCACGGTGAGCACGCGGTTGCCCGGAAAGGAGAGGCCGCCCTCGGGGCGACGGAACTCCACCGGGTAGACCTGCCCGCCGACATGGAGCTCGGCCCGCACCGTCTGCTCGGCGTCGACCGCGGCGACCGACTCCACGCTGAGCCCACGGACGTCGAGCCGCTCGTCGTGCAGGATCGCCTGCAAGCGCTCCTGCAGCCACGCCATCCGATGCGCCCTGAGGCGTTCCGTCACACCGGCGGTTTCGACCGCTCTCGGCCCACCGAGCGACTGGCTCTCGTCGAACTCGAGCAACCAGAAGGGCGAG
>CAZFPM010000047.1:23634-29498 GCA_964520965.1 uncultured Myxococcales bacterium
GAGCGGCGCTCGTCTGTGCCTGACATGGTCGTCTCTCTTGGGTCTCGGCGGAGACTACTTTGGATCGTCGAGGATGGGCTTCAACATCGCATACCCCTGCGTCCGCACGGTGGTCACGTGGAGGCCGGCGCACTCGGCGTGGCGCGCACACTCACGGCAGCGGAGGCTCTTGGTGTAGAACCCGTTCCGGACGTAGTCACCGACGTAGCCGAAGAGATCCAGCTTGGGACCGGGAAGCTCGGGCTTGACCTGCCCGAGGCGGGACTCGAGGTGGCGGACCTTCGCCGGATCGCCGACGCTCATCTTCGCGACCTCTTTGAGCAGGGAGTCGCGACCACCGGTGTCGCCGGGGTTGAGCCCCTCGTAGTCGAGCTCCTGCCGACGCAGGGAACCGCCGTCGATCGTGCGAAGGCGGGGCCGCGGGCGCTCTCCGCTCACACACTCGGGCACGTTCTCGATCGCGCCCTCGCCCGTCCACGCGGCGAAAAATGCCGGCAGATCGGGGAGCTGCTCGGCGGCCTCGGTCGCCCGCTCGTAGTTCGGCAGCGCCAGGGTCATCGACGGGTGCCCGTCGCGCAGAATCGTCGCCAGGTGCTCGGCCATCGACTCGGACAACACGGCGGTGACGTCGGGCAGACCGATGGCGAGGAGCCCGGCGAGATCGCCGGGGTCGTGCACGACGACGCGGGCGACCGGGCGGCCGTCGATCGCGCCGTCGACCAGGGCCTCGGCAAAGTCGAACCAGTCGTCGAGCTCGAGGATCAGGGACCCTGTCGCGGCGCCGAGGTGGCGTCGCACGTCCGCGAGGTCCCCACCGACGAGCCAGAGGAGCGGACAGTCGCCGGGCGAGGGGGGGGCCTGCTCTTCGTCGGTGCGGAAGCGCCACGCGTCGAAGCTGCCGCTCCTCGTGCCCTCGATCGCCGACTCGAGCGAGTCGCAGAAATGCTGCAGGTAACAGCGATCGCAGCGCTCCGGCTCGCGACAGCTGATCGGCATGTCACGCGTGATCCAGAGCTCGTACTCCTCGAAGCGCCCCCGGGCCTCGTCGTTGAGCTTGTAGGGGTCCTGGATCAGGTATTCGAAGCCTTCGAGGTAGGGAGGCGGAAAGCGGTTGAACCAGATGTGCAGGTCGGGCCGCTCGCTGTACTCGAGGGCGACCTGGACGTAGGGCATGGCCTCGTCGATGTCGTAGACCAGCTGGTCCCGGTGCTTGCGGTCCCAGGCCATGCCGAAGGGGATCAGGTGGAGCAGGTCGTACTCGCCGACTCCCATCGCGATGAAGCGGTCGAGCAGCTCGGGGAGCTTCCTGACGTTTCCGCGGTTCAGGCAGACGTCGATATTGACGATGGGCCGACCATCCTCGAGCGCGAGCCGGATGCCCTCGACGGCCTCGTCGAAGGCGCCGGGCACACCGACGAGCGCGTCGTGCACCTTGGCGTTGTGTCCATGGATCGAGAAGGTGATCTCCCCGAGCCCGGCGTCGAGAGCGCGATGCAGGAAGGCGGGGTACGAGAGCATGCGCCCGTTGGTGACGATCTGCACCTTCCGGTATCCGGCCATGCGGCCGAGCTTCACGTACTTGACGAAGCTCGGGTGGATCGTCGGCTCGCCGCCCGAGAGGATCAGGCGCGTCGCGCCGTTGCGACGGCCGTCGATGATCCGAGCCTTGACCTCGTCGTCGGAGGCCATCGTGCCGTTGTGAGCGAGCGTGTCGAGGCAGAAGGTGCAGAGGTTGTTGCACTGGCTCGTGAGCCGAATCCACTGCCTCTTCTCGTGCGCCGCCTCCTCGTGGACGACACGCTTGGCATCGCCGCCGGGAGCTGGCCTGGCGTCGGTCATTTCGCTTCCGTGGGTCATCGAACGTGATCGCGCCGGCGATAGTGGAGCAGCCATTGGTTGCTCCCGGCGGGATCCACGGCGAGGTGGTCGATCAACTCTACCATGTCGTGCGGGATGGAGCGCGCGGCCTGGTGAGAGTCATGGTTGAAGAAATGCTCGAATCCCGCGGGCCCGCCCTCCCCGCGGTCAGCCTGGACGCGGGACCGGACGAGCCCGAAGGCCACGTTGTCGACGACGAGCAGCGACCCCCCCGGGCGGATCGAGGCGCACAGACGGCGCAACACGGCCCCCGGATCGGAGAGGTGGTTGTAGCTTCGCAGCACGAGCACGTGGTCGAACTCGCTCTCCGCCAGATGCAGCGTCTCGACGCGGGCGCAACGGACGTCTGCCCAGGGATGCAGGGTCCGGAAGCGGCGAACGGCCTCGGCGTCGGGCTCGATGCCGACGTACCGCACCGCACCGGCCTCGACGCGCTCGCCGATCGTGTCGGCGTAGCGACTCTCGCCACAGCCCACGTCGAGGATGTCGCCGCTCAGCGACGACACGAGGTCTCGGACCCGCCGGTCGTCTCGCCCGAACACGTCCTCGTCCTCGGCCCGAAAGCAGCCGGCGCACACTCCCCGATGCGGACAGGGAGCGCAGGCCTCGTGCGGCACCAGCTTGCGCAGGTCGGTGGAGAAATCGTCCGGCGCGTGCTTGTCGGAGATGTCGATGTAGATCTGGCCGAGGCTGTATTTGACGTCGCGGATCTCGACATCGGAGAAGTCGCGGGTACGCGTCCGGTACTGGCCCATCTGCACGCCGTCGTCGACGAAGACGTGGCGTCCGCGATCGTAGGGGAGGACGGAATCGGAGATCGGGCAGGGCTCGCCGTCGGGCCACGGGATGTCGCGCTCGTGGACGTAGTTGAACGAGTTGGATCGGACGCCAGGCACCGGCCGGAGCTCCTCGTCGCCCCACGCCTCGGCGTACTTGCGGTACAGCCCGACGCAGGGGCCTCGCAGGGCACAGCCGTCGCACCGGGGCGTCTGTACGTTGTCGCCGTCGTCGACGGGGTAGAAGTCGGGCTCGAAGACCTCGGTCATCACGGCGAATCCGTGGGTCTTGAGATCGTCGTAGAGCCCTTCGAGGCCGGGGAGCAGGCAGAGGGGGATGCCGTCGTGGGCGAAGCCGAGTCCGCTCGAACGCTCCTGCCCGAAACGGATGGCGTCGGCGACGGCCTCGGCGACGTCGGTGACCCGGGGGATCAGCGCTTCGAAGCGGCGGTCGGCTCCCCCTTTCGGGTGGACCATGGAGAACTTGAGGACGACGTCGTCGAAGGGGAGCAACAGGTCGACGAGGTCGCGCAATCCGTGGAGGTTCTGAGTGGTGACGACGCAGTTGACGGTGAGGTCGAGGCTGCGCCCGGAGAGGTTCCGCACCGCGGCGAGTCCCTGCTCGAAGGCGCGCGCGCCGACGAGCGCGTCGTGGACGTCGGCGTTGCCCCCGTGCAGGGACATGTAGATGTAGCTGAGGCCGAGCGCCTGCAGTCGATCGACGAGCTCGGTGTAGCCGAGCATGCGCCCGTTGGTGACGAGTCCGAATCCGAGTCCGCGGAGGTGGGCATGGCGAGCCCAGCGCACGAGCTCGGGTCGCGCGGTGGGCTCACCTCCGGAGAGGACGACGGTGCGGTGCCCGAGGTCGGCGGCGCGCTCGATCTTTGCGTGGACGCCCTCTGCGGTGTCGTCGAGGTGACGGACTTCGAGGGTGTGGCAGAAGGAGCAGTGGTTGTTGCAGCGGTAGCCGACCTTGATCAGCGCCTTCATGGGCTTCGTCGGGGGGCGGGCGCTCGAGGCGGCGCGAGGTCGCCTCGGGAGCGGTCTGCCGGAGCTGGACAGGTGCGCGACGAGAGGGGTCCGAGAAGAGATGGCACCGCGGGAGCCGAGGCGCAAGAGCGGGGTCCCGCGTTCGCACGCGCGAGCGAGCGTTCCGGGCGCGCGCGATTTCGGATGTGAGGAGAGCGAGGGAAGTATACGGGCGATCTGCGGCGGGGCGTGGGACGGGCCCGCCCGATGTCCGCGCGCACAGAGTTCTGCTTTATTATCAGCACATTACCGGCCACCAAAACCATGGACACGGAAATCTATGAAACCGCCTACCCGCAGTTGACTAGCTGACCGCGACCGCGTAGCGTAAGTGCTGGACTGAGGTCTATTCAGCACAGGACGAGCGATGAGACGACGAAGCTTCGTACTTGCCGGGCTCTCCGGGATTGGCGCTGTTGGCGTCGGTGGTGTCAGCGTCGGCGCGACGCCGACTCCGGCGAGCGGCGATTTGGCGGTGGATTCCATCGTCCCGGTACGACCTCGAAGCGAGGTGACTGCGGATCTGGAGCGACTCGTCTATCCGGCGATGCCGGGTGCGTTGGTGTCGGGCTCACAGGTGGTGGACATCTTTGCTGACGAGTTCGGGTGTGGGGTGGTGCTGTTCCGCGCTCCGGACGGATCCGGATTCCGGGCGGACATCTACCGTCGGGGCGTCATGCCGGCTTCTTCCTTCGCGGCGACCGAGCGCTACGAACTGAATGTTCGCAACGACGGCGATGGTCGGATTCGGACCAGCCGTGAGATCGAGTCCGCAATGCTTGCGCTCACGGCAGCGGTGCGCGAGAACGAGAGTGCATTGCCGAGGCTCGAGTTGGTGACCCGCTCCGAGTTCCGGCGCGTTCTGCGCATGCTCCCGGGCTGAATGGGCCGCTCCGGAGAGCGCGACCCCGACGATTGATTTCGGATGTCAGAGAACCAAGTATCGCAGACCTCTCTCGAGGTTGATGGCGACGCGAACAGCGTGGTCATCGGGGTGGACACCGCCGTCTACCCGAAGGACGCCGTGCTGGGAGCGGCGTACGTGTTCATCGACCGGTGCTTCGTCCTCCTGGACGCGCCGGGTGAGACGGCGCTCTCCGTAGCGCTCCGCGGCCGCGAGCCGCTCGACGACGAGGCGCTCTCGGCGCTCGGTGGCGAGTTCAGCAACGAGCTGCTGGCGCAGACATTGCGCCACCGGATCGCCGAGCAGAACCGAGGACTGTTGGAGACGATCGTCGGCAGCGCCATCGGCGGCGCGATCGGTCCCCCACCAATGCCCGAGCCCGAAGGCGAGTTCGACCTCTCGGAGCTCGAAGCGCTCGAGCTCGAAGACGAGCCCTTCGACGACCCGCTCGGGATCGCGATGTCGTGGGAAGAGAAGTACGGCGACAAGCGACCTTCGCGCGAAGAGGCCGCAGACGCCAAGGCGACGGCCGAAGAAGAGGCGAGCACCGAAACCGACGACGCTGGCGACGCGGCCAGCGAGGACGGCTGACCGATGCTCGCACTCACGGCCTCCATCTACGACGTCACCGCGATCGAGTCCGCCGTAGAGCTGTTCGCAGATTTCGGGACTTTCGAGTGGGAACGCGAGCCCGTCGACGGGTATTACAACCTGAAGATCGAGTCGGCTGACGATGTAGAACTCGCAGAGCTGCTCGGCGAGTTCGGGAATTTCGTACTCACCAAGACTTTAGAAACGAGACACTGACTGCCGGTGTCCCTCGACTCCGGCAACGAGACGCGACGCACTGAACGACTCCTTCGTCACCAGGGGCGGCAACGAAGGCGAAGTCAGGGCAGAGCACAACCGGCTCCAATTGTGAGCCAAACCCTGCAGGAGGCGACCGATGGCGCGCAAACTACCCACCGCTGCAAAGCAAGCGGGACCGATGCTGTCTGGAGTGGAGCACCGTGTCGCTGAGACCAGCGGCGCTGTCGTGCCCGCCGGAGAGACAGGCGTCGCGAAGCAGCACGCCTCTCACGGATCGCACGGTTCTCACGGATCGCACGGTTCTCACGGATCGCACGGTTCTCACGGATCGCACGGCTCACACGGATCGCACGGTTCTCACGGATCGCACGGATCGCACGGATCGCACGGCTCACACGGATCGCACGGCTCACACGGATCGCACGGTTCTCACGGATCGCACGGTTCTCACGGATCGCACGGTTCTC
>CAZFPM010000048.1:0-2545 GCA_964520965.1 uncultured Myxococcales bacterium
TTCACGCTATTTGCGACGCATTACCACGAGGTCACCACGCTCGCGCGGGTCAAGGAGCGGGTGCGGAACTTCAACATCGCCGCGAAGGAGTGGAACGAAGAGATCATCTTCCTCCACAAACTCGTCGAGGGACCCGCCAATCGTTCGTACGGCATTCAGGTGGCCCGCTTGGCGGGGGTGCCCGAGCCGGTCGTGAAGCGGGCGCGAGAAGTGCTCGCGAACCTGGAGAGCCAAGACTACACCGACGAGGATCCGACGATCGCGCGGGAGTACGACGGCGGCGTGCCGGTCGTGCGGAAGTCACCGCAGTTGCTGCTGTTCGGCGACAGGTCGCCCCCCACGAGCGAGCCGGGGCCGCCCCGGATCCTGCGCGAGATCGCCACGATGCCGGTGGACACGCTCTCGCCGCTAGAGGCCCTCAACTTGCTATACGGCCTTCAGAAACGGGCAAGAAAACTGGTGCGCGACAGCGACTGAGCGGCGCGCGGCCCGAGGGGCCTCCACTCGGCGCCGTCGGCGAGCATCACCGAGTCCGCCCGGAGGGGCGGTTCGAGTCCCGAGCGGGGAGTCGCGTCAGTCGCCGACCGGCGAGAGGCACTCCCGCTCATTCGCGGCGACGAAGACATCGAGCGCCTCGAGATCGAGATCGCGCAACTCGACGAGCCGCCTTCGAGGCGAATCCGGCAGGGTCGGGTCCGTCAGCGTGACCTCGAGATCGGCGATGCCTTCGAAGAGCAGTGTCACGGTGTCGGCGACGATCTCGCAATACCCGCTCATGGCGTCGAAGCGTCGACTGAGGCTCGCCTCGAGGGCCAGGGCATGGAAGAGGAAGTCGCGGCCGCGGTGGGCCGCCAGCGCACGCTCACCGGGTGAACGCGCCTGCGCGACGTAGACCTCGGTGCACGGAGCCGCGTTCGCATCCGCCGCCTCCATCAGCCTGACGAGTTCATCCTCGGCACCCTCGGTGAGATTCGCGGCGGCGAGCTCGTCGAGCAGGGTGTCGCATGCCTGCACGCGCTCCGGCGGCAAGGTGCGGCGCGCGTCGTCGGCCGCCGGTCCACCGCATCGAAGCACCGCGGCGGCGGACAGGGACGCGACCGCGATGCGCGCCATCCTCATGGAGCGTCGATTCCGCTCAGCTGCCGCAGGAGGAGTCGTTGGAGAAGATCCCGGGAATCGTCCAGCACGCGGCCGAACCGCCGAACGATGGCCATGATCAACATCAGGCAGAGATCGGGGTTCCTCGACTTGAGACGCCGGAACGACTCGTAGGTCAGCTCGAGAAGACATACGTCGGCATCCGCCTCGACCGTGACGAGTCGTTGGCCGCGAAGAAGCAACGAGAGTTCGCCGAAAGACTCGGGAGCCTTGAATTGTTGCACGACCCGTTCGTGCCCCTCGCGGTCGCGGACCTTCCCGGTCACGGATCCCTTCGCCACGACATAGAGACCGACGCTGTCGTCTCCCTGCTCGAAGAGCCGGTCACCCCGCGACCCCTCCATGACCGTGAAGTACCCGAGGAGGACGTTGAGCGCTTCGGGACCGAATCCGTTGAAGAGCGCCGACTTGCTGGCCAGCCCGACGAAGTCCATCTCCGTCATTGCCCACCTCCCGCACGAGACCGGGCGTGATTCCGCGCGTTCTCCACGTAACGCTCGGCAGAGGCGTAGAGCTCGGCTACCTCGTCGTCCGTCAGCTCGCGTCTGACCCTCGCCGGGGCCCCGACCACGAGCGAGCGCGGCGGAACCCGGGTGCCGGGAGTCACGAGCGCGCCCGCACCGACCATGGACTCGTCGCCGATGACGGCGCCGTCCATCACGATCGCGCCCATCCCGATCAGACACGCGTTGCCGATCTCGCAGCCGTGGACCACGGCGCGATGGCCGATGGTGACGTCGTCGCCGATCGATGTCGGGAATCGGTCCGCGGTTACGTGGACCACCGACAGGTCCTGGACATTCACGCGAGCGCCGACGCAGATCGATGCCACGTCGCCGCGCACGACCGTGTTGTACCAGAACGACGAGTCGGAACCGCACGTCACGTCGCCGATGACAACGGCACCGTCCGCGATGAACACCGAGGGATCCAGCGCGGGCGACTTGTCGAGAAAGGGCAATGGCAAGTGGTGCTCCTGCGAACATGTCGACGATGCCAGGGGCTACCCCGGTTGGCTACTCCGGCGGAACGTACCCTGTCGGATCCGGAGTCTCGTCGAGGAAGTATCGGTACCCGATCGCGAGCTCGTCGTCGATCTCGGGTCGGGCAGCACCGTAGAAAGTGAGCTGGTTCGCGACCGGGTCGTAGTCCCAACCATCCTCAACCGACCGCTCCAGCAGAACCCCGTTGTTCACGACCCGGATCGTGCTCGAGATCGGGGGCCGTCGGAGTTCGTAGACGCTGACGGCAGCAAACGCGGAGCGGACGACGCGATCGACGGCGTCGCCGAGCGACTCGGAACAAATCGAGGCGAACCCACCGCCCGACTCATAGGCGGCCCTGATGTACGACGCTCCCGGCTCTTCGGCAAACCCCGGGCCGCCGA
>CAZFPM010000048.1:2555-10836 GCA_964520965.1 uncultured Myxococcales bacterium
CGCCGACTGACGAGCAGCCGCCCGGGAGGTCACCGGTGATCGCATACGCTGTCATCTCGTGTTCGTTCAATAGCGCGACGAATTCGGTCACGAACTCGCACTCCTCGAGGTCCGGGTTCAGGGCCCGGTCACATGACTCGAGCCCGCCAGCGCCCAGATCCTCCACCGTCTGGTCGTCCTCGTCGGTGAGGAAGATCAGGATCTTCTTCGCGTCGCGCCGGAACGCGGTGTGTACGTCGGCGAAGTGGCTGTTCGCCCAGTGGATGACGTTGGCGGCGGTCTCGAGACCGAATTCGAACGGGACCTCGCTGAACTGAACCGGGGGCCGTCGCACCTGGCGCCGGAAGTCGTCCAGATCCGAGCTGAATCCGGGTTCGACCAGCAGCCACTCGTTGTTGCGAAGGTTCGTCGAGACGACGCCGATGCGGAAGTCGAGGAAACTCCGGTCGAGTGTGGTGAAGAAGATGTCCGCGGCCGCTGCCACCGTCTCCCGGTCGTCGAGCATCGACTCGGAATCGTCGACCACCCAGAGAAAGTCCACTGCGACGGCATCGAACTGCACCGGGATCGGCTCGCAGTGCCTCATCGTGCCGTCTCCGAACTGGCTGAGGGCCGAACCGTTGCCGACATCTGCCAACAACCGGGCCACCCTGGGGGTGTCCGCCAACTCCGGTGTGGTCAACGCTCCTGCGGTCACGACCCGCTCCCCGGAGCGCCACGAAAGCGAGAGGACGGCGATGAACTCCTGTCCGACAGGCCCCGTGGGCTCCGGGGCCCCCAACGGCACTGTCCGATCGACCCCCATCAGGCGTGCTGCGACGCGGTCGCGGGCCTCGGAGGCAGTGACCTCGAGCGGGAAGCGAACCCCGACGCGAACGACCGCCCCCGACGTTCCGTCCCAGTTGCCGGCCGGGGTCAGCTCGACGTCCGTCACGCGGAGCTCCCGGGCCAGCCTGGTCACCTCCGCTTGGGCCTGGCGCACGCCGTCCCGCACGCTCGAATCCGGGCGCTTGGACAACGCAAATGCGTACACGTCCCAGATAGCGGCGTCGAACCAGGCGCCCAGCAGGAGTCGATCGTCGGGAGAACGCTGGGTATAGCGGGTCGCCTCACCAAAGGCGTCGGACACCACGAGATGCCAGTCGCCGAGTTGGTCTTCGATGACCCGTGTCTCCGGCTCCGAGGCCGTCGCGCAAGCGATCGCGAGGGTCTCCGCTCCGTCGGGCGTCCCGTCGGAGTCCGTGTCCACGACGCGGGGCGAGGTCTCCGATATGTCGACTTCCCCGTCCATGTCCCGGTCTTCGTCCCCGTCAAGGAGGCCGTCGTCGTCGGTATCCGGGTCGAGGGGGTCGGTGCCGACCACCTCGATCTCGTCGCCGTCGCCGATGCCGTCGTCGTCGGTATCCGGGTCGAGGGGGTCGGTGCCGAGCCCTGGCTCCGTGGCGTCGTCGATGCCGTCTCCGTCGGTGTCTGCGAGGCGCGGGTCGGTCTCGCCGGGGTCCACCCGCCCGTTGCGGTTCGTATCCTCATCCCCGTCGTCGATCCCGTCGCCGTCCGTGTCGGCGTTTCTGAAATCCGTCTCGTTGTCGCCGTCGTAGCGCCCGTTGCGGTTCAGGTCTTCGAGATCGTTGCGGAGCCCGTCTCCATCATCGTCGCCATCCGGCGCTCCGATGGCCGGCAAGTCGGCGCCGCGGATGTCCTGGTCGGCGTCGAGTGCACGCGAGTCGAGAGACGCGTCGCCGTCGGGCGGAGACCCCCCGGCGGCGGACCCGGACGTGTCGGCGCCGCAACCGCAAGTGAGAAGAGCGACCAACCACGACCACGCGAATACTCGGGAGCCCGCCGAAAGCACAAAGCCGGGTGAGCAGGGGGAACGAAGTTCAGTCGAAGAGGTGCGCGTACCGGTCGAGTTTCTCCTGCGCCCGGTCGGCGATGCCGATGTCCAGGTCTGCCGCCACCGCCGCGATGCCGCGACCGGCAGCCGCGTTCGATTCGTCGGCTGGGGGGCCATCTCCCGATGCGACCGCGATCGCCTCTCCGGCGCCGGAGTCTCCGGCCGCCTCGACTTCATCGGAAGCGGCGGCCGCTCCTTCGGGCTCGATCTCCTCCAACGGCTCGAGCTCCTCGACGGCCTCGATCTCGGCCGGGGGCTCGACTTCGTCAGCGGCGACGACCTCGGCCGGGGGCTCGACCTCCTCAGCGGCGACCGGGGCCGGCTTCCGGCGCTTGGCCGAACGTTTTCGCTGACTGGGGGTCGGCGGTGGCGGCGTCGAGCGCCGGGGCGCGCTGTCGCCGGACTCGGCCTCGATAGGCGCAGCCACGGACGGCGGGGCGCTCGGGCTGGACCCATGGACCCACCGTTTGAAGGCATCGGTCGCAGACTCCAGGTCTCCGGTCGTCGCCACGCCGGTCAAGAGCGCCTCGAGGGCAGTGACGATGTACGCTGGCACGTCCCCGTCGGCAGATGACGTGTCGATGCGACCGGACTCCGGGACCGCACCGGTGAGTACCTCGACGATGAGCGCCGCCACGCCGTACCTGTCGGCCCGTTCGTCATAGGAGGCGGGGCTCCGCAGAACGCGCACCGGGAGATACGGAGTCGCGTCGACCTCGATGGCCGTCGTCCCGGTGAGCCGGTCCTGCATTGCAGCGGAGAGCCCGAAGTCGGCGATCAGGATCGAACCGATCTGGTCGAAGTGGATCCGCCACGGAGAGAGCCCACGATGAATCACGTCGTGGGCGTTGGCGTGTCCGATCGCCCGCAGCAACTGCAGTCCCCACCGCGCGACGGTATCGACGGGGAAGGGTGCCTCGCCCATCCGCTCCTTGAGGGAGCCGATGACGTAGTCGGTGACATAGAATGCTTCGTCGCCATCCAACTCGGCGTCGATGACGCTCAGGATGTTCGGGTGCACGAGGCGCGAGGTTCTGCGCACGATATCGAGGATCGTGCCGATCTCCTGCTCGTCGAGTGAACCTTCGATCGTCCGGATCAGGACCGGTCTGCCGAGTACGACATGGTTGGCCCGGAAGGTATCGCCGGTCGGCGTCTTCTGGACGAGCTGTAGGTCCGTGTAGCGATTGGAAGGCGCCATCAATACCCGGGGCCGGGGGCGGTGTGACGGCGAGTATACTCTCGGCGGCCGGTGGCGCCCAGCTTCAGCCGCGCGGCTCCAACCCGAGCTCCCGGGCCAGGTACGCGGCCGTGTGCCCGGAGCAGGTGGCCAGCACCTCGGGGGGGCCGGTTGCGACGACGTGGCCCCCCGCAGCACCTCCCTCGGGTCCGAGATCGATCACGTGGTCCGCGGTCTTGATGATCTCCATGTTGTGCTCGATCACGACCACGGTGTTTCCGGCGTCCACCAACCGTTGGATGACGTCGACGAGACGGCGAACGTCCTCGAAGTGAAGGCCGGTCGTAGGCTCGTCCAGCACGTAGAGCGTGTCGCCGGTCGCGACTTTGGCCAGCTCCCGGGAGAGCTTGATCCGCTGTGCCTCCCCTCCGGAGAGCGTTGGTGACGGTTGGCCGAGGGTCAGGTATCCGAGCCCGACGTCGACCACGGTCTGCAAGATGCGACGGATCCGGGGGTGGGCTCCGAAGAACTCCAGTGCATCGTCGAAGGTCGTGTCGAGAACCTGAGCGATGTCCCGGTGGCGGTAGCGCACGCGCAGCGTCGCGTCGTTGAACCGGAGCCCCCCACAATCCTCGCAACGGACGAACACGTCGGAGAGGAACATCATCTCGATGCGCCGCACGCCCGCGCCGGAGCACGTTTCGCAACGCCCGCCCGCGACATTGAAACTGAACCGTCCCGGCCGGTAGCCGTACATCCGCGCTTCCGGCAGGGCCGCGAAGAGCTTCCGGATGTCGTCGAAGACCTTCGTGTACGTCGCCGGGTTCGAACGGGGCGTGCGGCCGATCGGCTGCTGGTTGATCCGAACGACCTTGTCGATGAGATCGAGTCCACGGATCCGACCGTGGGCGCCGACGTCGCGGATCTCCTTGTAGAGGTGATTCGCTGCGGCGGGATATAGGATTCCGTTGATCAACGACGACTTGCCGGCGCCCGACACCCCGGTCACGCAGGTGAACAGCCCGAGCGGAACGTCGACATCGATGCTGGCGAGGTTGTTCGCCCGCGCGCCCTCGATCCGGAGACGGCGCTTCTTCACCGGCTTCCGGCGACTGTCCGGGACCGGAATCGCGCGACGCCCGGATAGGTAGTCGCCGGTGACGTTGCCGGCCTCCGAAGACAACGCGTGCGGAGGTCCAGCGAAGGTCACATGGCCGCCCAGCTCACCCGCCCCCGGGCCGAAGTCGACCACCCAGTCGGCCGACTCGATCGTGTCTCGATCGTGTTCGACTACGACGACGCTGTTTCCCTGGTCGCGGAGTCGCCCGAGCGTCGCCAGCAGGCGGTCGTTGTCACGTTGATGGAGGCCGATCGACGGTTCGTCGAGCACGTAGAGAACGCCGGTGAGATGACTTCCTATCTGCCGCGCCAGCCGAATGCGTTGTGCCTCCCCGCCGGAGAGCGTAGGGCCCCCGCGGTCCAGGGAGAGGTATCCGAGCCCGACATCGCTGAGGAAGTGCAGTCGACTGCGAATCTCGCCGAGGAGATCCCCGCCGACCGCGAGGTCGTGGCCCTCGAGTTGCAGTCTGTCGAAATGCGCAGTGGCCTCGGCAACACTGACCTGGGCGACGTCCGGTAGCGCGCGACCACCGACCCGCACCGCCGCCGATTCGCGTCGCAGTCGGCCTCCGCCGCAGGTCTCGCACAGCGCTTCCGACAGGTACGCGCCGAGCCGCTCCCGCTTGGCCTCCGACTCGGTCTCCTTCAACACGCGCGCGAGGTACGGCAACACGCCCTCGAATCGGATCTTGGTGGGCCGCTTCCGCCCCTTGATCTCCAACACGGAGGGCTGCTCGGCCCCGTCGAGCAGGAGTCGACGATGCTCGTCCGGAAGCTCGGCAAAGGCGCTGCGTCGATCGATCTCGTTCGCGTTGCAGAAGGCCTCCAACACGCGCCAGTTCCAGCGCTCGGCCCGGGAGTTGCGCCGGCGCAATGGCTCGAAGCACCCGCCGCTTATCGACAGCGACTCGTCCGGGATCACCTTCGCCGGCGCCATCGCGAAGGCGGTCCCCAGCCCGTGGCACGACGGGCACATGCCGAGCGGCGAGTTGAAGCTGAAGCTCTGGTGCGTCAGGTCCGGGAAGGCCGCGTCGCAATCGGCGCAATAGGCATTCTCGGAGAACAGACGCTCCTGGCCGGCGTCCGGACCGCTGTCCCACAACACGACCAGCCGTCCGTCTCCGAAACGCAGCGCTGTTTCGACGCTCTGGGCCACCCGCGCCTGCATGTCCGGGCCGGCGACGAGGCGATCGACGACCAAGTCGATCGAGTGCCGGAACGTCTTCTTGAGCTTGTCGACATCGTCGAGCCGCAGCATCTCGCCGTCTACGCGGACCCGCGTGAATCCGTCGCGACGCAAACGGGTGAAGAGGTCGCGGAACTCGCCTTTTCGATTCCGAACCAACGGCGCCAGGAGTTGAAATCGCGTACGCCCCTCGAGCGCCGTGAGCGTCGCCGAAATCCGGGCGGGGTCGCTTCGCCCTGCCTCGGCGCCGCACTGCGGGCAGTGTTGGACTCCGACGTGGGCGTAGAGCACGCGCAGGTGGTCGTACACCTCGGTGATCGTCCCGACGGTGGAGCGTGGGTTGTGCGAGATCGACTTCTGCTCGATCGAGATGGTCGGCGACAACCCGCGGAGCTCGTCGCAGTCGGGGCGAGCGAGTTGGCCGAGGAACTGGCGAGCGTAGACGCTCAGACTCTCGACGTAGCGTCGCTGGCCTTCGGCGAACAGCGTGTCGAAGGCCAACGACGACTTGCCGCTGCCGGACACGCCGGTGAACACGACGAGACGACGTTTCGGAATCTCGAGGTCGACACTGCGCAGGTTGTGGACCCGTGCGCCCTTGACCAGGATCCGATCGTGGGTTTGTGGTGGGGCTGCCTCCGGCACAGCCGAGGCTGTAAGCAATACTGAACGGACATTCAAGTGTCATCGGGATCCGACACACGGGCGACCTGGGTCGCCGGCACCGCCACGGCAGCAGCCATCCTCGGCCTCGGTCTGGTCGTCGCAGCGACCGCCGGTCAGCCGCTTTGGGCCCGTGCGCTGGCCGGAACGGTCATTGGCGTCGGCGGGGTCACGGCGTGGGTCTCCCGGTCGACGGGGATGCGGGGGCGTTTCGGTCGGCCGAGCCGAGCCTGGTGGCGAGCAATCGGCACCGGCACCGGACTGGCGGTCTTCGGCACCGGCGCACTGGCGTTGGAGCGGGCACTCGTGCCGGCGTGGGGTCCGCGCTTCGCCGTGCTGGAAGCGCGCTACCTCGAGCTTCTTCGACCCGACGAGACCTCGTGGATTCCGATCGTGCTGGTCGTTGCGGTGCTGGCGCCGGGCCTCGTGGAGGAGTGGCTCTTCCGTGGTGTGCTGCGTGACGTGCTGGCGTCACTGGGCCGCGGCCGGCGCGTGCTTTTTCTCGGCGTCGCGTTCTCGGTTTTTCACGCCGAACCGTTGGTCCTGGTGCCGATGGTCTACGTGGGGGCGATGCTCACGCTGGTGGCCGAGGCCGGAGACGGTTGGGGGGCCGCCGCGGTGGCACACCTGAGTCTGAATCTGGTCAACGCGGTCGTCTGGCCCCGCCTGGCCGGCGACGTCACCCCGGACATCTTCGGCGGTCTCGCGATGCTCGCGATCGGCGTGGCGGTCGCCCACGCCTCACTGCACAACTGGCTCCACGGCGGACCCGCGACGGCGCCGGAAGCCGGGTCACCGCGGCGCTGACCTAGGGGTTGCGGTCGGCGGGATTGGCGGGGAGCGCGATGCTTGCTATTTGCGTCAGTTCGCAGCTAGTTTGAGAAACGGGCGCCAACGCCCTCAGCTCATCGGCGAACACCCTACACGCGGAAACCCTGGATGCGCGTTCGCTTCGCGGGCCTGACGGATGTCGGCCGCTCGCGCGATAACAACGAGGATAACTTCTACATCTCCGAGACGGAGCCTTTGTGCATCGTGGCCGACGGAATGGGCGGCCACAGCTCCGGAGAGGTAGCCTCGCTCTTTGCGGTTCGGACCATCCGGGACTACTACGAGCGCACGCTCGCAGACCCGAACGTCGAGACCCTGCTGAAGCGCAAGCTCCCCCCGTGGCCCTTCGCACGACGCCAACCGGAGCACGCGGAGGAACGCCGGCTCGTCCAGGCGGTCATGCTCGCCAACGAGGTCATCCACGCCTATGCGGCCAATCGGCCCGAGTGCAAGGGCATGGGCACGACGCTGGTCGGCGCGTTCTACATCGAGACCGGCATGTACCTCGTGCACGTCGGCGACTCGCGCGCCTATGTGATCCGGCGCGGTGGTATCGAGCGCATCACCAAGGACCACAGCCTCGCTGACGAGTACCTCAACATGGGGATTCTTCGGCAGGACGAGCTCGAGTACTTCCCGTACAAGAACGTCATCACGCGCGCGCTCGGGCTGAACCCGGTCGTCGAGCCCGAGGTCAGTTTCTTCACGATCCAGACCAACGACGTCTTCGTATTCTGCTCTGACGGGCTGACCGATCCGCTGAGCGACGAGGACATCCTCTCGCTCGTAGACGGGAGCGCGAACGATCTCGAAGCTGCCTGTCGCGCCCTCGTCGACGGCGCGAACGACGCCGGCGGTCCCGACAACATCACCGTCGTTCTCGCCCAGACTTACTGACCCCGCCCAATCGCACGAGTCGGCCCACCGCGTCGCGCCCCACCAGACCGAGCAGCTCCGCCTCGAGCAGCCAGGCCTGGACCGTCGCGACGTCGGTGCCGGTCAGCCGAACCACCCGGTCGACCGTGGTCGCGCCCGCGCGTAGCGCCTCGTCCAACGGGCGCAACACCGGCGGGAACGGACGCGGAACCATCGGCTCGAAGCCGATCGCGACCACACCGCCCACGGCCCGCTCCGCATCCGAAGGCCCGGCGTAGACCGAAGCACCCTGGCGCAGCAGGTCGATGCACCCGGCTGCGGTCTCGTCCCACGGCTCTCCCGGCACCGCCAGCACCGGTCGGCCGAGCGCACGCGCCCGAGCCGCTGTCCCGAGCGCACCGCTACGGACGCCAGCGCGGACGACGATCGTCGCCTCGCCGAGTGCCGCGATCATGCGGTTTCGACGTTGGAAGTCGGCGGGGAAGGGCCGGTAAGCCGGCGGACGATCCGACATGACGACACCGCCCGAAGC
>CAZFPM010000048.1:10846-17875 GCA_964520965.1 uncultured Myxococcales bacterium
GGGGTGGAGAAGGCCCCCGGCGAGAACGACCACCGCCGGTCGGCCGGCGGCGAGGGCCGCTTCGTGGACCATCGTGTCCACGCCGAAAGCCCCCCCGGACACCACCACGCGGTCGGTGCTGCGGACCAACTCATCGATCAGGCGGCGCAGGGTCCCTGCCTGGGCGGCAGGGACACGCCGCGTCCCCACGATGGCCAGCGCAGGCCGCTCGAGCACCGAGGCATCGCCCGCGATCATGACGAACGCCGACCGCGTACCGAGCCGCAACGAGCCGGTTGAGCGGACGCCCTGAACGTCTGACGGCGCCCAGCGGCGTGCAACCGATTCGAGGTCCGAGGCGGCGACCGTCATTACATCGCGGTCGCCAGGCGAGGATCCGATGTCTGACTCGTGGGCCACCGCGGTAGCGTCCGGGTCCGCGTTCCACTCGGCGGCGCGTACTCCGCCGCACCACTTGATGAATGCCGGGTCTCTCGATGTCATCGCTGTTGGCGTCAATCGGGGCTTCGGAGGTTCCGCCCCAGTTGGTCGGACAGGGCCCCTCGATGTTGCGTGCGCGCCCGCAACTGGCGTGTTACTGCCGCGGGCCGCGAGCGTGGTACTCCTCGCGGCCTTCGAAAGCAGTCCTCGAGCCCGGTGGCGAAATGAAACCGGTCGGAATCGTCGGCGCCGGCCTGGCCGGTACCGAAGCAGCGCTGCAGCTCGCCGAGCGCGGCATCCCCGTGCGCCTGTACGAGATGCGACCGGCCCGCATGACCGCGGCGCACGACGGAGGCGCGCTCGCCCAGCTCGTCTGCTCCAACTCCTTCCGCGGCGACGCGCCCGCGAACGCGGTCGGGTTGTTGAAAGAGGAGATGCGCCGGGCGGGCGGTGCCCTCATCAGGCTTGCCGAGAGTGCAGCGGTTCCTGCCGGGGGCGCCCTGGCCGTCGATCGCGAGCGGTTCTCGGCCGTGGTCGAGGCGGAGATCGCTCGCCACCCGAACGTCGAGGTCGTCCGCGAAGAGGTTACGGACCTTCCGGTGGAGGACACCTCGGCCACGCTGGTCACGACCGGCCCCCTGACCTCCGAGCCGCTGACGCGTTGGATCGCGGCGCGGACCGGCGAGGCGCACCTCTATTTCTACGACGCGATCGCCCCGATCGTCGACGCCGAGTCGGTCGACCGTGACATCGCTTTCGCGGCCAGCCGCTACGACCGCGGAGGCGACGACTACGTGAACTGCCCGATGGATCGGGCGACGTACGAGGCGTTCATCGAAGCGCTGTTGGCGGCAGAACTCGCTCCGATGCGTGACTTCGAAAAGCAACGGTTCTTCGAGGCGTGTCTGCCGATCGAGGTGATGGCCGCCCGAGGAACGGACACGCCACGCTTCGGCCCGATGAAGCCGGTAGGCCTGGCCGATCCGGTGACCGGAGATGAGCCGTGGGCCGTCGTCCAACTCCGCACCGAGAACGTCGAGCGGACGGCCTACAACCTCGTCGGCTTCCAGACTCGGTTGAAGTGGGGCGCCCAAAAGGAGGTGCTCCGCCTGATCCCGGGCCTGGCCGACGCCGAGTTCCTGCGTTTCGGCTCGGTCCACCGCAACACCTTCGTCCACGGGCCCCGCGTCCTCGCTGCGGACTTGTCCCTCCGCGCCTGTCCCGAGGTGCGGCTCGCCGGCCAGATCACGGGGGTCGAGGGGTACGTCGAGTCGATGGCGTGCGGCCTGATTGCCGCGTGGTCGATCGCCGCCGACCTGCTCGGCGCGCGGGTCCCATCACTACCTGCGGAGTCGGCGCTCGGCGCACTGCGGCGGCATGTGGTTGGCGAGTTGGCGATCGACGCCGATGACTTCGCGCCGAGCAACATCAACTGGAGCATGTTCCCCCGCCTCGCCGGGAGAAAGGTGCGGAAGAGGCGCATGCGACGTCTGCTTCTCGCCGAGCTGGGGCTGTCGCGATTGGAGGATTGGCTCGCAGAACAGGAGCGCGCCGGCCTGCGGCGGCCGGGCTTCTCCAAGCACGACCCGACGGCCGAGCGAGCTGCGATGGCCGAAGAGAGGAACAGCGCGCGCGGGGGTTGACCCTCGGCCGCGCGGAAGACTCGAACATTTGCCTCGCCCAACGCGAGCCGCGAACATGCAGGGGTGAGCATCCCCTGGCAGAACGAGATCGACGTCTTCGTCGGCGTGTTGCGTTCGGAGCGCGGCGCTTCGCCCGAAACGGTGCGCGCGTACCGCGCAGACCTCGTGGCCTTCTTCGAGTGGTCCGTGGATGCGGGGTTCGATCTGCGCGGCGCGAGCGACATCGAGGTGTTGCACGTTCGACGCTACCTGGCCGCCCACCACCGGGAACATGCCCGCACGACGCTCGCTCGTCGCCTCTCGGCGTTGAGGAGTTTCATCGAATCACACGTTCGTCGCCACGACCTCGATGTGAACGCGGCGAAGCTGGTCCAGACGCCGAAGCGACGTGTCGGGTTGTGCGCCTTCCTCTCTGTCGACGACATCAGTGTCTTGCTCGGCGGCGATGTCGATTCGGACCGCCCACTCGCGGTCCGCGACCGGGCGATGCTGGAGCTCCTGTACAGCTCGGGGCTCCGGGTCAGCGAGCTGGTCTCCCTCGATCTGGGCGCCGTCGACCTCGACGAGGGGTGGGTCCGGGTACGCGGCAAGGGTGCGAAGGAGCGCGAGGTGCCGGTCGGAGCGGTCGCGCTGCGCGCGCTGGCCTGTTGGCTGGAGGTGCGGCCGGAGGTCGAGGACCTCGGGGAGGGAACCTCGGCGCTCTTCCTCAACCACCGCGGCGGACGGCTCTCTGCGCGCAGCGTCAGGCGACGTATGGACGCGGCGCAGGCAGAGGCCGGCGTCTCTCAGCGCGTGTCGCCCCACGGCCTGCGCCACAGTTTCGCGACCCACATGTTGAACGGAGGCGCAGACCTGCGCTCGATCCAACAGATGCTGGGGCACGCGAGCCTCTCGACGACCGAGCGGTACACCCACGTGTCGCTCGATCGGCTCATGGAGGTCTACGACCGAGCGCACCCGCGGGCGAGCCGAGGCGCGGCGTCAGAAGCGGCTTGCCGGCCCACCGAGGGTGATTAGCGTAGGGGGCCCGGCAAAGGCCGGCGTTTTCCCCGGAGCGACGATGTTCAGAGGCACGACGATCCTATCCGTGCGGCGAGGCGACCAGGTCGTGGTCGCCGGCGACGGTCAGGTCTCGATGGGCAACACCGTGATGAAGGCGACCGCGCGCAAGGTGCGTCGGCTGGCCGACGGCGGTGTCATCGTCGGGTTCGCCGGTAGCACGGCGGACGCGATGACGCTCTACGAGAAGCTGGAAGGGAAGCTCAAGGAGTATAACCAGAACCTGGTGCGGGCGTCCGTAGAGCTCGCGAAGGACTGGCGGACCGACAAGTACCTGCGTCGGCTCGAAGCGTTGATGATCGCGGCCGATGAGGACAGCACGCTCATCTTGTCGGGGACCGGCGACGTCGTTCAGCCCGACGAGGGCATCGCAGCGATCGGTTCGGGCGGTCCCTATGCGCTCGCAGCGGCCCGCGCACTGGCCCGTGCGACAGACCTGTCCGCGCGCGAAATCTGCGAACGCTCGCTCGGGCTTGCGGCGGAGATCTGCGTGTTCACCAACGACACGTTGACGATCGAGGAGATCGGATGACCCAGCTGATCGAGGCGTTGACGCCACGGGAGATCGTGACGGAGCTCGACCGATACATCGTCGGTCAGGACAAGGCGAAGAAGGCCGTCGCGCTCGCCCTCCGAAGCCGCTGGCGTCGGCAGCGGGTGGGCGATGACCTCCGCGACGAGATCTCGCCGAAGAACATCGTGATGATCGGCCCGACGGGAGTTGGGAAGACCGAGATCGCGCGGCGACTGGCCCGTCTGTCCCAGGCGCCGTTCCTGAAGGTCGAAGCGTCGAAGTTCACCGAGGTCGGCTACGTCGGTCGCGATGTCGAGTCGATGGTGCGCGATCTCGTGGAAACCGGCATCGCGCTCGTGCGAGCCGAGCACGAGGACCGCGTGCGCGCCAGGGCGGACTCCGCCGCCGAGGGCAGGGTGATCGACCTCTTGCTGAAGCTCGACGGCAAGGCGCCGAACGACACGGAGCGGGAGGCCTACCGTCGGCGTCTCACCGCCGGCGACTTCGACGAACGACTGGTCGAAGCGCAGATCGCCGAGAAGGCTCCGCAGATGTTGGAGGTCTTCTCGCCCCGTGGGGGCATGGAGGAGATGGGCGTCAACCTCGGCGACATGTTCGGCAACATGTTCCCCAAGCGGCGAAAGAACGCCCGACTGCGCGTGCCCGATGCGATCCGCGTGTTCACGGCCGAGGAAGCGGACAAGCTCCTGGATCACGACGCCATCCTGCAGGAGGCGCTCGACCGGACGCAGAACCACGGCATCATCTTCCTCGACGAGATCGACAAGATCGCCGGGCGCGAGGGAGGCCGTGGCCCGGACGTCTCCCGCGAGGGCGTGCAGCGCGATCTCCTGCCGATCGTCGAGGGCAGCAACGTCAACACGAAGCACGGCATGGTGAAGACGGATCACATCCTCTTCATCGCGGCGGGTGCGTTCCATGTTGCGAAGCCGTCCGACATGATCCCGGAGCTACAGGGGCGCTTTCCGATTCGCGTAGAGTTGGAGTCACTTACCAAAGATGACTTTGTGCGGATTCTGTCCGAGCCGAAGAACAGCCTCGTCAAGCAGTACGTCGCCATGATGGAGACGGAGGGTGTGCAGATCTCGTTCAGCGACGACTCGATCGAGACCATCGCGCACACCGCCGATCAGGTGAACCGGTCGCTCGAGAACATCGGCGCTCGACGGCTGCACACGGTGATGGAGCGGGTCTTCGAAGAGGTCTCCTTCCACGCGCCCGACATGGCGGGCACCACGGTCGAGATCACGGCAGACTACATCCGCGAGCGGCTGCAAGACGTCCTGGACGACGAGGATCTGTCCCGGTACATCCTCTGAGCCCCACACGGGCTCCCTCGTTCCCGGGCCCTCGATGACCACACCGATCCCGTTGACCGAGCGCACCACCGAAGACCTCGTCACGGTCGGACGCGCGACGATGAGCCTCGGCTACAACCCGCAGCCGATCGTCCTCTCGCACGGCGAAGGCACCCGCATCTGGGACCGCGACGGAAAGGAGTACCTCGACTTCCTCGCCGGAATCGCGGTGTCCGCCCTCGGCCACGGACACCCGCGGCTGGTGGCGGCCATCCAGGCCCAGGCCGCCAGCCTGCTCCACGTCTCGAACGCGTATTTCAACGAGCCGCAGATCCTGCTCCAGGAGCGGCTCGCGAATCTCTGCTTCGCCAACCGCGTGTTCTTCTGCAACTCCGGCGCCGAAGCGAACGAGGCGGCGATCAAGCTGGCGCGCCGATACCAGCGGCACGTGAAGCAGACGCCGCGCTTCGAGGTGATCACCTTCGACGGTTCGTTCCACGGGCGGACGTACGGGGCGATCTCGGCGACGGCACAACCCAAGTACCACGCCGGGTTCGAGCCGATGGTGCCGGGGTTCGTCTACAGCAAGTTCGGCGACCTCGACGGGACGTCTGCGCTCGTCGGTCCGCACACCGCGGCGATCCTGGTGGAACCGGTTCAGGGCGAAGGGGGCGTGCGTCCGGCGACCGCCGAGTTCCTTCGCGGGCTTCGGGAACTCTGCGACGGTGAAGGGCTCGTTCTGATCTTCGACGAAGTGCAGACGGGGGTGGGGCGTTGTGGCGAGTGGTTCGCACACCAGCACTACGGCGTGGAGCCCGATATCATGGCACTCGCCAAGGGGATCGGCGGTGGGGTTCCGCTTGGCGCGATGGTGGCACGGGCCGACGTGGCGACCGGGTTCGGGCGGGGCTCGCACGCGACCACGTTCGGCGGCAACCCCCTGGCGACGCGCGCCGGGCTCGCCGTCTTGGACACGATCGAGGCGGACGGTCTGCTGGCGAACGCCCGGGCGATGGGCGAGCGGCTCCGTGCGGGCTTGGCTTCGCTGGCGGACGCACATCCGTCGGTGCGAGAGGTCCGCGGCCTCGGTCTGTTGAACGGGGTCGTCCTCCACGGTTCGGCGGACGATGCGGCGCGGGTCGTCGCTGGCGCGCGGGGGCGCGGTCTGTTGCTCAACACGGCCGGCGGCACCGTGCTGCGATTGGTACCACCGCTGACGGTGAGCGCAGCCGAGGTCGACCGTGCGATCGCGGTGCTGGACGAGAGCCTCGGCGACGTGGGCTGAGGGGGCCTCTGTGGCGTCTCTCGCGACGACTGCGTTGCTTGCCGGGGGTATCGCGCTGCGGTAAGAATCATCGGGTGCTCGGCGGGCGTTGAAGGAACGGCGCCAGCACGGTTTCGACCGACGTCGGACAACGCAGGAAGCCGACATCGGCGCACGGCGGCGGGCGAGAACCCAGGCCGGTATCGCCACCCAGCGCACGAGGGCCCGAATCGAGGTGTCAACTTCTCGCGAGTTCCTTGGTCGTGTCGGCGGCAGCGCGACGCCCGTGCTGACGAACGCCGCCGGCGATCCGTCGGTACGTCTGACGCCATCGGACTACTTCCTGCTCTCGCGTATCGATGGGCGCACCAGCCTTCACTCGCTCCGACAGATGGTCGGCATCGACGAAGAAGAGTTCGCCGACGTCATGGTCAAGCTGCTGGCGTCGGGGCTCGCCCGCCTCGCTGGGGTGACCCGTCGAGCCGCACTGGGCGTACACGAGCCAGGTCGAGCGTTGGCGTCGCGGAATGCTGCTCCCGACGGTACTCCCGGCGACGATGCCGAGGAGCCGAGCGCGGTCGACGTCGAGACAGCGGGCGACGTCGAGACAGCGGGCGACGTCGAGACAGCGGGCGACGCTGACGACGTGCTGCCGACTAAAGGCGAATCCGAGGAGACGAACTCGACCGACGAGGACACGGGCGCGGAGGAGGGCCAAGACGACGCGGTCGAGCCGGGAGATTCGAACGTAGCCGAAGCGCCGGAGAGCGAGGTAGACGCGGCCGCCGAAGAGATCGCGGCCGCCGACGG
>CAZFPM010000048.1:17885-21844 GCA_964520965.1 uncultured Myxococcales bacterium
CGCCGAGACGAACGCTGGCGAGCCGGAGAGCGCCGCGAGCGCCGCTGACGCCGTGACGAGCACGGGACGGAAAGAGAGCGATGTGGTGTCGAGCGGCGACTCGTCACACCCGGACGAGCCCGAATCGGGCCCGGCTCCGCCGCCACCGGTGAGCGGGTCCGGGACACAGCCGCCCGACGAGTTCGAACGCACGCCCTCGACCCAGACCGGTCCGTGCGGCACGAGAAAACGCGGCGAGGTCTATCGCGCGGTGCGGTCCGGTCCCTTCCGGGCGGCCCCGAGCGTGTCACAATCGGCGTCGATGTCTCGGGCGATCGTCCAGGATGGATGGCCGGTGCCGTGGGATCAGTTCGCGTTCGATCCCCAGACGATGGCGACGGGAACGGCGCTCGACGACGAGCAGAAGCAGGTGGTGCTCTACTACCATTATAACCTACGTCGGGTGTCGTATTACGACCTGTTGCACATCGAGGTTCGGGCGACCCGCCGGGAGGTCAAGAAGGCCTATTTCCGGCTCTCGAAGGCGTTCCATCCTGACCGTTGGTACCGCAAGGACACGGGAGAGTTCGGCGAGCTGATCGAAGACGTGTTCAAGTGGCTGAACCGGGCGTACTCGGTGTTGTCGAGCCCGCGAAAGCGGAAGGGATACAACGCGCTGATCAAGCGTGGGTTCATCGGTGAGTGGCAGCTCGAAGGGCAGGGCGCCCGTCGCCCGCCGCGCGCGACCAAGCGGGCCCCGCGCGAGGGGCTCGTCGAACGTGGCGGCGGCAGGGCACCCAGCGTCAACGCGGCCGCGACGGAGCAGCGTCGAACCGTCGACCTGCTCCTCGCACGCGCCCGCAAAGCGGAGTCTTCCGGCGAGTGGGATACGGCCGTCGACCTCTACCAGCGTGCACTCCAGGTGCTCTCGTCAGCGGATTTGCGAATTCGGGTCGTCGAGTGCATGCTTAAGGCCAATATGGATCCTCACGAAATCGACCAGCAACTCGTGCTCGCGCGCACGGACGGCGTCGAGGAGAAGGTGGTACTTCTCTTCGAAGCGGAGGTGGGTCGGCGGGTTGGGGACAAGGAACGCGCGGTCGCTGCGTTCCGGTCAGTCCTCGAGTTGGAACCATCGAACCCCGTCGCCCGCCTGGGGATCGAGTGGCTGGAGGAAGATGGCGATGACGGAACTTCGGAATCGGGTTGAGAGGTAGGGAATGTCGAAGGTAATTGGGATCGACCTGGGCACCACGAACTCCTGCGTGTCCGTGGTGCTCGACGGGACGCCCAAGGTGATCCCCAACAAGGCTGGCTACAAGACGACGCCGAGCATCGTCGCCATCAGCGAGAGCGGTCGTCGCCTCGTGGGTCAGATGGCCAAGCGCCAGGCGATCACGAACGCCCGCCACACGGTGTACGCCGCCAAGCGGCTGATCGGGCGTAAGTGGGGATCTCCCGCGGTGCTCCATTCCCTGGAGACCTGTCCGTACCAGATCGTGCAGGGTCCTCACGACGACGTCCGCGTGAAGCTCCGGGACAAGGTCTATTCGGTCCCGGAGGTCTCCTCGATGATCCTCCAGGAGATGAAGCTGATCGCCGAGGAGTATCTCGGCGAAGACGTCGTCCAGGCGGTCGTGACGGTGCCGGCCTACTTCAACGACAACCAGCGCCAGGCGACCAAGGATGCCGGTCGCATCGCCGGTTTGGACGTCCTGCGCATCATCAACGAGCCCACGGCGGCCGCGCTCTCGTACGGCTACGGCAAGGATCTCGACCAGACCGTCGCGATCTACGACCTCGGCGGCGGAACGTTCGACATCTCGGTGCTCGAGATCTCCGACGGCGTGTTCGACGTCATCGCCACCAGTGGTGACACCTTCCTCGGCGGCGAGGACTTCGACGCCCGCGTCATCGAGTGGCTGACCCTGGAGTTCGCCTCCGAGCATCGGGTCGACCTTCGGCGCGACGACATGGCCCTGCAGCGACTGAAGGACGCGGCCGAGAAGGCCAAGATCGAGCTCTCCACCCTGACCGCGAGCGAAGTGAACCTGCCGTTCATCTTCACGCGCGAGAACAACGAGACGTTGCACCTGCAACGCACGCTCGAGCGCGACAACTTGGAGGCGCTCGTAGCCGACCTGGTCCAGCGCACGATCAAGATCTGCCGCCGGACCCTCGAGGAGGCGCAACTCACCATCGCCGACGTCGACGAGGTCATCCTGGTCGGTGGAATGACGCGCATGCCCTCGGTACAGAAGGCCGTCGCCGACTTCTTCGGCCGTGGCCCGAAGAAGGGGGTCCACCCGGACGAGGTCGTGGCTATCGGCGCGGGCATCCAGGCTCAGGCCTTGGTGGAAGACGACATCGACGTGCTGCTGCTCGACGTGACGCCGCACTCCCTCGGCATCATGGTCTACGGCGGTGGCTTCGAGATCATCATCGAGAAGAACAGCACGGTGCCGACCAGCCAGTCGCACATCTTCACGACGGTCCGGGACAACCAGACGTCGGTGAAGATCCTGGTCCTTCAGGGCGAGTCGCTGCGCGCCGAGGAGAACGAACTCCTCGGTGAGTTCGTCTTGACCGGTCTCCGCAAGGCGCCGGTTGGTGAGGTCGAGGTCGAAGTCTCGTTCGACATCTCCGCCGAGGGCATCGTCGCCGTGCGCGCGAGAGATCTCGAGACCGGCAAGGCTCAGTCGATCACCGTCACGGCGACGAGCGGCCTGACCGAGGACGAGATCAAGAAGATGATCGAGGAGAACGAGGAGTACATGGTCCAGGTGAAGCAGTCCGAGGAGGTGGACTCTCGCCGCGACCAGATCCGACGTGCGATTCGCGAGATCGAGCGGATGATGCCCGATGTCGAGACCGCCCTCGATGCATCGAGTCTGGGTCAGGACGCCCTCCGGAAGGCGCGCGAAGCGCTGTCACGGGCGAAGGAAGCGCTGAGCTCGCAACACCTCGACGAGCTGACGACGAGCGCCGACGCGCTCGAGCGAACGCTCCAGGTGTTCCAGGGTATCGTCGAGCGCTCCGCTTGAGCAGACCCGTCGTACGAGGAGGCCGCGCTTGGCCGACCCCGAAGCAAACCTGACCGATCTCCTGGTTGCCGCAATCGGGTGTGCGGAAGACGGAGAATACGACGAAGCGCTCGACCTGTTGAGGCAGGCCCTCGGGCACGAGTTCCTCCCGGAGATCGCCACCGCGGTGGCAGAGCTGGAGCGCAGGTCCGAGGACGAACGCGCCGAGTTCGATCTGCGCGAAGCCCTCGGGTTGCGTCCCGACGACGAGTCGGGCGACTTCTCGATCGACATCACGGTCGACTTCGACGACGACCTCCCCGAACTCGAGCAGGGAGTGCTCCTCGACGACGATATCATCCTCGAGGAGATCTCGAAGGGCGACGTCGACGAAGACGGAACGCCCGGGCCATCTCCCCGTACACCCGACGGCCGGACCGTGCACGATGAGGGCGATCTGGTGCTCGACGACCCGGGAGGCGGCGAGTTGGGCGGCGCGGAAGCCTTGCCGGACGGTGGCGTCCGGCAAGACGACGTTACCGCGACCCGGGAACCCGGAGCAGGTGACCCCGCCGCGCAGAACGAAAGCCCCCACGGGGAGCACGACACGGCAGTCGACGAGACTCCCGCCGATGGTGCCGACGGACCCGACGCTCCGACCGACGGCGGGGCTGGTCGACCAAAACGTGGCGCGCGCAAGAGGCGTGGGTTGCCCAAGGTCGAACCGGGTTTCTCGGCGCAGGAATTTCGGGCGCGCTCCGATGCCGAGCCGGGTGACATGGTCGTCTCCGAGTCCGAGGAGGAAGAAGAGGAGGAGTTGCTCGAGGCCGCGCTTTCCTCGGTGTGCGAGCCCGTCGAGTCTTCGGCAGCGGACGAGCCGGCCGTGTCGACCGAAGAGGACGCCGAAGAGGACGCCGAAGAGGACGCCGAAGAGGACGCCGAAGAGGACGCCGAAGA
>CAZFPM010000048.1:21944-23847 GCA_964520965.1 uncultured Myxococcales bacterium
GGAGAGTGACGAGGGTGTCGCCGCGGCCGCCCTCGGCTTCGCAGCTGATACGGGAGAGGTCGCACGGATCTTTGCACAGGAGGCCGACACGGCTGAGGTTGTCTCCGTAGACGACGACGCCCTGAGTGCTGAGTCGCTCGCCGTGCGGACCGCGGATCGTGGGCGGGGAGTCGGGCCGGACGAACCCGGCTCCGAGGATGCCACGGGCGACCGACCGCCGAAGACCACGCAGGTGGGCCGTGAAGCCTACACACAGGACGCCGCCGACTGGCCGGAGAGGCCCTCGGCTGCGACCCATGACGGCGGAGGCCGCCCGGGCGGTCATTGGTACGGCGAGACCGAGACGCACAGCGGCGCGGACGACGCAGAGACTCCGATCCCTGACGAGTTCGAAGCCGAGCCTCCGTCGGCAGGCAAGCTCCGCTACCAGGCAGCAGGGCCGCCGCCTCCGCGCTACCAACGCTCCAGTAGCGTCGACGGCGTGGTCGACGGCGACGACGATGACGACGATGACGACGATCTCTTCGACTTCGACCTGGGCGAGGGCGCCGGGCAGCTTGATGGAATGGCGAGCCACCTCGACGTGGAGCCGGAGGTCGTCGCCGACCCGGCACTCGCCGCCGAGGTGCTGGACGGAGGAACTCCTCTCCTGGAGGAGCCTGACGAGGCGCTGACGCCGCTCCCGGGCGAGCCCGAGACACGCGAAATCACGCCCGAGGAGCTCGACCCGCAGCCCCAGCCCATCGGCGAGTCCGGTGACACGACTCCCATGGTCGGGCGAACGCCGCGCGACCGGATGGGCTCCGGCCCGCCGACGCCCGAGGCGGTGCCGGTCGTCGGATTTGCTGGCGTCAACCCACGCGCGTTCCGCTCACGTCGCGGAGAAGTACCGCGGGCGCAGACGACCGAGCCCGACGCGAGCGCGGAGATCCTCGGGCGGGTCCGCTCGCTGGTGTCGAAAGGCGACCTCGCCAGCGCGGCACAGCTGACCTCCGAGATCCTCGAAGCCGATCCGAGCCACGCCGGGGCGCTGGCGCTGCAGAACGAGATAGAACAGGGCCTCGTCGCCCTGCGGCTGGCGGCACTGGGGCCCTTGGAGCGTGTGCCGACGCCAAATCTGGCCAAGGCCATGGATGCCGACCTCAACCCGCGGTCGATGTTCCTTTTCACCCAGGTCGACGGCGTCGCGACCCTACAGGACCTGATCGATCTGTCGGGCCTCTCCCCCCTGAAAGCCGTGGAGACGCTGCTCGAGCTGATCCAAGAGGGCCTCATCTCCCTCTGACCCGAGGGGCGCCGCTCCCGGCCCGGGGTTCATTCCGATCTGCGCCGGACGTGTCCGACGAGTCGCTCGACGTAGCTTGGAAACGAGGGGCAGAGGATGGCAGTGTCGCGGAGCCCCTGCAGGGTGTTTGCCGAGTTGTAGAACGTCATTCGGTCGAGTTCGTGCAGATACGCCTTCGACGAACGCATCCATCGCTCGATCGGGCCCACGGAAAGGAGCCGGCGACGGAACCATCCGTGGAACGCCGGCGGTGCGTTGCCCCGGTTCGCATGCTCCGCGATCAACCGGAACGCCTCCTCGGTCGGGATCGGATTCGGGTCGACGATGTGGAACGTGCGCCCCTCCGACCAGGGGAGAAGGCTGAGCGCGTGGATTGCTTCGGCCACGAAGTCGACCGGCACGACGTTGAAGGGATGGTTCGCGGCAGACGGGATGCGGAGCGGAAGGCGGCCCGGACTGTTCGCGACGAGCGCCACGAGCAGGTACGGGCCATCGAGAGGCTCGATGCGCCCGGAGCGTGAGTCGCCGACGATCAAGCCGGTTCGAAACACCGAGATCGGCAGCTCTCCCATGCACCGACGGACCTCCAGTTCGGCGGTGAACTTGGTCCGCTCGTAG
>CAZFPM010000048.1:23857-24475 GCA_964520965.1 uncultured Myxococcales bacterium
CTGCCCTCGATCGAGTTCATCCTCGAGGATGATCCCGTCGCGGCTGCCCGACACGAACACCGTCGAATAGTGGTTGAAGCGCACCAACCCGCGCAGAGTGCGGGCGAACGCCAGCACGTTCCGCGTACTCTGGATGTTGACGTCTTCAGCGCGACGTTTGTCGACACCGATGTGGTACAGGCTCGCGAAGTGATAGACGTCCGTGACCTCGGACTGCAGGCGCGACCGGACTTCCGATGTGAGGCCGAGTCCGGGCACGACGATCCGGGAGGCGACCACGTCGACGCGTGGCGAGATGTCTCCCCCGTCGGCGATCGCCTCCGGGCCAGCCTCGGTCTGGTCGTTTCGGACCAGGATCGTGATCCGGGTCTCCGGCTCGTGCTCCAGCAGCCGCCACACGAGGTGGGTCACCACGAAGCTGGGCACGCCCGTGACCAGTACGTGCCGGGAGCGGTCTAGTGCAGCTGGAGCCTTTCTTTTCGGCATATCAGTGTGCGGATCGGAGCGTCGCGAGCAGTCGGTCCAACTGTGCCGGGAGAGCGTCGACGGGGCCTTCGTTGTCGATGACCCAGTCGGCAACGGACACTTTCTCGGCGAGTGGCATCTGGGCGTCAAGCC
>CAZFPM010000048.1:24485-29364 GCA_964520965.1 uncultured Myxococcales bacterium
CCGCGCGACGGCCGCCTCCCGGCCGAGCCCGTCCCGTCGCCGCAAGCGCGCGATCTGCGTCTCCCGTGCGCACGCGACGACCACCAGGCCGGCAAATCCTCTGTGAGCCCCGCGTTCCACCAAGAGGGCCGCGTCATAGAACACGGGCTCGTCGCCAGCGGCGAGTGCCCGGGCAATCGCGACGGCCGACGCATCGGCGATCCGCGGGTGTAGGATCGCCTCGAGGTCGTGCCGGGCGCCCGGGTCGGCGAAGACGATGTCGCCCAGCGACTTCCGGTCGAGCGCGCCATCGTCGAGGAGGACTTGCGTGCCGAACCGCTTCACGATCGCAGCGTGACCGTCAGTGCCGGGGGCGACCACATCGCGGGCGAGTTCATCGGCGTCGACGACGACCGCGCCTCGCTCTCGAAGGAGCTGAGCCACCGTCGACTTTCCCGACGCGATCCCGCCGGTAAGACCGTAGACTTTCGACACTGAAGCCGGGGAGACGGGGAGCCCGCGTTGACCCGGGGGAGCGAGCATGGTACGCGCCGGGCGCCCGCTTGTCACGCGGCCCTGGTGCCCCGCCAAGACCCCGACACAGACGGCCTGATTCCCCATGACCGAACCCGCCACGGAAGCCAGGACGCGGGTCTTGGACACCGCCCTCGACCGGCTCGGTCACCCTACTGTTGCGGCTGTCGCCTGGCTGACGCTCGCGGTCGCGGTCGTGCTGACTCGACTGACGGACACCGCGCCGGCCGCCAGCTTCGTGCGCTTCGCGGCCGTTCTCGCTGCCGGGCTCACCGCAGGCTTTGCGCTCACACTCGTTGGGAGCGCATACCGGAGAGCGCGAGGCGGCTGGCAAGCAGTAGTCGCGGTCGACCCCTTCCCCTTCTTCGACCACGAACTGCGCGGCGGATCCGAGTCACTGGCCCCCTACCGGACGAGGCGCCCCTTCGTCCTCGCGGCGTTGGCGATCTGCGCTGCGGTGGGCCCACTGTCCGTGTACGCGTTCGTCGAGGCCCTTCCTCCACGCGTGTCCGGCATCGTCGTCGTCGCTGAGGCCGGCGAAGCGGAGCTGGCCCGGTCGCTCGACCACAGGGCTTCGATCGACCGCGACCTCGGATTCGCGATCGAACTCACCGGCGTGCGAGAGGACCCCGACCCGCGGCGTTGGAGCGCCGCCCTCGGGGTGCGCCGGGCCGACGGCCGGCGAGTCACGGCGGACGTCCGAGCCGGCGAGCGCCTCCGGCTCGGCGAGATGATGCTCGCACTCGCCGAGATCCGTGCCACCCCTTCGGTCGGTTCCGTCAGCTTGTCGGCGACACCGCGCGATGGAGGCGAGACCGAGGCGTTCACCGTGCCGCTGCGCGGGTCTGCGACCCTGGCGGATGGCTCTACCATCGAGGTGACCGACGGGGCGATGAACCGGCTCGGGCAGCTCGGCCCGGCCGCTCGAATCGCGCAACGCCGCGATGGCGAGGTCGTTCGCAACGAGTGGGTCTACACCACAGAGGTCGCCGTCGAGGCCGAGCACGGTACGGGGAGCCACTCGATCCACGTCACCGAGGTCGGGCCGCGGTTCGAGGCGGTGTTTCGGGTCGCCGACAGTCTGCCCCAACGCCTCTGGAACCCGGTCGTCGCTTCTGCGTGGATGCTCGCGCTCGCGATACTCGTCGCCTGGGGCGCGCGTTCACCGGTCGCCATCGTGGGTCGAACCGGCGACTATCGGATCGTCGCTCTTCGCCCCCTGACCAGCGGAACCGACGCGGGGGTTCGAGTCGCCCATCACCTGCTGACCCCGGAACAGGTCGACGAGTGGCGCCGGGTGCGTGAGGCGGTGGCCGGAGAGGTCGAGCGTTGAGTGTCGCCTTGTACATCGGCTCGTCGCTCGTCGCGCTCGGGCTCCGGTGGAAGGGTCTCCCACGGGCGACCTGCCTGGTGCCGGCTGTCGTTTCTGCGTTGGCGGTGGGCGCCGCCCTCGTGGGCCCCGGCACGTCGCTCGCCGTCATCACGCTCGGGCTCGTGTCGGCCGGCTTGTTCGGCGCCTCGGCGTTCCACTCGAGGGGCGTCGATTCGCTCGCGCTGGACGCCGGAATCGCCATGACTCTCGGCGGGGCAGCCGCCGGTGTGCTCGGCGGCGTGGACGCGGCGGTGACGATGGGGGCACCGGTCTCGGCGACGTGGCTCGGCGCGGTCGTGCTCGGCGCCGCCGGGTTCGGGTTCGTCGTGAGCGGAACTTCGGAGCGGGGGCTCTTCTTCGAACGGGCGCAAGACGAAGCCCCGGGCTGGGCCCTCGTCGGCGCCGCGGCCGCGTTCGCGCACACCGGCGCCGAGGGGCTCATCCCCGTAGCGACTGGGGGCGCCGACCTGTCGGTCGTTGGTTCGTACATCGTCGACGGTACGTTGAAGTCGACGCGGCTCCCTTCGGTTGCGGCCTGGGCGCCGGCCCTCTGGCTCGGTACGGCGACGGCAGTCGGCGCCGCGATCCTGCTTCCCCTCGCGCGCGGCGGCAATCTGCGTGCGCCAGCCGCCGGCGTCGCCGTCGTGTGGGGTGTGGGCGCAACGGTCCTCGTGTTGGCGGGAGGCGCAGGTTGGGTCGGTGGACTCCCGACCGCGGATGCAGTCGCAGCCGGGACGAGCTTCGCCGTTGCCGCCTCCGTCGATGCTGTCGCCACCGTCCCCGTCGGCGATGGGGCGATCGTCCCGCGCGCCGGTTGGGTCGGCGCGTGGGTCGCGCTCGGCTCGCTGGTCGCGCTCGGCGGCGTGCGCCTGTTCAGGGGCACGGGCGGCGGTTCCGCGTGCGGTGGGTCCGCGGGCTGGCAGGCTGGATACGCGCTGGTCGCAGCCGCTCTCCTGGCCCATAGCTTCGACGTGGCGACAGTGAGTGAGGCCGCTCCGGCGATGCCATGGCTGCTACCGGGCGGCCTGGCTGCCCTGTCTGCCGCGGCCCTGGGTTGGGGCAACGGGACTCGGCTCGACGGTGTGGCCGCAGCGCTGGCGGCGGCCGGCCTCGGCGGCTGGCTCGTCGTCATCGGGGTCGCAACGTGAAGATCCGGAGTGCCGTGTTCGTGAAGAGCGGCGTGCGGCCGGGTGACTATCCTGAATCGGATCTGCCCGAGGTCGCGTTCGCCGGCAGGAGCAACGTCGGCAAGTCCAGCCTGATGAACGCGCTGATGTCGCGCCGAAAGTTGGTGAAGGTCTCCGGAACGCCGGGACGCACACAGCTGCTCTCCTGGTTCGACGTGAACGGCTCAGTTCGGCTGTGCGACCTCCCGGGCTACGGGTTCGCGAAGGTCCCGAAGTCGGTGAAGGCGGGCTGGGGCCAGATGGTCGGAACGTACCTCGCTGAGCGCTCGTCACTGCTCGCCCTGGTGATCATCGTCGATGTACGCCGCGGCTTTCAGGAAGATGACCTCTCCCTGCTCGAAACGGCAGCGGACCTGGGGCTGCAGCCAATCCTGGTGGTCACGAAGTGCGACAAGTTGAAGTCGAACGCGCTGTTCAACCGGCAGGCGGCGATCGTTCGTGAGTTGGGTGCCAAACGGTCGGATCTCGTTTGGTTCTCGGCCAAGACCGGCGCCGGGCGCGACGCTCTCTGGCGCAGGCTCAGCGGTCTCCTGCCGAACGTGTCGGGCAGGACATGACCTCGCTCGGCTTTCGGGAGGCAACGCGGGCGGACATCCGCACGCACATCCTCCCGATCGAACGCGCGTCGTACGCAGCCCCGTGGCCCGAAGACCTGTTTGCCGCGGAGTTCGACAAGCCGATGGCGCGGGTGACCCTCGCCGAGAGGCGCGGCACGGTCGTCGGCTACGTCGTGCATTGGGTACTCTTGGACGAAGCGCACATACTGAATGTCGCGGTCGCTCCGGCCGCCCGCCGAACGGGGATCGGGCGCGCGTTGGTCGAGTTCGTCATCGACCGGGCGAGGCGCGAAGCCGCTTTGTACGTGACATTGGAGGTGCGCGCGGGCAACGAGGCCGGACTCGGCCTGTACGGGCGCCTCGGGTTCCGCCGTGTCGGCCTTCGCAGGCGCTACTACGCCGACAATGGCGAGGACGCCTTGATCCTCGGTCTGCTGCTGACCGCCGATAGCGACGCTTGAGAGGACCGCACCCCGGTGCTATAGGCGTCCAACTCCACGTCGGGAGGTGCCCAATGCGGCTCTACAGCGGACAGTTCAGATTGATGGCGAGCGAGATCATCGGGGCGCTCGTCGAGTCTGAACTGTTGGAGATTCCGGCCGAAGCTCTCATGGAAGCGGAACTCGACGTCGTCGGCGTGTTCCGGGAATACCAGCGGATGGATCGGCAGCTCAGCCAACTCGCCCGTGACCGAACGACGAACGACGGCCGCTCGGCAGAGCTCAAGGAGAAGCGCCGGCTGGCGAAGGAGAAGAACTTCCGGATGGGCGACGACGCCATCGAGTACCTGGTCGCCCAGATGCTCGAGACGTTCATGCACTCCCCCTACGTGGAGGAGGTCTACGGCGAGGATCGTGAGATCCGCGCCCGGATCACGCCGGTCATCAAGAAGTACACGGCGAGTCGCGACCAGGAGCTCGACGTCGAAGTGCGGTCGAAGATCAAGAACCTCGAAGAAGGTTCGACCGCCTGGCAGATTGAGTACGAGCGCGCGATGGACCGAATCAAGCGCAACAAGGGCCTCGAGTAGGCCCGGTCGCGGGTCAGGGAACGCCCAGCCGCTCCGCCCAGAACCCTCGGCGGCGCTCGATCGACCAGCCCTCGCTCGGTGTCCAGGCGCCGGTCTCTGCGAGCAACCATCGGTCGGCGACAAATCGCACGTGATCGCGCTGGTCGCGCAGCGCGCTCACCAGGGCGGTGAGGTCCGGGCGCTCGGCGTCGCCGCCGATGGCATAGCCCGCGGCAGCCAA
>CAZFPM010000049.1:0-9184 GCA_964520965.1 uncultured Myxococcales bacterium
TTGCTGGCAGCGGGCGCCGGGAGCGAAGAGCCGCAGGACATCGACGACGCGGTCCAAGTGGGGTTTGGGCATCGGGGTCGAGCGGGGAGGTGAGGCAACTCCTCCCGGGTGGTCGGACAGCGGAGCCGGATGTTGCCGGGGCCGACGCGGTAGACGGCTCCCCCCTCGAGAGCGGGCTGCGCAAACGCCGAACGCGAGAAGTGGACTGACTAACGGAGTCGCTTGGCCTTCCCGCCGGCGTGGTCCCGAACCCGGATCAACCAGCGCTCCAGCGCCTCGAACCGCTCGCCGGGCGACACCATCGCGCTTCCGCCCTCGAGCAGGCTCCCGGCCTCGGCGGGATCATCCAGTTCGGCGATGCTGCGCGCCAGCGCGACCAGCCCATCCGGCCCGCTGAGCACGCCGTCCGAGTCCAGCGTCGGCGCCTCGGCCGCGATCGCCAGCGTGCCCGGATGCGCCTTCATCACCAGCCGCGCCCATTTCGACGCCTCGTGCGCAACCACGTGGACCGTCGTTCCGGGCTCCGACTCGGAGACGAGCTCGACCGTGTCGCGCCAGTGCCGCAGCGTCGCCAGCCGGAGCGCCGGATAGGCGAAGACCGCACGCACGACCGTCGCGTCCCGGATCGGCGGCGCGACCGGCGGATCGACCCATGCGCCGACCAGCGTCACCGGCTCGCCGAGCGCGTCGTCGAGCAGGGTGCGGAGCCAGTCCGCCGACGGCTCAGTCATGCCCCTCGAACTCGGCCATCTCGTGCTCGCGGCCGACGACCGGGTCCTCCGGGCGTCCCTCGAGCTCCGCCACCCGCTTGCGCAGCGCCTCGATCTCGTCGACCAGGGCCTGCAGCACGTTGGTGACCGGGTCGGGCAGGTCGGCGTGAGCGTGTAGGAGCCGGGTCTGGCTCGTCGGCTCCACACCGGCGACCTTCGCGGGCACACCGACCGCCGTGGCGTGTTCGGGAACGTCGCGGATCACGACCGAGTTCGAGCCGATCTTCGCGCCGTCCCCGACCTGGATCGGGCCGAGGATGCAGGCGTTGGTCCCGACGACGACACCGCGCCCAAGCTTCGGGTGACGCTCGGTGCGCTCCAGCGACGTGCCGCCGAGGACGACCCCCTTGTAGAGCAGACACTCGTCGCCGACGTGGGCGGTCTCGCCGACGACGATTCCCATGCCGTGGTCGATGAACACGCGGCGTCCGAGACGGGCTCCGGGGTGAATCTCGATTCCGGTCCACGCCCGGTTCAGGTGGGCGAGCATCCGCGGCGCGAGGATCTTCCCGCGCTTCCACATCGCGTGCGCGACGCGATGCATCCAGATCGCGTGGAGGCCGGGGTAGACCAGCAGGACCTCGAGCGCGTGGCGGGCCGCCGGGTCGTGGGCGAGTACGGTGTCGATGTCTTCGACGACGACGTGCACCAGCCCGAAGGGGGTCCTGGGGCGTTCGCTGGGCGGCGTGATCTGCACCCGCTCTCGGGGGTCGCCGACCGACGGTCTGGGCCGGGGGCGCAACCACGAACGGAACCCGGCGAAGGGGCGTCTGCCGTTGTCCTGCTCGTTCATCGACGGGCGCGGGGGTCGAGGCTCTTCGATCGGCGGCGATGCCGGGTCGTGGGGACTGTCATGGTCACGATGGCGTCGTTCCGCCACCCGGCTACTTGAAGAGCGGCGTCGACAGGTAGCGTTCGCCGCACGAAGCGATCACGGTGACGATCGTCTTGCCCCGGAGCTCGGGCCGCCGGGCGATCTCCAGGGCGGCGTGGACATTGGCGCCGCTGGAGATGCCGGCGAGGATGCCCTCTTCGGTGGCGAGGCGACGGGCCATCTTGAACGCGTCGTCGGCACGGACCGTCAACACCTCGTCGAGCACGTCCTGGTCGAGGTTCGAGGGGATGAAGCCGGCGCCGATTCCCTCGATCGGATGCGGGCCGGGCGGCTTGCCCGAGATCACCGCCGAGGATTCCGGCTCGAGGGCGATCGAGCGCACGCCGGTGTTCCGCGACTTGAGGAATCGGGACACGCCGGAGATCGTGCCGCCGGTGCCAACCCCGGCGACGAACGCGTCGACGTCGCCATCGGTCGCGTCCCAGATCTCTGGTCCCGTCGTCTGCTCGTGGATCGCCGGGTTGGCCGGATTCTCGAATTGCTGCAGTACGAGCGCCCGGTCGTACTCGCGGGTCAGCTGGCGCGCTCGGTCGACGGCGCCCATCATCGCCAAAGGGGCCGGCGTCAGCTCGACACGCGCGCCGAGGTGCCGGAGCAGTTTCACACGCTCGACGCTCGCGTTGTCCGGCATCGTGAGCACGAGCTCGTAGCCCTTCGACGCCGCGACGAACGCCAACGCAATGCCGGTGTTGCCAGAGGTCGGCTCGATGAGCACCGTGTCCTGGTCGAGGACACCCCGCTCCTCGGCATCCCGGATCATCGCCATCCCGATCCGGTCCTTCACGCTGGACAGCGGATTGAAATACTCGACCTTGACCAGAACCCGGGCCTGCAAGTCCTGCGTGACCCGTTTCAGCTGGACGAGCGGCGTGTTGCCAACGGTGTCGACGATTGACGGAACCAGGGGCATGGGCGAGCCGTGGACCAGGGTGACCTGCGGGCTCACTTTGCCCTCCGGTACGGGCAAGCGCAAGCCGGGCCGGCCGGCCACACACCATCGACTCCGGGAGACAGCGCGATGTGCGGGAGATTCGCCGTAGACATCGACGAGGACACGCTGACCGAGGTGTTCGAGCTCGTCCACGTGCCGCCGCTGCGCTCCTCGTGGAACGTGGCCCCTACGCAGAGCGCACCGGTGATCCTCGATTCGGTGAAGCGGGGCGGCTGGACCGTGGAACCCTTCCGATGGGGACTGATCCCCCGCTGGGCCCGCGACGAGAGCGGCGGCGCCCGCCTGATCAACGCGCGGTCCGAGACGGTGCACACGAAGCCGGCGTTCCGCGCCGCGTTCGCCGCCCGCCGGTGCCTCGTGCCGGTGAGCGGGTTCTACGAGTGGGCGGCCACCGGCAGCGGCAAGCAGCCCTGGTACTTCGCGCACCCGAACGGCGCCCCCCTCGCTCTGGCCGGGCTGTGGGAGCGATGGCGAGACGCCGCCGGTGAGCCCGTTCACACGTTCTGCATCATCACCTGCGCACCCAACGATGTCGTTCGCCCGGTGCACGCGCGCATGCCCGCGATATTGCCCGCCGAAGCGTGGCCGCGCTGGCTCGACGCGCAGACCGAACCCGAGATTGACGAGCTGCGCGCGTTGCTCGCGCCATGCCCGGTCGACGTCCTGACCGGCCATCGCGTCTCGCGGGCCGTGAACTCACCGCGCAACGACGGGGCTGAGCTGATCGCCCCGATCGACTGAACCGAGGAGCCAGCACATTCGCAGCGTCTCACGAGCGCGACCGGCACTGAGCAGGCGTCGGCGTGCCCGAGCGCCTCAGCGATCCCGCAGGTCGATGATCGGTAGCTCGGCGGCCTCGGCTTCGGCGAGAAGCTGCGCACCGATGTCTTCGGGGGCGGGCTCCTCCGGTGCCGACCCTTCGCCGGCGCTGATGTCGTCCGGGGTCTCCGACGGGGCCCGGCTGACCGGCTCCCAGGACGGAGTTCCCTGTTTGCGCGCGCACAGCACGCGGTCGAGGCCCGAGTAGTCGCGCTCGATCGAGACCTCGGCGAACGCTTCCGACGCGAGGGCGGTCGCCGCGGCTCCCTGGCCGGCGCCGATCTCGCACAGGAAGAGGCCGCCCGGCACGAGCGCGGCGGCGGCCTGGGGGACGAGGCGCCGGATCGCGTCGAGGCCGTCGTCACCGGAGAAGAGCGCCACTTGCGGCTCGTGGGCGGCGACCGAGGGGTCGAGTGCCTGTCCGTCGTGACGCCCGACGTAGGGCGGGTTGCTGACGACGATGTCCACGCTCTCGGGTCGGTCGACGAGGGAAGCCAGGAGGTCGGCCCGAACGAAGCGGACGCGCTCCCTCAGGCCGTGGTCGTCGGCGTTGTCGCGGGCGACCTCGAGAGCGTCGGCGGAGATGTCCGTCGCCAGAACGACCGCCTCGGACAGCTCGGCGGCCAGGGCCAGGGCCAACGCTCCGGATCCGGTGCCGACATCGACGATCCGCCACGCGTCATGGGCGTACGTGCCGGCAAAGGCAAGCGCCAGCTCGACGACCCGCTCCGTCTCCGGACGCGGGATGAGCACCCGAGCGTCGACCCGGAGGTCGAGCGACCAGAACCCGCGGCTGCCGACGATATAGGCCACGGGCTCGCCGGACGCTCGCCGGCGGATCAACTCCCGATATGCTTCGCGCTCGGTCTCACCCACCGGCCGGTCGGCGTTCATGTATAGCTGGGTCCGATCGAAGCCGAGCACCTGGGCGAGCAGGATTTCGGCGTCCAGCCGCGGGTTGTCGACCCCGCGTTCAGCGAGGAAACCAGCGGTCGTGCGGGCGAGTTGGAGGACGGTCCAGTCGGGCATGGGACGCTCTGGGCTTTCACACGGGGTCTACTGTCTCGGGGGGGCGCCGTCACCCCCGATCGTGGGGCACGCCACCACTATGGTCGGCCGTCCCGGTAGCGACGTTGCGCCCGCCATGGTACTTCGTTGCTGATTCAGCGCCCTTTTTCAGAAGGCGGATGTCCGACGCAGAGAGACACTGTGCACGGTGCGGTGCGATCCTCCCCGAAGAGGACGAAGAGGTGATCTGCCCGGGCTGTGGATTCGCTTACGGCAGCGCGACCGTGGCGATCGAGGTGTCCGCCGACGAGCTCCTCGCCGAGATCGAACGGCAGAAAGGGGCGTTTCAGCAAGAGGACGCCGGGCAGGTAGAGCTCTCGGTCTCGAAGCTGATCAACATCGAAGAGAACTCGGACAGCGACACGAACAGCCCGGCGGGGCATACGCGGCTGGTCGCGCTCGCCGCCGGCCTGGTGGGCCTGATCGTCGTCGCGGTCGCCGTCCTCGTTCGGCTGATGGCCAGCTGAGCGACGCCGCGCGTCGGCGAGAGGCACGGGCGGGGCAGGAGACCGAGGATCCGGATGTCGTCGACGGGAGCGCAGACCGGTCAGGTCACGACACCCCGTCCGGAACCCCGGGCTCGGCCTTCGCGAGGCGACCGAGATCCGCCGGGCGTCGCCAACCGCCAGCGGCCTCGCGTAGGAAGAAGAACGCGCAGATCACGAGCGAATGGGCGATCTCTCCGGAACCGATCCTCTCCGGGATCGCGGCGAGGGGAAGGCGGAGCACCTCGATGTCCTCACCCCCGTCGAGCATGGGCGCCGTCGTCTCGCGCGCGTCCAGCGCGAGGAACGCGTAGAGCCGATTGTCGAGGAAAGCGGGGTTGGGCTCGACGCTCCCGAGCTCGAACCATCGGTCGGACTCGTACCCGGTCTCCTCGCGGAGCTCCCGGGCAGCCGCGGCCGCCGGTCGTTCGCCGGGATCGACGAGGCCTCCGGGTACTTCGAGCGTCACGCGCGCCGTCCCGTGCCGGAACTGGCGCACCAGCACGACCTGGTCGTCCTCGGTCAGGGCGACGACGTTGATCCACTCCGAGGCCTCGAGCACGGTGAAGTCGCGTTCCTCGCCGGTGCGCGGGTTGCGGGCGGTGTGCTCGAGCACGCGGAAGATCTTCTGGTCGCGAACGACCCGGCGGTCTCGAATCGGCCAGTCTGACGGCATGTCGGTACCCGTCGTGGGCGGCGAGTCGGTGTAGCGGCTTCGGTGCAGGCGCCGGGTCCGTGGTGTATTGTCCCGAGTCGCCCCGCGCAAGGACGCTTTCAAGAGATGTTCCCGCCGCCCGCTCTCGATCTCCGCTGCCCGGCGTGCCGCCGCGCGCCCCTGGCCACCGACGGTGGGCTCCGGTGCGAGGCTTGCGACTTTCGCCGACCTGCCGGCAGGTACATCGACGTGGTCGCCCCCGGGGGCGGGCTGGACGGCGGGGTTGGCTTGTTGCTGGAGTCCGAGGTTTACGCCGGCTCGCACGATCTGATCGCCAAGCAGGTGGCACGGCTCTTCGCGCGCCGACCCCGCACGGAATCGGTCGAGCTGCTGTTGGCCCTGATGGAGCTCTCTGCGGATCACCGCGTGCTCGATCTCGCTTGCGGCCCCGGGTTCAAGACGTCGTACCTCGCGCGTCGCCTCGACCCGGCGTCGGGAGCGGTCGTCGGGGTCGATCTGAGCGAGGCGATGTTGGGACGCGCCGTGCGGAGCGTGGATCCGCGCACCCAACCGCACGTTCGTTGGGTGCGCGCCGACGCCGCCCGGCTCCCCTTCTTCGACGGCGCATTCGACCGGATCCACTGCGGTGGCGCCCTGCACTTCGTGCGCGATGTCGATGCCGTGCTCGCGGAGTGCCGCCGGGTTCTCGCACCGGGCGGTCGCCTCGTCGTTTCGTCATATGTGGGGACGCGTCGACGTCGGGTGCGTCGCGTCCAACGACTGGTCGCGCCCGTGCTGAACGTTCGCCTCTTCGATCGGGAGGACCTCTTCTCGCTGCTCGTCCATGCGGGTTTCCGCGCGAGAGAAGAGGTCGTCGAGGGGGCATCGCTGTTGATCGCCGCGGTCCCGGACACCTATCGTTCTTGACGCCAAAACCCTCGTTTTGATAGCTGATTGGGGTGACTACCTCTGGCCGGAGAAGTACGCGTGGCCCGCTTCCTGAGCTCAGCGCTATTTGCGTTCGTTCTGGTGACGACTCTTTCTGTGCCCCAAGCGTGGGCGGGGTCGAACGACATTACGCTGCAGCGCTACGGCACCTGCCGTGCCGGCCAGGTGATCGGAGGTCGTCAAAGCGACTGCTTCCAGGTCGCACAGGAGGACGAGTGGTTCGAGCAGCTCTCCCGTGATCTCGGGCTGGTGTTCTCGCCCAAGCTGAACGCGACGGCCGAGACGCTCGGGCAGGCCGGGTTCGCCTTCCAGATCGACCAGAACATCAGCCTGATCAACAACCACGAGGAGTACTGGATCGAGGCCAACGTCGACGAGGATCCCGCCGGGACGCTCCTCACCACCCAGCTGCACTTCCGCAAGGGCCTCCCGCTGTCGCTCGAGATCGGCGGCGTGTTGACCTTCTTGTGGGAGAGCCAGCTGATGGCCGTGGGTTCCGAGATCCGCTGGGCGCTTCACGAGGACTACCTGTGGCCGGTGCCCGACCTCGCGGTCCGCGGGTTCGTCAACACCGTGTTGGGCAGCTCGCAGCTCTCCCTGACGACGGCCGGTGCCGACGTGGTCGCGGGCGTGCCGATCGGTGTGGGCAACGTGATGAACATCACGCCCTACTTCGGTTACAACCTGACGGCGGTGATCGCGGCATCGCGCCTGATCGACGCCTCGCCGACCAGCTCGCTGCCGCCGGTCATCGACCCCACGAGCGACCAGCTCTCCAACCAGCCGGAGTTCGTGTTCGACCTGAACACCCAGCTCGTGCACCAGGGAATGGGCGGCGTCCGATTCCAGTTCGCGGTCACGAACATCGGCTTCGAGGCCATCGTCTCGAGCAAGGTCCAGACCTACTCGTTCAACCTGGGTCTCGAGTTCTGACCGCTCCCCGGGGCGTTCGGGCGGTAGCGGCGCTGAAGTCGATCGGCCGGCAGCGGTCCGTGGGTCGGCCGGCCTTCAGCGGCGCGGAAGCCGATCGGCCGCGGAGCCGCAGCCGGGGATGTTCCGCGAACCCGGGCGCCCGATCGTCGCTTCCTCGACCCGAGCGACCGCGCTGCGTAACTCCCGCAGGTCCTCTTCGACCCGAGCCAGGCGGCGTTCGAACCCGGTCAGCTCGTCGGACAGGGCCGGCACGTGGGTCAGCGCGTCGACGGAGTCTTTCATGCGCTCGTCGAGCCGGGCACCGAGCTCGTCGATCGTGTGCTGCACGTTCTCGACGAACTCCCGGAGTGGCGTGACGAGCTCCTCCTGCTGCGACTCCGCCTTGCGACGGAACCGCTCGACCCGTTGCTGCGTCTCCTCGCGGAACTCGGTCACCGGCCGACTGATCCGCTGCAGGAAATCTGCCGGCGACTGGATGATCATCCGGAGCGACTGTAGCGGGAGCAGCTTGCGGTCTCGCTTCTCCTCTTCGAAGACGATCTGCGCCAGGGTGACAGTCGTCAGGTCCTCGCCCGACTTGTTGTCGACGATCCGGACCTCTTCGCCCGACCGCACCATCTCGGCGATCTCATCGAGCGTGACGTAACAGCTCCGCTCGGTGTCGTAGAGCTTTCGGTTCGAATAGCGCTTGATCAGCTTCATCTGACGTCGCCCGGCGAGGGTCCGGTCCCCGGGCGACCTCTTCGATCGGCAGCCCCGGCACCGACCGGCGTTTAGGGCGCACGCCGCGCCGCGTCAAGCGAGGGGCGAACTTGTGGCAAGTGATCCCCGTTGGCATAATCGCGCGAACCGTACCCCCTCAGGCATCCGATGATCGTCAGCTGCCCGGCGTGCAAGTCCCGGTTCCGGGTGCCGGACGGTCAGGCGAAGGACAAGGCGGTCCGCTTTCGGTGCACGCGCTGTCGGACGCTCTTCGCTTTCGGAGCGGCGCGGGAGAGCAACGACCAGCTGGCCGACACGGGCTCGACCGAAGTGCCCGCGGTTCGCACCGGCTCTCACGGGGCGACGAGGCTTCCACCGGCGAGAATCGCCGCCGCGACGATCACGTCCGACCATCAGGCAGCTCCGCACCACGAGGCGCCCCGAGATCACCAGGTCTCCCTGCCGCAAGCCCATGGACTCGACGACTCGTCGGACCTGATCAATCTCGGCGAGTTGCCGAAGGCGGCCGGGTTCCTCGCCCAGGCGGAGCGGCTCCAGACCGCAGCAACCGAGACGTTGCCGGCCCAAGGCGCGCTCCCGACCTCCCGCGGTCTGCACGATCAGTCCGGCGAGCACCCGTCCGCCGTGGCGGTTCCTTCCCCGGTGCAGGCCCCACAACCGGTGCAGGCCCCACAACCGGTGCAGGCCCCACAACCGGTGCAGGCCCCGCAACCGACGCCGAGCACAGGTCGTGGCGGTTTCACGGCGCGCGGCCCGGCCACCGGCGCCGAGGGCCAGCCGTTTTCAGCGCTGCCGTCCCCGGGCGGCGTCGCGGCGATGCCAACGCGACCCGGCCCGGAGTCTTCCCTGCCGACACCGCAGGGGGGCCCGATCCCCACGGAAGGGGCCGACGCGGTGGCGAAGATTCACGAGGCGGACACCCGGGCCGTACCGCAA
>CAZFPM010000049.1:9194-16286 GCA_964520965.1 uncultured Myxococcales bacterium
GGTCGGACCGGGACGGCCGCCGGCAGCCATGACCGACGATTCCTTCCTGCGAGGGCTCGAAAATACCGGCCTTGGCGACGTCGCGGCCGCGTCACTCCGCGATGTCCCGTCGCCCGCCGATCCGTTCTCCGTTCAGACCGGACCGCCCGGCGGCATCGCCGACCCCGGCGTCGATGCCGGACTCGGGAGCCCGGATCAGGCCGGTGCGCCGCCAGCACAGGGGGAGCCGGTGCCGGGGGTCGAGACGTTCTTCCGGTCTCAGGGCACCGCCACGGACAGCGTAGATCGCTCCTTTGGCGCGCGCCCGACGGTACCCCTCGGCGAAGATCCGCCGCTCGGCGCTCAGCCGACGCCAGCCGACGCCGGAGACCCGTCGTTCGGCGCGCACCCCGCCTCGACCGAGAGCGGAGACCCGTCATTCGGCGCGCACCCCGCCTCGACCGAGAGCGGAGACCGTTCGTTCGGCGCGGGCCCGACGGCCGACGCCGGAACAGGGGGCCTGTTCGGCGACGGGACCATGAGCGACGACCTCGCCGATCTCATCGGGCAGGCTGGCGACCCGACGGGAGCAGCACCCGAGGGCGCCCTCCCCGCACGAACTCCTGCGGCCGCGGCACCAGACGATGCAGAATCGGCGGGCGGACGCACGACGCGTCCGATCGACCCGATGGTCGAATTCCACGACGTCTTCCAGGACATTCGTCGAGCCGAGAAGGGAGACGATCTAGACGGCACGGCGCGCTACCTGGACGCGGGCCTCCTGGGCACGGCGTTGGAGGGTCAATCCGCCGAGGCAATGGCCAAGCACGAGGCCATGGTCCGTAGGGAACGGGAAGAGCGGAGGCGGCGGCGCTCGGAAGGCGAGCTCGACCTTCGTGGAGGCCTCGGCCACAGCCTGACCTCGCGGGCCCCTGGTCGACCACGAGCCGAAGAAAGCGACCTGATCGCTGCCGCTCTCGACGAAGCCGGGTTGCGCGAGCCTTCGGAAGAGCACATCGCTGCCCGCGCAGCCGCGGAGCCCGGCGTCGCCGAGACGGCGCTACCGAAATCGAAGCCGCAGGCTGGCCCGCCGGCGTACCCGCCGATGGTCTTCCCGGACCCCGCAGAGACCGGTGGTCGACTGGCCGCCGGACTGCTCGTGATCGTGCTGACCCTGATCGCCGCTCTGGCCTACGTGGCCTTCCAGAACGACGGACTGCTCGACTTCCGCGAGTTCGACCAGATGGTCGGCGTCGCGTTCCATGGGGAAGAGTATCAACCGCGGCACGAATCGATCGTTCGCGTGGTCGAGACCGCCGAGGGTTGGGTCGAGGAGGTTGTGGACTCGCTCCCGACCGAAGACGACGGCGACCTGAGGCTCGCCGGCGTGGTCAGCGGCGTGTACCGCAGCACCGACGGCCGCGATTTTGTCGTGGTCGACGGGGTCGTCGTCAACCAGGGCGACAGTCGATACCGGCGGGTGGACGTCGTGGTCGAGCTCGTGACCGGCGACGGCGAGCTCGCCGCACGGCGGATCGTGCCCGCCGGGAACGGCGTCGCGCAGCCGATCTTGGAGGCGCTGACCGACGAGGCGTCCCTCGACGCCGCCTACTCCTCCCTGCGCGATACCGCCGCCGACCTGGTCGTCGAGTCCGGTCAACAGACGCCGTTCAGCGGCGTGTTCCTTGCCGAAGACCCGGCGCTTGCCGAGCTCGACGATCTCCGCTTCTCCGTTGGCGTCCACAGCGCCGAGCGGGAGACCGCGTCGTGCTGGATGAGCGTGAGCGCCACTTCTGAAACCGCCCCGGTCGAGGCCGTCGGTTCGGACGATCCGCGAGCCGCCGGCGACGAAAGGCCCGACTGATCGCGACACGATGACCGAGTTCGGAAACCCACCCGACTACGGCGACCAATACGACTACGCGACCTTCGTCCGGCGGGTCCGCAGCGTCGTCGATCCAGGTCATCGGCGGCGGCAGATCCAACGTCACCTGACGACGGTCGATGCACCCACCGTCGCCGAACACCTGCAGATCGTACTGACCCGCGCGATGCGTGGCGATGTCGAGGCGGACGACCTCCTGCTCCCCCTCGCGGATTTCGTCACCACTGCCTCCGGCACGGAGACTCTCGCCCTCGAGGCGATCGACCTCGCCGCTCGCGAGGCCGGGGCGTACGGCGTTGCCTGGTATCTGCTCAGCCCGCCGCCGGCGCGCATGATCGAGAGTCGCGCCCTGGAGAGGATGTCACAGCACGCGATGAGCCTCGGACATCGAAAGGCCGCCGCGACGCGCTCGGACCGGCGGCTGTTGGAACGGCTCGCGCTCGACGACGAGCCGATGGTCATCGAGAAGCTCTGTGCGAATCCGCGGATCGACGAGTCGCTGATCATGGCCATCGTGACGCGCCGCCCTACGCGCCCCGCACTCCTCGACATCGTCGCCCGGCACCCGAAGTGGCTACGGAACCGAAATGTACGCGAGGGCATCGCCCAGAACCCGTACGCTTCGTCCGGGCTGGCAATCCGCCTTCTGCCGACTCTGCGGCTGCGGACCCTGCAGACGCTCTCGTTCGCCCAACAGGTCCACCCGTCGTTGAGAGATTTCGCGGCCTACCTCGTCGCGCTACGCCTGGACGACTCTCCGGAGCCGACGCCGGATGGCTGACGCCACGGCGAGTCGACTTCCGCCGGTGCCGGATCGGCTATCGCTCGGATGGCGAGCCGTCCCCGAAGAGCCAGGCCGCGAGTCTCGGGGTCCCGCCGATGCCGTAGATCGTCAGGGTGAGCAATCCGAAGAAGATCCACTCGTCGGTGGTCAGCCAGTCGATCACGGCTGGTCCCCGAGATGTCTCAGGCGAACGCGGACCAGCTCCTCGTACGCAGCAAGCGGGGCGGTGGCGGTGCTGTCGTAGGCGTCGAACACGTAGTCGATCGGTCGCAGGTAGGTCTCCTCGTGCGTGCGCACGCCGAGGGCGTAGAAACGCGCCAGCGCGGCGTCGCCAGTGACCCAGTCGAGACTGCGATGACGATGACGCAGCTCGGCGGAGAACGCCAGCCCGATGGCGAGGAGCGTGGCCACCGGGCGGTAGCTCGTGTCGCCCTCGGACGGGCGCGGAAGAGCGGCGAGCAGGCGGTCGAGCTCGGCGAGGGCAGTCTCGCCGGGGCTCGTGTCGATCCCGACCTGCGCGAACATCTCGCGCGTCCGCTCGACGTAGGGCTCGGGATCGTTGGGATCGGGGATCGGCTCGGCCAGGACCGCGAAGAGTCGAGACTCCAACGCGCCACTCCACGTGTTGCCGAAGAGGTACGCGACCCCGGCCGGCAGGGGCTCGGGTGCGACGACGTGGAACCAGGGGGCACCGGTCTCCGGTGGTGTCGACGCCGGTAGGAGGTAGAACGCCTCCATGAAGAGCTCCGTGCTCTCCGGGGTCCACGGTTCCGCGGCGACGAACACCACGTGGTGGGTCGCAGGGCCATCGTCGCGGGTTTCCTGGCAGGCCAGGTAGCGCACGTACCCGGGAGCGCCGACGCCGTCTTCCGGACCGGGCTCGAACACGGTCAGCGACGCGCCCTCGAGGTGGCTACGCACCTCGGCGGTGAGCGCTTCGAGCCCCAGCCCGGGCCGCGCAGACAGGCCCAACAGGGCGTCAGCGGGCCGATCCGGCACCCACGCTGCGGGAGCGGCGATCGGAGGCGGGGCGATCTCGGGGCCGCCACACGCAGCGACCAGCAGCGTGACCGTCGCCAGGGCGGTGAGCCCGAGGCGACGAGTGGCTGGGCGCCGGGCGGCGATCAGTCCTGGGCGATGTAGGGCAGGAACGCCAGGTGGCGGGCCCGCTTGATCGCGATGGCCAGCTCGCGCTGGTACTTCGCCGAGACGCCGGTGATCCGGCTGGGCAGGATCTTGCCGCGCGTCGACAGGAAGCGGCGGAGGAGCGCCACGTCTTTGTAGTCGATCCGCAGGGTCGAGTCGGCCAGGAAGGGGCAGGTCTTACGCCGCCGCAACGAGGCCATTCGTCGCATCTTTCTCGCCATCGATACTCTCCTATTACTTCGGGCACGGGCGTCGAGGGCCCGCCTTGGGATAGCCGAAGGGAACCCCGCAAGGCGCGGGGCGCCTCACCTATCAGAGTGCGAGACGGGGAGTCAAGCCGCCGATGGCCCCAAAAACGCTCGACGCCCGGCAGAACCGGGCGCTCGAAGATCGTCGGCCGGGCCTTGGATCAGGTCACGTCCTTCAGCGAAAGCCCCGAGTCACGCAAGAAGCAGGTCAGACCCTTCTTGCTGATCGTCCGCAGGGCGCTCGTCGACAGACGCAGGCGCACCCAACGCTCCTCGGCCTCGTACCACACCCGCTTCGACTGGATGTTCGGAAGCTGCACCTTCTTGGTGCGGATGTGCGAGTGGGACACCTTCATGCCGACGTTGCGGCGCTTTCCGGTCAGCGAGCAGCGGCGTGCCATGGCTCTTCCTCGTTCCTTTCCGCCTCGCGGCGGGGGGTCCTCGACGGCCCCGGTCATCCGGGGAGTGAGGGTGCCTACGCGATCGATGACGGCGAGTCAAGCCGCCGAAGTGGGATTTCGTCAGGAGAAACGACGCACGATCGACGCGACCTGGGAGACGTAGGCGCCGCCGAAGAGGTTCACGTGCACGAGCAGCGGGTAGAGGTTGTAGACGTCGCGTCGCTCGTCGTAGCCCGGATCGAGCGGCCAGGCCGACCCGTAGGCCGTGTAGAAACCCCGGGGGAAACCGCCGAAGAGCTCGGTGAACGCGAGCTCGACCTCGCGGTGGCCCCGGTACACCGCCGGATCGAACATCACCGGAGACCCGTCGCCGGCCACGCCGTAGTTGCCCGACCAGAGATCCCCGTGCAGCAGCGACGGTTCCACGGCATCGGGGAGAAGATCGCCGAGTCGGGCGAGCAACCGATCGAGGCCGCGGGAGACGGCGCCGGGCAGGCGGCCCGCCGCCCGGGCGAGGTCGGCCTGGGCGCCGATCCGACGTTCCGAGAAGAACTCCAGCCAGCTCTCCGACGGCCGGTTCTCCTGGGGCAACGACCCGATGTAGTTGTCGTGGTCGAGGCCGTGGGTGGGGCCGGTCATGCGGTGCAGCGCGGCCAGCCCGCGTCCCAGCCGCTCGGCGAAGTCTCCGACGGGCCGACCGTCGCCGAAATGCTCCATCACCAACAGCGCCGGCCGATCCGCCGACGCTTCGCGCCAGAGCAGGGGCTCGGGAACGCGGATCGTCGCCGCCTCGCGCAAGAGCGCCAGACCCCGCGCCTCGCACTCGAACATCGAGGGGAGCGCCCCGCCGTTCCACTTCACGAAGAGCAGACGCCCGCCGGCGTGGAGCTCCGCGGCCTCGTTGATGCAGCCGCCGCCCACGCTACGGGCGCCCGTCACAGGGCCGAACCGGTCGGCGATCGTCTGGGTGACCGAAGCGGGGAGCATCGCGGTGTCCGAGCAGGGCCGCCGCCATCCGACGACCCCGCGCAGACTACCGCAGCACGGACCTGGGAGGCGACAACCTCGGCGCAGCGCCGGCACCCCTCCCCGTGGTTTGCCCCCAGCTCATTCGCCCACCCTTGCGCCCGGTCGGCGCGTTCCCTATTCGTTCGCCGCACCCGGCGACGACCCACGCGATGACCTTCCGTCCCGACAACCCTGCCCGCGACCGCGACCAGCGACGCTCGGGAATGGCACGCCCGACCGGAGAGCCGGACGCCGCGGGCAAGCGGCCCGACTGGCTCAAGGTGCGCCTGTCGCTCAACAAGGACTTCTTCGGCGTCCGGAAGCTCGTCCACGGCGAGGGGTTGCACACCGTCTGCGAGAGCGCATCTTGCCCGAACATCGGCGAGTGCTGGTCCAACAGGACCCTCACATTCATGATCCTCGGCAACGTCTGCACCCGATCGTGCGGGTTCTGTGACGTGCAGACCGGTCGCCCCGGGAGCGTCGACACCGACGAGGCCCGCCGCGTGGCCGAATCGCTGGCCCGGATCGGACTGCGCTACGCCGTCGTCACCTCGGTCGATCGCGACGATCTCCCCGACGGGGGCGCGGAGGCGTGGGCGCGGACGGTCCGCGAGATCAAGTCCCGCTGTCCGGAGCTCGAGCTCGAGGTGCTCACCCCCGACTTCAAGGGCGATCTCGACTGCGTCACCCACGTGCTCGACGCACTCCCGGACGTGTTCGCCCACAACGTCGAGACGGTGCCGCGCTTGCACCCGGTCGTGCGGCCGCAGGCCCGCTTCGAGCGCTCGCTAGACGTGTTGCGTCACGCCCGACGCGACGGTCGGGTCCGGATCAAGAGCGGGATCATGCTCGGCATCGGGGAGACCGACGACGAGGTCCTCGAGACGATGCGACTCCTGAGCGCCGCGGGGGTGGAGATTCTGAGCATCGGGCAATACATGAGGCCCTCGGAGCGGCACCTGCCCGTGACGCGTTGGGTCCCGCCGGAGACCTTCGAAGCCCTCGCGGACGCCGGCCGGACGATGGGGTTCGCCCACGTCGAAGCGGGCCCGCTCGTGCGCTCCTCGTACCGAGCCGACCGACAGGCAGCGGCAGCAGCAACCCGTGACGCGGAGCCGGAGATCCCCTGACCGACGCGCTGCCGCCTGGTTGCGTTCGATTGGGCTATCGGCGGCGGCGCAGGCCGAGCAGGCCGAGACCGAACGCCGCCAGCCATCCGCTGGCGGGAGGCGGGGACGCAGAGGGTGCCGACGCGCACCCGAACCAACGGCCGCCGGTGATCCGACGCCCGGTGTCCGGGAAGTCGTCGGCGGCGTCCAACGGATCGGAGTTCCGGTCGACCTCGGCCCCGTCATCGACGCCGCCCCCGTCGGTGTCCGGCTCCAGCGGATCGGTGCCGACCACGTTGATCTCGTCGCCGTCGAGCAGGCCGTCACCGTCGGTGTCGACATCGAAGGGATCTGTTCCCAGGTCTCGCTCGACCGGGTCGACGAGGCCGTCGCCGTCGCTATCGATGCGGTCGTCGAGGGGGTCGTGGGGGTCTGTGCCCTGGTCGAGCACCTCGGTGCCGTCGTCGATGCCGCCGTCGTCCGTATCGGGGTCGAGAGGGTCGGTCTCCGTCTCGTTCACCTCGGTGCC
>CAZFPM010000049.1:16386-20829 GCA_964520965.1 uncultured Myxococcales bacterium
GAGGGTCGGTCTCCGTCTCGTTCACCTCGGTGCCGTCGTCGAGCCGGTCGTCGTCCGTATCGGGGTCGAGAGGGTCGGTCTCCGTCTCGTTCACCTCGGTGCCGTCGTCGAGCCGGTCGTCGTCGCTGTCGGGATCGTTCGGATCGGTCTCGCCGGGGTCGACCCGCCCGTTCCCATTCAGGTCCTCGCCGGCAACGCAGATACCCGGCTCGCCTTCGGGGCCGTCGCAGAGACCGTCGTCGTCGCTGTCGGCATCCCTCGGATCGGTGGGATTGTCCCCGTTGACCTCCACGCCGTCGAGCAGTCCGTCGCCGTCCGTGTCGGGGATGAGCGGGTCTGTACCGAGCTCGACCTCGCGCCGGTCGTCGAGTCCATCGCCATCCCGGTCGTCGGCCGCGGTGCGGTCGTCGGTCGGATCGAGCGGGTCCGTGTCGTCGACGAGCACTTCCGTGCCGTCGTCGACGCCACCGCCGTCGGTGTCCGGGGTGGCCGGATCGGTCTCGCCCTCGTCGACGCGTCCATCTCCATCGAGATCCTCTCCTGCGGCGCACACATCGGCGACGCTGGCGTCACCGTCGCAGAGCCCGTCGTCGTCGGTGTCGGGATCCAGGGGATCGGTGGGGTTCTGCCCGTCGACCTCGACACCGTCGAGCAATCCGTCGTCATCGGTGTCTACATCGTTCGGGTCGGTCCCGAGCTCTTCCTCCCTTTGGTCGAGGAGCCCGTCGCCGTCGGTGTCGGGCGAGTCGTCGAACGGGTCGAGCGGGTCGGTCTCCCCGTCATCGACGGAACCATCGCCGTCGATGTCCTCGTCGCCGTCGATGACACCACCGTCATCGGTGTCCCGATCCAGGGGCCACGTGGTCGTATCCGGATCGGCATCGGGTACGAAGAAGCCGGCATCGACATCGGTGTCGGGGTGCCGCTCGTCTTCGGTCACGCCTCGCTCGGTCCCGTCGAAGAGGCCGTCACCGTCCGCGTCCGGGTCGAGCGCGTTGATGGCGCCGTCGCCATCGGTGTCGGCGTTGGGGTTCGCCTCCTCGCCGTCGATGACGCCGTCGTCGTCGCTGTCCGCGTCGGCGGGGTCGGTGCCGATGGCTTCTTCGAACGTATCGGCCAGGCCGTCGCCGTCGCCGTCGAGACGTCGCGCGTCGTCGGCGGGATCGTTCGGATCGGTCTCGCCAGGGTCGATCGCGCCGTCGAGATTGGTGTCTTCGACCCCATCGGGGACGCCGCCGTCGTCGGTGTCCGGGTCGAGCGGATCGGTCCCCCGCAACGGATCAGCGTCGGCTACGAAGACCCCGGCGGCCACGTTGGTGTCGGGCCCGATCGCGTCGGCCGTGACGCTCAACTCGGTCCCGTCGAAGAGACCGTCGTCGTCGCTGTCCGGGTCGAGGGCGCCGATCAGACCATCGCCGTCGACGTCGTCCAGCGCCCCCGGCTCCGCTCCGTCGAGAACACCGTCTTCGTCGCTGTCGGCGTCTCGGGGGTCGGTTCGGGCGTCGACCTCGACGCCATCGACCAGCTCGTCGTCGTCGGTGTCCGGATCGAGAGGGTCGGTGCCGATCGCCTCCTCGACCACCAACACGAGTCCGTCGCCGTCCGCGTCGGCGTCGCAGGCGTCGCCGATTTCATCGCCGTCGAGATCGCTCTGTTCGGGATCGGCCACGTCGACGCAGACATCGTCGGCATCGCACACCCCGTCGCCGTCGGAGTCGTCCCTCGGCGCGCAGATCGGCAGGCAGTCGATCCGACCGTCGCCGTCGGCGTCGATATCCGACACGCCGCAGCCGCACACGCCGGGCAGGAGCTTGTCGGGGTCGTCCGGACAGTCGTCGAGACAAGCCGGCGCTCCGTCACCATCGGCGTCGAAGTCGGAGACGCCGCAGCCACAGATCCCGGGCTCGACCTTGCGCGGATCGCTCGGACAACCGTCGAGGCAGTCCGCGGTCCCATCGCCGTCACCGTCTGTGTCCGCGACACCGCATCCGCACGCCCCGGGGCGGGTCTTGGCAGGGTCTTCCGGGCAGCCATCGTCGCAGTCGGCGACGCCGTCGCCGTCACCATCCGTGTCGGCCACATCACAACCGCAGACCCCAGGCGTCGTCTTGTCCGGGTCGTCGGGGCATCCGTCGAGACAGTCGAGCAGCCCGTCGCCGTCACCGTCTTCGTCTGCCATGCCACAACCACAGACCCCCGGAGCGGTCTTGAGCGGGTCCGCGGGGCACGCATCGAAGCAATCCAAGGTTCCGTCTCCGTCGCCGTCCGCGTCGGCGATGCCGCAGCCGCACGCCCCCGGGCCGGTCTTCGCCGGGTCGGCCGGGCACGCGTCCGCGCAGTTCGGTGTGCCGTCGTCATCATCGTCGCGGTCGGACCGCCCGCATCCGCACACACCGGGCGATGTCTTGAACGGATCCGAAGGGCAGAGGTCGTCGCAGTCCGGGGTACCGTCGTCGTCGGAGTCCCGGTCGATCACACCGCAGCCGCACGCTCCCGGAGAGGTCTTCCGTGGGTCCGACGGGCACTCGTCGACGCAGTTCGGCGTGCCGTCGCCGTCGGTGTCCCTGTCGCTGACGCCGCAGCCGCACGTCCCGGGCTCGAGCTTGGTGGGATCGTCCGGGCAGGCGTCGGCGCAATCCGGGGTTCCGTCATCGTCGCGGTCGTCCTCGGCGAATCCACAACCGCAGACGCCGGGCGAGGTCTTGCTCGGGTCGGTCGGACACGCGTCGACGCAGTTCGGCGCCCCGTCGTCATCGGTGTCGGTCTCCGGTGCGCCGCAGCCACACGCACCCGGCGACGTCTTTCCGGGGTCCGACGGGCACCGGTCGACGCAGTCCGCCGCTCCGTCGCCGTCGCCGTCCGCGTCGCTGATGCCACAACCGCAGACGCCGGGGTCGACCTTGCCTGGATCGATCGGGCAGGCGTCGGTGCAGTCCGGTCTCCCGTCACCGTCGGAATCCCGGTCCGGGACCCCACAACCGCAGGTACCGGGGCCCACCTTCGCCGGGTCGAGTGGACACTCGTCGACGCAGTTCGGCGTTCCATCGCCGTCGGAGTCCGCGTCCGGAACACCGCAGCCGCACAATCCGGCCGAGAACTTCGCCGGATCGCTCGGGCACTCGTCGAGGCAATCGGGCGCGCCGTCGACGTCGGAATCCCGGTCGGAGATGCCACAGCCGCACAGGCCGGGGCCCACCTTGTCCGGGTCGCTCGCGCATCCGTCGATACAATCGGGCGCACCATCGCCGTCGCCATCTGTGTCGGCGATGCCGCAGCCACACACCCCGGGGTCGTCCTTGGTGGGGTCCGTCGGGCAACCGTCGATGCAGTTGGCGATGCCGTCGCCGTCACCGTCCGTGTCCGCAATCCCACAACCGCACGCTCCCGGCTCGACCTTGGTGGGGTCCGCTGGGCAACCGTCGTTGCAGTCGACGGTGCCGTCGCCGTCGCCGTCGGTGTCCGGTACGCCACAGCCGCAGAGCCCGGGCTCGGTCTTCGTCGGGTCGTCGGGGCAGAAGTCGGGGTCGCAGGCCGGATCGTCGTCCCGCACGCCACAGCCGCAGAGCCCCGGAGATGTCTTCAGCGGATCCTCCGGACAGCCGTCCAGACCGTCGGGGAACCCGTCGCCGTCGGTGTCGAACTCGATGCGGAGCTCGCGGAAGTTCAGCGCGACCTCGCGATAGGGAGAGATCAGCGCCGGATCCTGCAGGAAGATCTCGACCTTGTACTGGATGTAGCGGGCCCCGCTCAGCGCGGGCGAGGAGATGTCCGACCCGTCGAAGAACGGCCCCCGCCACGTCGAACCGAGCGTGTCGCTCACGCTGTCGCCGGTACGGACGAAGAAGATCGGCACCGAGTACTCGGTCACGTCGAAGTCGGCGAGAAGTCAGCCCCAATCCCGGCTCCGACCAGTGTCGAACACGGCCGACTCCATCAACGCGAACAGCGTGCTCGTGATCGTGAACGTGCTCGGCGTGTCCAACGAGCTCACCACCGCCTCGTCACGTCCGTTCGCGTAGAACTCCGAGACCGCGCCCGGCCACGTGCCCAGTGAAGCCGTCAACGTGAACTCCGCCGCGGCCAACTCGAGAACGTGCCCGTCGGACTCTCCCTCGGGCCAGGCGTGGCCGAACGATGTCGAAGCCGCCTCGCCCGGATCGTCGGCCACGCGGACCGTGGAGATCCCCGGAGGGGTGAACGCCAGGGACCCGGACAGCGAGCCCGCGCAATCGGCGCCGGACGAGCCGGGAGCGCCCGACTGGAACATCCAGGAGACCGTGCCGCCCGTCGTCGAACGATACAACCAGGAGCGCGCCGTTCCGCACGTCGCCACCGGCGCCTCCGGGTTCCCGCTCTCGCCGTCGTAGTCGTAGTAGACTGTCGCCGAGCGCGTGTCGCGGAGGGGCACGATTTCGCGCACGCCCGAGGCGTCGTGGTAGGCGA